>PBRN01000210.1 GCA_002725955.1 Pseudobdellovibrionaceae bacterium
AAGTGATTTTATTACAGAAGCTAATACCAATGGTCTATATGCTCTCAAGGGTCACAGAAAAGTAGGCGGAATCAGAGCATCTATATATAATGGCATGCCGAAAGAGGGTGTAGAAAAATTAGCTCAATTTATGCTCTCTTTTGAAAAAAAGCACCGCTGACACTTAACATCACCAGCCGGCTTTATTCCTACTCTGGAATAAAGCCCCCCGCCACTTTTTTAAATACCTGTTATTATTGACAAATAAATCCCAACCTAAGTGCAACAATATGATACTTGCAAAAAACGACCAGCGGTCTTAATAATGCGACCAATGGTCGTATTAGTGGGTGTATCGATGGCATATTCAACAGAAGAACGAAATAAGAAAAAAAGGTGCATCGTAGGTGCAGCCAGCGAAATATTTACAGAGCGAGAATATCGTGATGTCTCAATGAGGCAAATCGCTGAAATAGCCAATATGGGAAAGGCTACCTTATATAATTTTTTTGATTCAAAAGAAGAAATCTTTATAGAGATCTACAAAGTAGAGTTAGAACTATGGCTAGAAGAAGTGCTGGATATATTTTCCCAACAGTTATCACTCCAAGAGACCATTGAATTATTAGTTAGTAAACACTGCAAAAGAAAAAAGTTTAATAAACTAATGCCATTATTGAATACAGTACTCGAAATCAGCCTCAATGCCGATTTCCTAAGAAAGTTTAAAAGTTACTTACTGAATAAAGTAGTTTATCTAGACACTGAGATCTCAAAATTAAGCCCATATCTCAAAGATGGTGATTTTGGGCCCTTCATTATTCATTACACTGCTCATTTTAACGGCCTTTATTTAATGGAACAAAGATCGGCTACATTAGAAAGAATTCTTGAGCAAGACTCTAGTCTCGAAATTTTTGCCACAGACCTAGAAACAGAAATGAAAAAATATTTAATGATCTATTTTTCATATATAAATAAGGAGTATCAAAATGAACTTTAAATCTCTGCGACTGAATGCGTTAGCATTACTTTTCACACCCACCATAGCATTTACCTATGATGGATCTAGCTTCAATGAAGTCTGGGATGAAGTAAAAAACGAACCATATTTTGAATTGTCTGATACTAAGGTGACAAGAAAAAGCTTCTTTCAGCAGGGATACAATCTCCTGGCAGAAGCAGCCAAAAGAACCGTGGAGGATAAAAATGATATTATCCCTCCATTTGATAAGTTACTTCATGCCAATGGTATTTGCCTGCAAGGGGAATGGAAAATCACTGAGAGTTCTATATACAGTGGTTATTTTCGCAAAGGATCGAAAGGCAAAATTATTGCAAGAGCTTCCACAACTCTAACAAATACTAAAAGAGGAAGTTATCGCGGATTTGGTTTAGCAGGTAAAATTTTTCCAACTAATAATGGTGATGAAGTCGTAAAAACAGCGAATTTTTTTCTAATCGATAATTTGATAGGCACTTACGCCCCTAACTTTACTCGTGTGGAGATGACTAATGAACCCAGCTTAGTACCGCCGATTAGTCTTTCAGTAGCAAAAATTGTTGGCTTAGGACTAGCGGCAGTAAATTCATTTGCCGAGGCCGACAAGAAGCCAGGTATTCGCCAACTCTACCCAGTATCACGACTAGACGAAGACGGCGAAGTCAGAACTCCTAAGTGGATGATGGCTAAAGGCGATGACAACGAATCAACCAACTCTCTCAAAGACTTTCGCGACGAGATCAATCAACATATTAGCGAAAATGGTAAATTCACCATGGGCATCTACACCTCTGACACCGGCAAGAAAAACTGGCAAAGAGTTGGATCAATTATATTTAAAGAGTCTGTTTCCTCTTGGGGATGTGACCACCGTCTCCACTTCCACCACCAAAAATTCGAAGAAAATATGAAATAAGACTCTTATACGGCATCAGATCGGTCTGTTTTCCTGCATTCTGACTCTGATGCCAATGAGCGGCCCCCGATCACAATTACCTCTTTAATCCGAATAACATAGTTACTATCCATGGTTTTAACTGCGATAAGTCAATTTTTTGCAACCGAGTTAACCTCCTAAACATACTAGACCACTTCACAAAATGATTAGTAAAATTCGCCTAAATTTTATCTCATCAAAGCCACAACCACATCTGACTGGCCGGCCAAACCTACACTTTTTTATTTTATTTTGATAGGTATATGCCAAGCAAATCATCATCTGATGACATCAGGTTTGGATAATACAAGATTCTTTAAACAACAGGTAAACGGGGTATATCCCGCTTCGCTTAATCCCAGAAGGAGAAGAAAATGTTAAAATTGATCAATGTACTAGCTTCAGCCTCAATGTTTTTAGCAACCAGTACACTAGCAGGTAGCTATTCTGAGCTAGCTGTAATGGAAAATGTCTCTGTTTTTGAATTAGCTTCTGAAGATGAAAACGTTCGTAAGTTTAAGATGATAACCACCATAGAGCTCGGGTCTAATGCATGTATAGCAGCCCAAAATAAAGTAACTTTAATTTCTGAACAGGTAGAACAAGTTAAAGAAGTCTATGCTCTAATAACAAAGCCAGAAATCGAAAAGGCCTGCACAAGGATTTATGATCCTGTATATAAAACAATTTCTATCATTATGGAATTAGACGAAACACGCTCTCTAGATATTCTGCTCAGAAACGTCGATACCCCAAATAACACTGTGTCTTACCAGGACTACTTAAAGAATGAATTCTGTGACTCTGTCGATACCGCATATATCGGCGGCAACCCACTATTCGACCAAAGTACTGGTGAATTTCTTTCGTTAGAGGACTATCTGGCGACTAAGGGCATGGACTTGAATTGCCAATACTAATAAGCCATTTCTAAATATTTTGCAGTCAAAAAAGTCTGATCATATGAGTATGATCAGACTTTTTTTATTAATTGTCATAAATCTCGTGACCCAGACGACACCGCACGAAACCACAGACTTTTTATCCAAATGAATATAAATACCAGCAACAAAGTTTCAACCATCAATACGGTGACCCATTTACTGGTAGTCATGACTGAAAGCCACTGCCCCAGCACTAAATTTTTCTCCGGAAATAAATAAACAAATTGCATCGCTAAAATATTTTCGCCCATGTCAAATGCGAATGGCAAGAGAGCCAACCACCCCCCGAGAACCATGAGCCACTCATCTTTTCGGCAACGGAACCACAGCCAAGAAATGGCAAAAAAATGAAGCATGGTAAACGAGATCGGCCACAAAATATCAAAGCTCAGGCGATCGGCTATATAGGAACTGCGACCTTCAGCCCCCCATCCAGCAACTAATTCATAAAGAGCTTCAGGAGTGGCTAAAAAGGTTGAGTCAATACTTCCAGTGCCACCGGTATATGCGAGAACTTTAGCGTGAAAAGCAGGTAAAAAGTAAAAAAGATATGAAATTATTAACAGTAAGCTCCCTAAAAATAGCCAACCGTGCCTAGCTGAATAATGCATCAACTTTTTCAAGACCATATTCAAAAAAGGCCTCCCATACCCTATCAAGCTATTATCACTTAAAGAAGGAACCCAACTCTTTTTTTGATAAAATCTAATCTATAATCATTAAACTGCAAGCTGAGATTAATATCAACCAAGCTACATCGACACACCTATGCTCTCTAGGAAGCTAATGGAATTTATTTTGTTTGCCACGACGACTGACAAATGAATGGACATAGATCATCCAAAGAACTCTGTGGTGATGGGATTCTGTAAATTACTCAATCATACAAATAGGTTAAAAACCAAAAAAATTTATCCGTGAGGTCAGAAAAATATAAATAAAATCATATCATCCCCCTTGTATGCTATGGCATCAGCATGCTAATTATGTCGGGCTCATAAACAAAATTAAGATCGATAAAATTACGTTAAAGGAGTCATAATGTTCTCAGCTCAGATCACTGACACGTTAAAACGGGTGGCCTTCTGGTTTTTGATCGGCCTTAGTGCGACAAACCAAGTTTATGGGAAAACCACGGAAATCACCATCTGGGAACAGGATCAGATCGAAATTCAAAAAGAAATGGATAAATGGATTACGGTATTCCAAAAAGAAAACCCCGGAATAAAAATCACCCGCCAGCACTACGAAAATGAAACCATGAGAACTAAATTCTTAAGGTCTGCAGTCACTGGTGACGGTGCTGATATTATTTATGGACCAAACGATATCGCCGGAGTCTTTGCAACAGCTAATGTCATTCATGAAGTTTCTGACTTAAGTCCTAAAGGCAAATTTAATCCAGAGCTTGTCAACATAGTTAAGCTTAAAGACAAAGTATGGGGCATGCCAGTTAGTGAAGGTAATCACCTAATGCTTTTATATAATAAGAAAATGGTACCTAATGCACCCAAAACCACCGATGAATTAATTCAAGTAGCAAAGAAATTTAGTTCTGAAAAAAACAAAACCTACGGGTTAGCTTTTTTCCAATCTGAACCATACTGGTTTGTTCCCATCCTTGGGGGTTATGGAGCATCACCACTTAGTAAAGAACAAAAAACAATAACTGTAAATATTGATAATGAAGCAACTAAGAAAGCGCTACAATTCTTAGTAGACCTTAAAAACAAACATAAAGTTATCCCACAAGATTGTGATTACAACTGCGCTAAAAGCATGTTCATGAGTCAAAAAACACCTTTCCATATTACCGGTGACTGGGACGTCCAAGGACTTAGAGACACCTTTGGAGCAAACTTAGGCATTGCACCTCTGCCAATTATATCCGAAACNGGNTTACCAATGCGCCCTTATTTGGGNGGGCGATTTCTTTTCTTTAACAAAGCGAGTAGCCCAGAAAAACTAAAAGCAGCGAAAAAATTTGCTCAATTTATCGCTAGNAGACGCATCCAACTGCGACTTGCCAAAAGGGTAAATCGGATACCNGCAACTCTNGAAGCAAGACAAGACCCTAAGGTTCAGAAATTNACCAAGTTGAAACCTCTTATGGAAGCAGCAAAGNATGGNACNGCCGCTCCAGCTGAAGTAGAAATGCGTGCNGCNTGGGATGGAATGCGCATTATGATTCANAGGGCGTTGTCAGGNAAAGAAAATATAGCTANAGCNACCAAAACCGGCCAAAAGGCTGCTGATGAAGCCTTAAAAGCTCTGTGATTATCAATTTCAANCTACNGATCTGAACTAATCATAACTTATATANCGCAACACTAATAACAATCAAAAACGGGAGGTCATAACACTCCCGTTTTTAAATACCACGAANANCNNNCANATAANNANCTATAATTATTANCATAATAAGAAATNCNCTTTTTTGCTCACNTTGCTAAGGCCTGCAACCGAGGTCTTTGTGGTAAAGCCAGCAAGGTCAATCATTGTTGCCCTGCATGCTAAAACCAATTTGACCTGAAGTGGAGACAAGATATGAACAAGATACCTAAACACCTCTTAGGGCTGACTTTGATGATCACGCTCATCCCTGGATTTCACGGCTGTGGCGGTAATCCATTAGCAAGCGAGAAAAAGCGCTTTGCAGTCGANAACGTGGCTAACGATTTGTTGGCAAAACAGCCACAAAGCGCTGACTCTGCCAAATCACTTCAGCAAACNCAGGAACCAGACTTTGGANAATCTATAGATTCTGAGAAAAGCGAAGAAGCTGAAGTTGAACCAATTGAAGAAAATGAAGGCGATGCAACTCCCGGCAACGAACCACTGGAAGAGATGGATGACACCCCGACATGGGCTTCTCTGTTCATTCAAGCCGATCGATGTGCCTGNGGCNACAGACCAACCCAATTCAACTGGGGATATAGTAAAGACGTCTGCAATAANCTCGAAACTTATAAAATCAGTATCGTGAACCGCTATTCCGGAGANGTTTACTTCGGACCTGAATATCACCGGGTNCATGTTACTGACACCTGTAATTTCAGTGTAGCATTAGGCCGACAAGCAAACTTATCATACTGGCTGACTCAAAAGCCAACTGAAGAATTAGCTATCGAGCTCACCCGTAAAGTGAAGGTCAAAAGCAGTGATCAACATGATAACGACCAATATGGATACGGTGGACACTCTTCCTCCTCATCAACCACTTGGGAATGGGATACCCAACATGTTCCTGTNTTTAGTTCCTTTGGTAGTAGAGGCATGCGCGGACCGAAAGGGGATAAGGGCGATAAAGGCGACCGCGGATCCGTCGGTGAAACTGGGCAAAGAGGGCCACAAGGCGACATCGGACCAATGGGNCCAGCAGGNCCAGCAGGACCNCAAGGACCAAAAGGGGACATAGGACCGATGGGACCCCGCGGTTATCAGGGTGATAAAGGCGACAAAGGCGACAAAGGCGACAAAGGCGATACTGGAACTCCCGGACCAACNGGAGACACAGGAGCNAAAGGTGATAAAGGTGATAAAGGTGATAAAGGTGATAAAGGTGATAAAGGTGATCGTGGTGAAACTGGACCTATGGGACCACAAGGCGTAAAAGGTGACCGAGGGGCTCANGGAGACCAAGGCGAAACNGGNCCAATGGGTCCTCAAGGGCTNTCTGGACCTCAGGGNGACATCGGTAACACCGGTCCACAAGGACCACAAGGGGACAGAGGTGTCACNGGAGAAACAGGACCNATGGGACCACAAGGACCACAAGGGCCAAAAGGTGACACTGGACTACGGGGAGCNCAAGGCCCCGAAGGAACAAGAGGNAGACCGGGTGAAAATGGAGGTCCNGGGCCGATGGGACCAGTTGGACCAATGGGGCCTGAGGGNCAGTGTTCAGCTGATCAATGCCGNCTGTAGCAGCANTNTANANNNCACCAGCNTCTGTGATTATTGGANTNATTCCAATAATCACAGAACTGATTCCAGAAGTCAGTCATCAAATCGACATNAGGAAANANAAAACCTTAGTCAATNAGCCTANCAGTAACCNTTCAACCATGAATCANGGCAAGTCAATTAAGTTACTTGACTTCGAGAAGTTCNATTTCGAACTTTAAAGTAGCATTAGGGGGGATAACACCACCGGCACCTTGCTCTCCGTATGCTAAAGCAGGAGGTATAACCAANCTGCGTTTACCACCGACTTTCATGCCNACAACCCCTTGTTCCCAACCTTTAATTACCTGACCTGCTCCAAGTTTGAAGCTGAATGGTTGATTACGATCTCTGGAACTATCAAACTTTTGCCCCGACAAGAGAGTTCCAACATAATGTACGTCTACCGTCATGCCGTTTTCTGCAACTTTACCCGCTCCTTCTTGAGTATCTGTAATTTGAAGCTCGGTAACTTCACCAACAGGTGCTTCCTGAGCTGAACTACCTTCATCTGCTTTTTCAGCCACTTTGGCACCGTCTCTCTCACACTTTTGGCATGAAGAAAGGTAGGCTGCAAGAAACACTATAGTGATGAGTCTAAATTGGATCATAGGTGGCATCCTCATGTGATAAGTAAAACAAGCTTTATTAAATCATATTAGTCCACTCAATAACACCAAAGGACAAAAAAAATGTAAAAAGCTAGTCCATAATTCCTAAGTTTACCTCAGACAGGGTATACCGTTACCATTCTAAGACACAATATAAGCGGAACAATACTATGAATGGCTGGTTTGCTTTCGTCTACTATTCTACTATAATTTAATCTGAGTCACCTACTTATGTCAGGAACAATATGCTTGCACAACTTCTATTTGAGTGGACGGGATATAGCCTTTTTAACCATCGGCTATTTCGAGCAGGCGCAGCTGCGATCTTTGCTTCATCCATGATTTTTATTCTGATGCCTATTTTCATATCGTTTTTGACTAAATTGAACGCTACCTCCGACTTTGATGAAGCCAAAAAGAAATCGCCTCCGATCATGGGGGGTGTTTTGGTGGTTGCAATTGTGTCACTTGCAACTTTCTGTTTCTCCAACCTAAATGGTTACGTAGGTTCGATTTTAATCATCATGATAGCCTATTGTGTCGTAGGTGGTATTGATGATGTGATGAAAATTCGAACTAAACGGCTCATCGATGCCGGAAAAATGGACAAAGAGTCTTATCAAGCTAAGGCTGACGGTTTGTCGCCCCGAGTGAGACTGCTGCTCTACTTCATTTTTTCACTGGCAGTCGCAGGGTTTGCATATAAATTTATCCCTAACATGGATGGACACTTAACGGTGCCCTTCATAAAGAAAGAAATATGGTTTCCTTATTTGCCCAACTGGGCTTTTATTCTATTAATTAGTTTCGTCATCACATCTACGGCAAATGGAGCCAACTTCACAGACGGCCTTGATACCTTAGTTTCTGTACCTCTCATTACATCAGCGTGTTTTATTGGAATCGTTGCTTACGTATCTGGAAATTTTGACTTATCTGAGTATTTTCTTATACCCAACATTCCCGGTGTCGATGAATTGTTCCCAATATGCACAGCAATCGTCGGAGGCTTGCTCGCCTACCTATGGTTTAATAGTCCACCAGCTCAAATTTATATGGGCGATGGAGGGTCCATCGGATTAGGCGGAGCCATCGGCATGATGTTTGTTCTGGTCAAAGCCGAGCTATTTTTACCGATTATCGGGATAATCTTTTTAATGGAAGCATTTTCAGTCTTGACTCAAATTGCCTTTTTTAAACTTACCAGAAAGATCGAGGGAGAAGGAAGACGGATTTTTAGAAGAGCCCCTATTCATGATCACTTCATCCTAGGATTCATGGATCAAGGTCTAAACCGCAATGAAGCTGTATCAAAAACAGTTTGGAGATTTCATCTTATTTCTCTTTTTGCCCTTATTATAGGAACCTTGATTTTCTTCAAAGTGAGATAAATAAAACCTCTAGTTAGGAAGAATGCCAACTTTCATTCTGATTAGAGGATCTCAGAGAAATAAAGAGAAAACCATCATAACCAAATGCACTAAACACTCTCAATCCTGCCTATAAATTCATAGATGTCAGCCCTAAAGTTACGATTCCAGTGGCCAATACAATTAATTAGTTTAATGTTCGGATGATTTTTAAATAAAAAATCGTACACAGGATTGACATAAATAAATAGAATCTGATCTTTAGGTCTAAACATTTTTTGCTTGAATAGCTTTTCTACTACATGAGTCATTACTGATTCATCAAATGGATTAAAGCAATAAATCAACATGTCACCACGTGGGAAATTAAAATCTACAATATTTAAACATTCGACACTAACTTGTTGTGTAATCGACTTATAACTCATGGCGAGTATATTCTTTGATGCAATATCACACAACTCACGTGAGAACTCGACACCGATAACAGCAGGGAAGTCATAACGGCAAGCCATAATCAGAGCTTTACCTTTACCGCTTCCCATATCAATAAAG
>PBRN01000211.1 GCA_002725955.1 Pseudobdellovibrionaceae bacterium
TAGGGCTTTTGTCCCCAGGGCGTTTAGAGATACTAGAAAACCAACAGGGGGAAGAAGGGCCGATAGCTAAGTATCTTGAGAAAAAAGGCGGGGGTATTCATCATGTTGCCCTCAACGTGGATGATGTACTCGCAGCGATTGCTGAACTACAATCACATAATATTCAGATGATAGACACAGCCCCCAGAAAAGGTGCTCATAATACTTTGATTGCATTTGTTCATCCGCGGTCAACCGGTGGTATATTGGTTGAGTTAGTGGAGGAGTCAAAGTGACATTGACCTTGTCTTCAGAATAGACTGTTACTAATTTTTCCCATTCTTGGTAACTGCGTTTGTCTGACTACATTGCTCGTTTTCTGGATTTATTTGAGAAGGAATAAATGCAAAAAAAACTAAATATTTGGGCACTAATTGCTATTTGCTATCCTTTGGGTCTTTTTCCGAAGGCTCCTGGGACTGTTGGCTCCTTACCTGGTTTACTATTAGGTTGGATAGCATGGAANATTATGAGNGAGGACACACCCTCATCACCTTGGCTAGCTATCGTCTTAATTTCTGTTGTGATGTGTTTCGGTGTTTATNTNATTTATAAAACGGANCAGCTTTGGGAAACTCATGATGATAAGAGCATCGTTATAGACGAAGTAGTGGGNCAGGCTATTGTCGTTGCCTTTGTTAGTCCATCTATATTGAATTATTTTCTGGGTTTCATTTTATTTAGAATCTTTGATATTTGGAAACCAGGACCAATTCGATGGGTTGANAANCGTTGGTCTGGCCCCTGGGGGACTATGATAGATGATATTATGGCAGGNATTGTTGCCGGCTTCATTTTAATTTGTTTTCAANTTTATTGAAANAGGCTCAGTGCAGCAGAGAGGGCTATNCTTAAAAAGCTGTGAGCGGCACCACTAATGACTCTGCTACCNCCAATCAGAATGATTAGTAAAAGTATCATACTGTTGGGCACGACATACTCTTCGTAAGCTTTTAACATNTTATCCGGTAATATCTTTTCTATAACGATNGCGCCATCTAGNGGCCTTAGGGGTATCATGTTGAAGAATGCCAAAATGGCATTAACTTTNGCTGAAGTTATAAATAGCTTACTGAATGCGCCACCTATTGTTTGACTAGTAAACTCAATCTGGAAAAAATATTGAGCGCCAATATATAACAAAATAAACACAAAGCTACAGATAAGGTGNGTCGCTGGGCCCGATATAGCGATCAGGATTGAGTCTTTATCTGGGTTCTTAAGTTTTCTTTCGTTTCTGGGGATCTCTCTGCCCCATCCGAAGTGACCAGANCCCATAAAACTGCCGATTACAGGTATTAGGATAGTGCCAATAGCGTCGATGTGGGATGAAGGGTTAAGGGTCAGCCGGCCCTCCTGTTCCGCTGTTGAATCCCCGAAGCGTTTAGCTGTATAGGCTTGAGCTGCAGCACGAAGTGTTACCGCAATGATAACTGCTANTANGTTTGTAAANACATCTGCCCATTGGTTTGCCGTAAACTCCATGAGTTGTCCTTCTGCTCAAAAATTGGCATGCTCATCCATCAAATTACCAGAGTTAGTTCTAAAAATGGAAGTATTATACCAAAGCAATGAGGTCTCTATGTGGCAAGTAATTCAGGAACATAAGAATGGNGCTAAAGTGNCGCGNTCTGGCTTTGCTAGTGATGTTTTGGCTCACAACTTAGCCNAGGAAAGTCCGGTGAGGCCGGTTACTGCATTTCTGCCGGCAGAATCTCAGGAAGAGGGGGCCAGNTTTCCGGTTCTGTATTGTCTGGCAGCATGGACTAGTGCTGGNAGNTCTCAGTTTGACTGGGCTCCTTTTAAGGAATCGCTGTTTGATCGTTTAGTNCGACTCATCTCCGAAAAAAAGATTCCCCCGTGTATTGTGGTCGCTCCAGACTTGTATACAAGGTTTGGTGGTAGTCAGTATATTAATAGTTCTTACNTAGGGGCTCATGCGGACTATCTTGTGCGTGAACTGATTCCTTGGGTTGAAGCGAACCTTCCTGTTAAGAANGGGCCGGGCTTTCGGGGGGCNTTTGGCCGTTCTTCGGGGGGGTTTGGAGCNNTGCGTTTGGCAATGGATTATCCNGGAGAGTTTTGCAGTATTGCCTGTCATTCAGGTGATATGGGNTTTGATCTGGTGTATCAGTCAGATTTGATTGCGCTTGCCAGTGCACTTTTGCCTTATAAAGGTAATGTAAAGGGTTATTTAGATTTTACCTTAAAGCAGCCTAAGGTCTCTGGNCGGGACATCCATATACTTATGTTACTGGGTATGGCTGCGACCTATAGTCCTAATNCTGATCGTCCAGAAGGTTTTGATTTGCCAATTGACTTGCACACAGGGGTTATTGACCAGCAGGTNTGGCAAAAATGGGTATCTCATGATCCTGTCGTTCGGNTTTCTGGNGGTAATGAGTGGAGTAAGGANCTAGGCTGTCTGTATATCGAATGTGGTAATCGCGACCAGTATAACCTGCACTATGGTGCGCGCCGATTGCATAATGAGCTTGCTGNCCAGGGCGTGAACCATCATTACTTTGAGTTTGATGACAACCATTCTGGTACGTCATACAGGTANGATGTGAGTTTNCCNATNATGTTAGANGCCATGCAGTAAAAGTTTTANCATTAGTTAGTTGTAAAGACGCCGTAAAGGTCCGCNGGCTAATGACAGCAGNCGTTTTTGTTGCTATGTTTCCGCCATTGTTATGGAACAAAGCTGAAGGATTTTGTTATGTCAGAAAAGGTCTCAGAAATACAGGANGTTGTTATTGTTGGCACTGGTCCTGCTGGATTAACAGCTGCGATTTATTGTGCCCGTGCTTCGATCAAGCCGACGATCTATGCAGGTTTGCAGCATGGAGGCCAGCTTACCACAACNACTGAGGTTGAGAATTTTCCAGGNTTTGAAAATGGAATCATGGGGCCAAAGTTGATGGAAGAAATGACAGCCCAAGCTACTCGTTTTGGCACAGAGGTTGTTTATGATACAGTGACTAAGGTGGATTTTAACGGCGATGTAAAGAAGTTGTGGGTAGGTGATGAATTGATTCAGGCTCGTGCGGTGATCATTTCAACCGGTGCAACTGCTATGACTCTTGGGTTAGCTGGTGAAGAGAAGCTAATGGGACGGGGGCTTTCTACTTGTGCTACTTGTGATGGTTTCTTCTATCGAGGAAAGACCGTTGCCGTAGTTGGTGGAGGTGATTCCGCCATGGAGGAAGCCACCTATCTATCTAAACTCTGTAAAGAAGTTTTTCTAATCCATAGACGGGATGTTTTTAGGGCTTCTGACATTATGTTAAAGCGGGCCAAAAATGACCCTAAGATTAAGATGATGTTACCTTGGAATACTATTGCTACCCATAGTGATCAATCTGGTTTGACTGGTATTCGGCTGCAAAATGTTGAAACCGGTGAAGAAAAAGATTTGGCAGTCGATGGTTTATTTTATGCAATTGGTCATAAACCTAACTCGGAAATTTTTGTTCCATGGGTTGATGTTGATGACCATGGCTATATCGTTGTGAGTGATTTCACCAAGACTAAAACCCCGGGGGTTTTTGCTGCTGGAGACATTGCTGACCCTAACTTTAAGCAGGCTATTACTGCTGCTGGTATGGGGTGCCAAGCTGCGATCCAGGCTCAGCATTACATTGAATCGCTCAACCTTTAATTATTGGTGTATAGAGATGAGTTTACTAAAGGGTATATCTAATAAAATAAAAGGTAGGGGTAGTGATAATAACCTAGCGGTGAAAAAGTTAGTTGAGGAGAAGCTCAGGACTGTAATTGATCCTGATCTTAATAGAGATATTGTCTCCCTAGGTTTTGTAAAGGATATTAATGT
Source organism: Pseudobdellovibrionaceae bacterium (assembly GCA_002725955.1). Classification (GTDB taxonomy): domain Bacteria; phylum Bdellovibrionota_B; class Oligoflexia; order Oligoflexales; family Oligoflexaceae. Next base: position 3,878 of record PBRN01000211.1, read on the forward strand.
TACAGGCACTAAGGTCAAGGTTACTATCGAGTTAACGACTCCTGCTTGTCCGGTCAAGGAGCAGATGCAGGCTCAGTGTGAAGAACTAATCCTAGCGATCGGAGGTGTCGAGTCTGTTGAGGTGACTATGACCGCTCAGACTAGAGGTGCTTCTGGCAAGAAAGGTTCAGCTGAAGTTGCTGCTGCTTTAGGTCGGGTAAAAAACCTGATCGCAGTTGCTAGTGGTAAAGGGGGAGTAGGTAAGTCTACTTCCACAGTGAGTATTGCAAGGTCTCTTGCTGCTATGGGGTCTAAGGTTGGTATCCTCGATGCTGATGTCTATGGCCCATCTATTTCACTTATGACAGGTGCCCCTCAGCCAACAGAATCTGATGGTGATATGATCAAGCCATCCGTTGTCGATGGTATGAAGGTGATTTCGGTCGCTATGTTCAGTCAGGCAGGTCAGGCCTCCATTATGCGGGGGCCGATGGTGGCCCAGATTATTAAGCAGTTTTTGACTCAAATTTCCTGGGGTGAGCTTGACTACTTGCTGATAGATTATCCCCCTGGCACTGGTGATATCCAGCTAACATTATCTCAGGTAGCTCCTATTTCAGGGGCAGTGATTGTCACAACGCCACAGGAAGTTGCTTTGATAGATGTGCGTAAAGCAGTATCTATGTTCGGCACCATGAAAGTACCCGTGCTGGGTGTTGTGGAAACGATGAGTTACTTCAAATGTGATGGTTGTGATAAGAAGCACCGGATATTTGGAGATGGTGGTGGTTTAAGAGTTGGCAATGAATATGGTCTGCCGCTTTTAGGGGAGATTCCTCTTGATCCTTCAGTTGCGAAATTGAGTGATGAGGGTAAGTCTGTTGTTATTGAGGCGCCTAAATCTGAAACGGCTAAGGCATATCTAGATGCGGCTGGTAAAATAGCATCACAGTTATCTATTCTAAATGCACAGGACCAAAATGCCCTGACACAATTCGCCTTAGACTGGGAACATTAGTATATGGAATCAAACCTGCAGGTAATGAAGATTTGGCAAGCGGATGATAAAACCTTAGGTATCGAATGGACCGATGGTAGAAGCTCTCGTTATGACGTCGTGAGTTTGCGGAGAAAATGCCCCTGTGCTGAATGTGTAGATGAGTTTACTCGAAAGCCGATCTTAAAGGCTGAAGATGTGAAGGAGGATGTTCGCCCGATCAGAATAGAATCTGTTGGTCGCTATGCATTATCAATTCGTTTCTCAGATGGTCATAATACAGGGATCTATACGTTTGAAACTTTGAGAAAACTAGGTTGAGCTGACGTCATTTATTGTTTGTAAAAAGGTCGTCTACTATACATTTAGGTGGGGGCGACCTGTAATTTTTTTAGTTGTTGGTGCGGCTCAAACATGGATATCTATTTTCCCGCATGAAGCCATACCACTTATTAAGTTAAGATGGTAAAAGTGCCAGTTGGGTTTATGGATCTCTGATTCTTTTAGGCTTTATGGCAGCGATCATATCGTCGTTTTTTTTATCGAGATAGGTGCGCTGCTATTTAGCTTTGCCTCAGCTAGATTTTCCCTAAGAACCACTAATCATCTAATCCTGTTTTGCAAACATTATGCCTTAATTGCCATTTTCCCGAGGAGTTCCTATCCCACAAATGAGGGGAGCGTGCTTGCTCTGATAATTCATGAAACTTCTCGGGTTGCATTTCAATATATTCCATAACTTCGTTGAAATAACGGTCAGGAAATTCACCGTCAAATTTTTTGACTAATGCTACCCCTTCTTCTCGGGTTAGATGCTGGTTGCGAATTTCTTGTGAGGCATCGTAGGATGCTCTTCCTATTCCAAATTTTATAAAGGTAGTATAATAGTGGAGATCGTCAATCTTATCATCAATGCTGTTGTATTTGCTGTAGGTCCCTTGGGTCCTAAATGGTCTTGCTTGAAAACCTGTATTGTCAATAGCATAATAATAGACTTCTTGAGGTGTCCATTTTAAATAATAACCTAAGTAGTGAACCTCAATATTAACTTTTTCTAACTCCTCCTGTGGAGCAGGAAGGAATGATTGAAGGTCTTTTAGTGGGATTTCATACTTTTCTTTTAGCTCTTTTATAGAGACCCCGCCTAAATAAATATCATTAAGATTTTTCATAGCAAAATATGACTTATCTCTTAGCGAGGTTAGATTGTCCGCAATAGGGTTACCATATTCAGCTTCATTTTCACCGTAGAATACCAACGGTATACCAAATTTAGCAGCTAACTTAGGGCCTAAGTTTTTTTGTCCGAGAATAAATGTTTGGAACGGATGAAAGAGGTTTTCTATTGATAGCTTAGTGAGAAGCTTCATGACCCGCCCATTTCGATAAAATGACACGTTGTCAAACCCACCTACGTCTAACCAGTTCCTGAAGTTCTTTAGCCCATAATCAGTATATAGAATAGGTGGCCATGTGATAGTAAGGGGGTTCATACCATACTTGTATTTTAATACATGTGCTTGGTAAGCGCTGTCTTTTCCTCCGCTCCCCGGTATGATGCAGTCATAACTACCATCTTTGCTGCGATGTTTATCCAATAGGGATAGTAGCTCTTCTTCGCGGGTTTTCCAGTCGATGTTTTCTTTTTGTTCAGCGGTCTTACAGGCATCACAAATTCCATCATTATCAATGTTCATTGTAGTTTTTCTGGAATTCTTGGTGTGACTGAATTCAATAGCTGAGGCGGGTCGCTGGTTCGATATAACACACTTGCTGCAAAATTTAACAGTTGATGGTAATCCATATTTCACTTCATGAGTTGTCATATTCTATACCTCGAGGCTATCTAGCCAATTTTTTATTATTTGAAGACCCACTTTACCACTTTTTTCAGGATGAAACTGTGTAGAAAATATATTTTGATATTTTATGGCTGCGCAATACTTTTTTTCCGAATATATGCTTTCAGCTAAAATTGATTCGGGGTTATCTGGTGCGACATGGTATGAATGGACGAAGTATAAGTCGTCTTCCGGGTTAAGTTGAGAAAAAGGTGAATTATCCCAATTATTTATAGGATTTTGAATCAAGGTGCGCCACCCAATGCTTGGAACCCTAACTTTATTCCCAGATGAATCCTTGGAAGGGAACTTTTTTACTGTTCCCGGGATGATTCCTAGGCCTTTATGCTCGCCATATTCTTCACTCTTAGAGCAGAGTAGTTGCATACCAAGGCATATTCCAAATAGAGGAACTCCCTTATTGGCAGCCGATACAAGGGCTTCGTCTAATCTAGATCTGCGTAGCTGGTTCATGGCATGGCCAAAAGCTCCTACTCCGGGTAAAACTATAGCTTTGGCGCTATTAATGACATCTAATTCATTGGTGACAACCGCATTGACGCCGAACTTTTGAATAGCTTGTTTGATGCTAAATAAATTTCCTAACTTATAATCGATGATAACTACTTCTGATATCATTCAGTTATCTCCAAAATTTTTCGGGTGGTATATCCGATAGTATTAATGCCATGCTTAAAGTCAGCAATTGATGCACCGTGGATGCGCTTAAATTGAAAGTTTCCTTTTAGGAATTCTCTGTTGCCCTCGGTTAGGTCCCCTTTCGAGAGCTCTTGCTGAGTTTTAAGTTCTCTATAGTGTAAAGCAGAAGCAATGGCTACAGCATCAATGTCGGTCGTTTCTACTAACTTTTTAACCTGTTCAGCATTAGAAGAACCTCCATGTGCGATGACTGGTAAGGAAATCGCTGCCGTAATCTTCGATATTAGTTCTATATCGAAGCCAAGGCCTGTACCATCCCTGTCTACAGAGGTTACAATGACTTCTCCGGCTCCCAATTTTTCCAATTGTTTAGCCCAATAAACGGCATCGATCCCAGTTTCTTCCCTTCCATTATCAGTGAAAATCAGATGCTGGCCATTTGGCTGCTTAATTGCCTCGATAACTCCGACAATAGTAGAGCAGCCAAATTCTCTGGAAGCTTCTTGGATAAATTCTGGCCTTTTGACTGCAGCTGTATTAATCGCAACTTTGTCTGCCCCAGAATTTAAAATGTTCCTAATATCAGAAACGCTTCGCACTCCACCGCCAACTGTTATTGGGATAAATATATCCTTACAGGTTGTGCGAATAATATCATGGAGGCTATTTCTTTCGTATAGAGAGGCAACAACATCCATAAAGAACAGCTCATCAGCACCATCTTCGTAATATTTTAAGGCAAACTGTGATGGAGAGCCGATAACTCTCAGCCCTTCAAGGTGGATGCCCTTGACTAGGTTTGGTCCTTTGATATCCAGTCTTGGAATAACTCTAATGCTCTTCACTTTCTAGTCCATCCTGACGTGTTTTGCGCTTATTATACTGTTCACTTCAAATATAGATTAATGTTTTTGACTTTTAGCCGCAGAGGTTAAAGACAATGGGCTACTGTTATTAAGCCTATTTTTGAGCGGGTATGTTACCTGTTAGCAGCTAATATACACCGGTTTTTAAAGATCATCACTATTTATCTTAGTTTATTGGGCGGCTGACTAATTTGGGGGCTGATGTATTTAAAGCCTTTGAAGGCTAGACGAATTGCTTCTATTACCGGAAAGACGGCTATATTATTTTAATCTATTACTATACTTCAGCTGTCGATATTCTTAACATTGCAGATCTACCTGTCACAGTATCAATATTCCAATCAATTTTTTTGGCATAGTATGATTGCGGTTCATTATCGTCTTTTAACTTGGGGTGGTTGATATCAATATTATCTAAATGCGTTAGTTCCTTATAGCACTCTTTTCAGCTGCACAATAAATAGATGAGACTAAATCATAGATTTTCACTGATTTAAAAAATATTGCTCACATTTTCTAACGCCATAACTTGGCTAAATATTTTTAGCGATGATAGTGAATCGATCTTTTGATAAAGTCAGAGTCTTTTAACCACGAGATTACATTTGTAAGGCCCTGCTCGAGATCTGTTTCAGGCTTCCAGGATGTTAATTCTTTCAAGCGCGTTGAATCAGCGAGCAATCTTTCTACTTCGCTATTCACAGGCCTAATACGCTCATCTTCAGAAGAAATTTTGACCTCTTTTTTAAGTAGTCGGGCAACCATTGCCACAAGATCGCCAATTGAGATTTCTCTTTCGGATCCGGCGTTGAATACCTTGCCAAGGACGTTTTCGTTAATTGTTTCTCCTACAGCAATAAATGCTGCGACAGTATCATCCACATAGTTAAAATCTCTCGTGGGAGTTAACGAACCTAATTTGATTTCATTACTTCCAGCTAACATTTGTCCAATTACTGTGGGAATAACTGCTCTTAAACTCTGTCTTGGTCCATAAGTGTTAAATGGCCTCAGGGTTACTGCCGGGAGATCAAAAGATTTAAAGTAGGACTCAATAACCATGTCGGCACTGATTTTACTTGCGGAATATGGAGATTGACCTTGGATGGGATGTTTTTCCGTTATTGGAACAAATTCTGCGGTGCCATAGACTTCACTTGTTGAAGTGTGAATTAGTCGCCCTACATCATTTTTTTGGCATGCTTGAGCAATATTTATCGCCCCAATGCTATTTGTTTCGAAGTAGCTTTGTGGTGCTTGATAAGAATATGGTATGGCTATTAACGATGCTAGGTGGAATACCGTGTCATGACCTTTAATAGTCGATTCTAAGAAAAAGGGATCTCTAACGTCGCCAAGTATTAGGCTTAAGTTTTTGGGGCAGTCAATAGCATATTTTTCTAACCAACCGTAGTGACCGTTAGAATTATATATGCAGAGTGCTGTTACCTGGTGCCCCCGGGTTAAGAGCTCTTCGACTAAATGACTTCCGATAAAGCCATCAGATCCGGTTACATAAATTTTTCCTAATTCTCGGTTCATTATAGCTCGACTCCAAAATGTTCACTATAAACGTTGTTTGCTTCATGATAATCTTGCGGTTGACCTATATCGGCCCAGTATTCGTGTATAAAAAATGGCACAACTTTTTTTCTGTGCATGAGTTTCCCTACTAAATCAGGCATATCTAGGTATTGGTTAGGCTCTACGTTTTTACAAATATCAGGGCTAACGACATATATACCAGTATTAACGAGATGGATTGTTTCAGGCTTTTCCTTGATAACGCTGACTCTATTGTCTTTTAATTCTACAACCCCATAAGGTATGCATACTTTATGGGGCCTTACAGTACAAGTTATGTCGGATTGTTCTTTTTCGTGATGTAGAAGTATTCTCTGCAGTGGCACAGTAGTAAGGACGTCGGCATTACATACTAGTAGAGAGTGGCTTATTTCTTGTCTAATTAATCCCAGTGCACCTGCTGTCCCAAGTCTTTTAGGTTCTTCTACTATTTTTATTCGTAAGTGCTCGTAGCGCTTTGACTTAAGGTGATCGATTACCTTATCTGCCATATAGTTGACCGCAACATAAAAATTTGTAATTCCGGCGGACTCAGCGCAATTGATAAGGGTTTCAAGAATTGGCTTATTACCGATCTGAGCTAGCGGCTTAGGGCGATCATTTACTATAGATCGCAAACGTGTGCCAAGGCCTCCAGCTAAAATAAGCATTGCATTTGGCACCTTTGGGTAGGGCGCCTCTGGAATAGTAGCTATTTTTTTAGTGGGCAAGCGTTCTTGATTGACAAGAACGATGAATATATCTTTTAAGCGGCTTTTTGAATCGATTAAAGGGATTTCCCTTACGCTTTTTTCTTCGGCAAGTAGCAGTAATTGCTCTCGATCAGAGTTCTCCATGGCCACGATTGGGGCCTTTTGAAACCATGGGCTGATTGGATCAGATAGTTCAGCTCCATTTAATAAGGCATGCCTTATATCACTATCGGTAATGATACCTTTTAACTGAGTACTTGAGTTGGTCACGCACGCCATAAGTGCGCCCGAGTCGGTGATTGCCTTTACAGCATCTCTAAGGCAATCGTTAGGGGAAATAATTGATCTGCGCCACGTTGGAAGATATTCTGCTTTTTTCACATGACTCCTTCCCGCTAAAACTGTTCTTTGATTATCTTAACGATATTCATAATTTGCTCATTGGTCAAATGGGGGCTGGATGGTAACGATAAAGTTCGTTCCCACATAGCCTCAGATTGGTCATAGGTTGACCATAAGAAACTTTTGTCTTGCAGCGCTGGTTGTTTATGGAATGGGGTCCACAAAGGGCGGGCTCCTATTCCGCCCATCAGTAAAGCTTTCAGAACTCGTTCTTTTTCATTATTGTTTTGGAATATAATGTTAATCAGCCAGTGGTTTGAGCAATTGTGTTCTTCTTGGTGAATCTTTCCGCATGAAAATTTGCTGACCTCTCCTTTATAGAGTTCGAAGATTTCTTTCTTCCGCTCTAATCTAGAGGGCATTTTATCCAGTTGACTTAGGCCTATACCTGCTAAAATATTTACCATTCGGAAGTTGTAGCCTATTTCATCATGCTCAAACCTTAAATTATCTGATTTCGCTGTGGTGCTGATATGCTTTAGTTTTTTTGCGAAATAATCATCGTTAGTTACAACCATGCCTCCTCCGCCTGTAGAAAGAATTTTGTTGCCATTGAAGCTGAAAACGGATGCCAGACCGGTTTGGCCGACGTGCGCTCCATTATGGTAGAATGCGCCGAGGGATTCTGCTGAATCTTCAATTATTGGGATCCCAGTGTTCTTGGAAAGCTTTTTGAGCTTTGCCATATCGCAGGTCCAACCCATAAGGTGTACAGGACAAATTGCTAGCAAAACCCTTTCAGTAGCCTTGGATCTATAAAAGCCGTCTATGTCAGATCTTCGGTACTCTTTTTCAATAGCCTCGCTTACCAAGTTTACGTCAATATTCAATGAATTACGTTCCGTATCGATCAAAACAGGAACTCCGCCGGCATGAATAATTGCATTTGCTGAAGCTATGAATGATAAATTTGGAACGATTACATCAAATGTATTTGTAATCTCGAGTTTTCGCTTAAGAACCTCTAGACATAGTTGCAAGCCGACCGTGCCGTTGGAAACGGATACGGCATGCTTTGTGCCTACGTATTCTGCAATTTTTTGTTCGAACTCATCGATAAATGGTCCCCCGGTAGATACCCAGCTTGTTCTTAGGGCTTCAAGGACATACTTTTCGTCAGTTTCATCAAATCTGGGTTCATGTAAAGGAATCATCGAATCCTCGTGAATGCTTTAGTTACGATTAATGGAGCTAAATTGGTTGGCCTTGGTTCTTTGTGTACTTAATCTAAAATATAGAAAAACACAATCGTCTGCACTAAGCAACTAAAGAAGGAAAATTTTTAAATTGATCTGACTGCATCTAAGTCTGCCATATCAGATTTTCCTATAATTTGTTGATCATAAATAGATATTTATATCTTGTAGCTTTACACTATGTTTACTTTTTTTAAAAGCCACTGCTCTTGTCATACATAATATATGTGGTGCAGGTAAATTATTGCTTTCAAATTTGAATATATGAAAAACAGGTGTGGGAATTCACGCTAGATCTATTGTTGCATCTAGATGCCCATCTATAGTTGGGTGAGTCAATTATTACCTAATGCTTTTCTTTCAAAATTCGAATGCGGCAGAGAATTTTTGTTGTACGAGAAAGGATCTGATACTTACATACACTAGTCATTGATCATTATGAATTTTCAGTATGAGTTTAACGAACATGCTATCCAATGCTCTCTTACGTCCGCAATTATATTGCAGCTGAGTTTGTTGTGCATGCATATGTGCTTTTTTTGTTAATAGTTGAGGATCATGCTTTTAATTAATTTTAGTGATATTGGGTTTGTGATTAACTAATGAAGGTACGTGATGCTTTGTTTAAGGAGATGTCAAATTAGCTGTGATTGGGTTGGAGTCACTTGGCCTTTGAAAAGGGTTAGGTTTGACTATCAATATTTGATCAGGCAAAGTTTTTACAAGCTTGTTGATCCAGGGGTGTATTAATGAAAATTAACAAGGTCGTAGGTGTTATACCTGCTAGGGGGGGGAGTAAGGGTCTACCGAATAAAAATATTCTTTGTTTGGGTGGAAAACCGCTCATCGCTTGGACTATCGAGGCTGCGTTATCATCGAAGCATATAGATAAAGTTATTGTAACAACTGATTCTCCTGACATTGCTTCAATATCAGAGAGCTATGGTGCCGATATTCCTTTTGTCAGGCCTGCAAATCTAGCAACTGATAGCTCCAAAACAATTGATGTGCTGAAACATTCAATTTTGGAGATGGGGAGCGATTATGGCACAATTGTGCTGCTTCAGCCAACTTCTCCTTTTCGTTCTTTTAAGCATATAGATGAGGCGATGAGCTTGTTCCGCAAATACGACAGATGTGCGACTTTGGTTTCA
>PBRN01000212.1 GCA_002725955.1 Pseudobdellovibrionaceae bacterium
AAAAAACCTTCTGAGGTTAAAAGATATAACTAAAAATAGTAGTATTTTTGATCATGTTCCACCTTTAATTTTTGAAAAAATCATCACAGAAATAAGCAATATGGATACCAGGCTTCAAAATATGTGGGGCTATGCGATGGAAATCCAAGAGACAGAGGTAAAGCCATCGAAACTTAAAGAAGGTACTGAATCCTTCCTAAGACAATCACAAGCTATCTACATTGGATTAAATTATCTTGATATGAACTTATCCAAGATCATAATAAAACATGAGAAAAAATGGATCAGCAGAACAAAAGGCTTGAATAACTTTGTTCTAAAAACCTCAATTATTATAATAATATTTGGACTTACTATGCTCACTATTAATCATTTCACTTTTCAAAAGACTTCACAAAAAAAATCAGAAGTCATAAAAGAGCTCACTCACGATATCGACAAGAAAAATCATGAAATAGCGATAGCCAATGAACATTCATCTAACACAGAAAATGACATAGAGAAAATGATTGAAAATCACCAAAAATTCTGTAGAAGAATACAAAAAATATCACATCAAAAATCTGACCACATCGAAAAGCTATCTATTGCTGCGGGAAAGGTAGAAGATATTACCAGTGAAGAAGTGAATACCAATGAATTAATCCATATTATTTCAAGGAATATTGAGTCATCACAAAAAACATTCGATAAGCTCAAAAATTTTTCCGAAGATATAGTTGAAAAATCTCATTTTATAAATGATATAGTTTTTAAAACACACTTATTAGCTTTTAATGCATCTATAGAAGCTGCTCGCGCAGGTGAAAATGGACAAGTTTTTGGTTTTGTTGCTGAGGAAGTTAAAAACTTAGCAGGAAACAGTGGCCAGGCCTCAGAAGACATATCCAACCTTATCGAACAAATGACTTTAAGTCTCGAAACCTATAAGAATCAAGCGAAGCTTAATACAGATCAGATGTTAAATGCAGTCAAAGCTAACGACCAAATCTTTAGTAAGATCACATCGAGTATCCAAAGCATTCCAAAAACGACAAAAAAACTGACCGTATCTAATCATAGTCAAAAAAATGAAGTAGAAAATGCAATGTCCATGCTTGAGGCGAAATCAGAGGCAACGACAAAAACAACAACAACCAAAATAACCTCCCGAACCAATAAACATTCCACCGCCAAAGAATTGACGTTTGACAAAAATCAATCTAATTCAGCAGACTCGCAAGACATCAAAATCACCGCATAAATTATAATCATATCTAGATTAACTACTGGGCGAAAATTATACCCTTGATTAAGTCTCTAATTTTACTGCAACTGGTAAAATAAACTTGGATTGTTTTATTTTTTTTAAATTTACTGGAAAGATTGATGAGGCGGATTTTACTAACATCCATCGGCCTAACTTCTCTGTGCCTGNTGTTACAGGGATGCATCAGTATATCCAGATANCAAACTGCTGAAACTATTCCTCAAGGCANATCTCAATATTTCATAGCTATGGGCAACTTTAGTGGCAATGACATGTCAACATCAATAAAGAGNCTACAGGCGTCGGAACTAAAGAAGAGTCAATCTCTCGTTGAATGTGGTATGCGATATGGTCTATCNAAATCGATCGATNTGGGTGTTCAATTNACATTATTAGGAACCGTAGGGACTGACTTAAAGTATGCCTTTAAGAAGGCTAAGAAACTGTCTTTAGCAACTGGAGCTGGNGTCNCATATACTTGGTCTACAGCNGATGGNAATATATATTCNACAGATCAAGAAGCCGATATTTTTTACTATGATGTNACANTNCCACTATACGCTAGTTATAGATTACTCGATCGNTTTGCTGTCTATGGTTCACCAAAATATATTTTCAGAACGATTAAAGGTGATGTAATGGACGTCATACACTTAGTTGGAATTAGNTTGGGAGCACAAATAGGCAAAGATCAAGGAGCTTACTTAGATTATACTATCTATCAAGATCTGCAAACTCCATACTTTGTATCTCAATTCTCTGTCGCTTGGTTTTTCTAGTTTGTGGCNACTTATCANAACAANTCNAGATCCAGACAAAAAAATGCTCANGAACCTTNGANAAAACCGCTTCTTCGNTTAAAGGCNGNTGGATCAGGATCTCTNCCTCTAAAGTTCTTATAAAGAGTAGCAGGGNGNTCAGTNCCACCTTTAGATAAAATNTGTTCTCTGAATCGATNCGCTATGTCTTGATTAAATAATCCCTCTTCTTTAAAAAGCTCAAAAGCATCNGCATCTAGAACCTCNGCCCACTTGTAACCATAATATCCTGCAGCATAGCCACCAGCGAAAATATGGGAAAAGGCAGTAGAAACAGCGCTATTTGATTCAAAGTCGAAAAGGCTNGTTTCACTCAAAACGNCTTGTTCAAATTCAATCACATCTTGATTATTAAAAGGCTTAGTATGCCAAGCCATATCCAAAATACCGAATGACAGTTGTCTCAGACAAGCAATACCCTCAAGAAACTGCTGAGAATCCCTAATTTTTTGGATCAAATCCAGCGGTATTTCCTCACCAGTTTCATAATGCTGGGCAAAAAGNTTGAGACTTTCTCTTTCAAAAATCCAATTTTCCATTATTTGGGAAGGTAGCTCGACGAANTCTCTCATNACCGCCGTNCAACTAAGTTGNCTATATTCGCATTGCGATAATANAGAATGTAAAGCATGACCAAATTCATGAAATANTGTACTNACCTCATTAAATGTAAGTAATGAAGGCTTNGACTGNGTNGGTTTCGTAAAATTACAAACGATATANACATGNGGCCTAGCTTTGTTTTTCTGATCAAGAAACCGCCCGCACCACGCNCCNGCACCTTTAGTAGGCCTTGGGAANCAATCGAAATATAGTAAACCCATAAATTCTTGGTTATGANTTTTTACTCGNTATGCTTGTACTTCAGGATGATATGTAGATATTGTACTATCTTTTTCAAATTCAAGACCATATAGCAACTTCGCATGTTTAAAGAGCCCATCAATGCAGCGTTCAAATGAAAAATATGGTTTAATCTGTTCCTCATCAAAATCANACAACTTCTTTTTCAGCTTTTCAGCTAACCAAGTCTGGTCCCACGCCTTTATCTCACCCATCCCTATNTCACNGGCATAATCTTTTAATTGTTCCAGCTCTTTTTCAGCTATCGGNTTAACCGTGGCNAGAAGATCATTTAAAAAAGTATTCACTGTTTCAGGGTTGCAGCTCATTCTCTGNTTAAGTTGTAATTCNGCATAATTTGCATAACCTAAAAGCTCAGCTCGGCTCTGTCGCAAACCAACTATTTGACGAATATTTTCAAGATTATTATTCTTGCCTGCNAGACCTCTAGCCTGCCAGCCTCTCCAGACTTGTTCTCGCAACGCTCGATTCTCACATTCTTGCATAATAACCCGATAACAAGGGGTTTGCAGGGTTACGAGCCAACCTTTATCATTTCCAGATTTGGTGGCAGCTTCTTTCATGGACTCCATAGCGACCGAATTTACGCCTCTTAACTCCTCATGATCTTCAATTANAATCTTAAAATCATTAGTAGAGTCGAGCAAAACATCCGAAAAGGCCGTTCCCANGCTGGAAAGTTTTAAATCAAGTTCACGCAGTTTTTCTTTATCAACTGGATCAAGCCCAGCACCATTATCCAGAAAATTATCATATACATTTATGACAATTTGAATTTCTTCTGTAGAAAGACCAAGTTGATCTTTTCTTTTATAGATATTCTCAATCGTTACAAACAAATCTTCATCCAGATAGCAATCGCTTTCCACCTTGGAAAGCAACGGCATTATCTTATTTGCAAGACCCTTCATTTCTGATGTGCCGTCTGCATGCCGTAATGAGAAATATATTCTTGAAGCATTTCGCATATCTTTTCGCGCATCATCCAAAGCAATGACTACAGATTGGAAATTTCCTTCTTCCCCTAATGCACCGATCTTATTTATAGCTTNACGAAAAGAATCAATACCTTGATGAAGAGAAGGCATNTAGTGCTCATCAGATAACTTATTAAAATCAAAGCCATTAGAGTCATCGCTTCTAAAGTTCAAGATAGGATTAGACATTTTTTACCTTTCCAGCTATGTAAATAAGGCGCCCAAGTATAAAACACTGTGATTACCATATGAGGGCACTTAACATTGGTTAAAACCCCCAAAAATCCAAGCTACTATAAATTATAGATTTTTTGCCCTTAAGATACGGCTCAACCCAATACGCATGAATGTGCAAGCAAAGGGATACTATGAAAACTCAGACGACACCACCCTATTCCAAATTAAGAGTACCCTCATTTAGCCGAAAACCAGCCTGTATGACCCATCAATGGGTTCACTTAAGCAGACTAGTAGGGAAGCCAAAAGCAGCAAAGCTGATGAATCAATTCGCCCTGAGTGGCATGAAACCCCTCCGATCTTTCGTACATCAAGGCCTTATATGCAAGAACTGCGGCAAGCTATCTGCTTCAGCTCACCAACTCAACCTTGAATCCCTAAACTAAAACTAATTTAAGAAGATTCATCAACGACTCAAAGAAAAAGCCACCCGAGAAATATTCAAGGATGGCTTTCAATGAGCCTTATCTGTCACCTGGCAAAGCAGGTAGGCACAAGTTATTAAACATCAAGCCCAAAGCTATCTTCTTCCAGATTCATTAAACTGCCAATATCAGCTACCAGAGTGCTTGCGAGACTCAAGGTTCGCGGTAGGATTCGGTCAAAATAAAACCTTGCTGTTTCTAATTTGGCTTTAGCAAACTTCAAGTCTTCTCCTGCATCGATCTTAACTTTTGCTGCAGCTGCCATTTTCAACCAGAAATATCCCAGAGAAACATACCCTGAATACATTAAATAATCGACAGCAGCACCACCTACAGCATCCTTGTTCGCCATAGCATTCATACCAATCTTCATAGTCAGGTCACCCCATTCTTTGTTCTTGGCTGAGAGTGCTTTAACCATAGTACCTAAGACATCATCTTCTTTATGTGCCTCACAAAATTTATGAATAATATAGGTAAATGACTTTAAGCTCTGACCTTGAGTCATTAAAACTTTTCGACCAAGCATATCTAAAGCCTGAATACCTGTAGTGCCTTCATACAATGTTGTAATTCTAGCGTCTCGAGCTAATTGTTCTATTCCATGCTCACCTATATATCCATGTCCGCCAAAACATTGAAGAGCATGAGACGTACATTCGTTGCCAACCTCAGTGACAAAACCTTTAATAACTGGTGTAAGTAAGGCCAACAATGTTTCACATTGAGCCACTTCATCTTTATTTTTAGAATGACGAGACAGATCTACAAGACTAGCGCCATAGTATGAAAGTGCCCGACTACCTTCGATCAAAGCTTTTTGAGTCAATAGCATCTTACGAACATCTGGATGGACTATAATGGGATCCGCCGGCTTATCTTTGGCTTTAATACCGGTTAAAGAACGCATCTGAATGCGATCACGAGAATACTCAAGAGCTCCTTGATATGCTGCATTAGCAATGCCTAGACCCTGAATACCAGTGCCAATCCGCGCTGTATTCATCATGGTGAACATGTAGGTCATGCCTTTATTTGCTTGTCCAACGAGGTATCCTTTAGAACCATCAAAATTCAATACACATGTAGGTGATGCCTTTATTCCCATTTTATGTTCAATGGAACTACACGTTACTTTATTAGGTTCAGCTAAGCTTTGGTCACTATTTATATTGATTTTAGGCACTACAAAAAGCGAAATACCCGCTGTACCTTCAGGAGCACCTGGTAAACGAGCCAAGACTAAGTGGATAATGTTTTCAACGGCATCATGATCACCACCAGTGATAAAAATCTTTTCGCCTGAGATACTATATGTTTCTTCATCTATTGGAGTTGCCTTAGTACGAATCATACCTAAATCTGTACCTGCATGCGCCTCCGTCAGACACATAGTGCCAAACCACTGGCCTGAGATTAAATTGGGAAGATACTGATTCTTTAACTTGTCGCTACCGTGAGCTACCAAGGTTTCAACTGCTGCGGTTGTCAAACCGGGCAGCATACCCCAACAAGCATTTGCAGATGCTAGTGTTTCAGACATGGGAACAGAAATGGTTGCTGGTAGATGCTGTCCGCCATACTCTGTTGGTCCTTCAATCGAGTTCCAACCTGCTTCAGCGAATTTCTTATAAGATTCTACCCAGCCTTTAGGCAAGGTGACCTTGCCATCTTCAAAATGAACCCCCTCTACATCACCACTCCGTGAAATAGAATGAACTTCCTTTTCGGCAAACTTCGCAATTTCCTGCATAATAGGCATGATATCATCAGGGCCTAGGTCATATCCTAAACGACCATAGTGCTCACCTACATCAAGTACATCATTTAATAGAAAGTTCATTTCCTTAAGAGGAACACTATATGTGACCATCGTTTATCTTCCTTATTCACAATATTTATTTTAAAACCACGAGACAGACAGTTCTTGAGACCCTCAGATCACCCATAGTTTCTTAATCGCACCAATGATTTAGATCAATTAAACCAACTAATAACGTCACTTGGACACCTATAACTAGCCGTGTTTGCAGGTAAACATATGATTGAATAAATTGTTTGTCAAGATCGCGCCAGATCCACCTAGTTTCCAAGTCGCCAACTACAACTAACTCTGCTCATCTAAGCCTTCACTAATAGTGACCATTCCAATATTGGTCATTAATTATTGTGGCCAAACCGAATAATATGACGCACATCATACTGTATCAATAGTATCCAATAACAGACAGTGTATTAAACTTGTTCAATCTGCTGGTTAGCTGTAGAAGCAATAAGCTTGAGGTTTCGAGGGCTTAGAAATACGCCAAAATGGCATCAATATTGCATACTTAACAGCAGTAAATCATTACAGCGACTACAATTAGAGATACCAAAATTCACTGAACAGGAGTGATAGAATGCTCTCAATGCAAAGCATGAGTAGAGGAATAATCATAGGTACCTTGGCAACCATGTTTGCGGGTGAATCCCTAGGCTTACTGAATAAATCATATTCCCCTAGATTGACTATTCCCAAACGATCAGCTCAAGCAATGGGTGGTAAAAAATTCCTAAATGCAACTTTTAAAATGAAAGCAAATAGCCGAGAACAAGCTATTCTAGGGCAAATAAGAAAGGGTAATATACCTAATAGCCTAAGAAACCTAAAAGAAATTAAAGTTCAGGGATATGCTAAAAACGGAACATTAATAAAAGCTAGCTTCTGGGTACTTCCAAATTATTTATCTATCGGATCTGATCGCGACTCAGTTTTGATTCCGATGAACCTATATACTGCAAATCAAATAGCACGAGAATTCGGCTTCATTTTACCAACCCCGCTTATGGTAGATAAAATTTATGAACAATCACAGGTTAGACTAAACCCAAGACCGATGAAGCCCGGGCCTCATATGACTTCTAATAGCTACTATCGCAGTCATAATATGACAATCTCACGACAAATCGGCGGAACAAAAGGGAAGTTAATCGCTGGTCACAAAAAAGATGTGGTCATTAGCAAGGTACTGGGTAAGCGGAATAATAGGATCGCTATATACGGATGGCATAGGCTATCAGGAGAACCGATACAACCACTTTCAACAGCCCATCATTCAGCTTACGCTGACTACTCTCATGGCATAAGATTAGTTTCAAATAAGGTCAAGATTAACGGTAAGTTATATTATTTTAAAGATGTTTTGAAGAGTCCTCAAATAGCAGGTTTATTCAGTTCAGAAGGACCATTAAACATTAATAAGCTCATGCGAAAAGCCTTAACTGCTCATTAAAAGAATGAACGAAAAGGTAATAAGCTACGCAAAAGCCTTTGCGAATCATTAAAGTTACTCCTAAATCTGATTAATAATGTGTTGAGAGAAAAATGAAGAAGGATTAGCCATTGGGTGTGTGCGTTTAAGGGCGCTAGCTCTTAGATCGCCATAGTTTTGCTCTTCATAGCATGCCTTGCTAAAACCTGTTG
>PBRN01000213.1 GCA_002725955.1 Pseudobdellovibrionaceae bacterium
AGCGACGTCTCCATAAGGGACCTTGAGTGACGGCCATAACTCCGGGTCTAATTTTTCTAATTTTTAATCCCATTTTTTTACCTTTGGTGAAATTTAAAACCCTTAGACTTGTGGGCTGCATGTCCCGTCAGTGCATTGATTTTTTCTGGGCAGGAAAGGCCTAATGTTAGCAAAAGCCTTATAACCCATGTGAAATAAAGGTTTGGTTTTCGAATTTGTGGCTAGACCGACCAGCATAGAATTGATGCCTAGGCAGCGCCATATAGCAACAAAAGCGTCAACACCCACATGCCATGTGTCTTCCTGGTCTCGAGCATGAAAATGTAGTTGTACTTTGTCTTGGTCAAGTCCCCAATCTTCGGCATTGAATGAAGGTTCTGAAATATCAACCAGATCCAGCTGGTTCTCTTTATCTCTGCGCTTATAGAACTTGATCTCCATGTCACAGAGGTAACAGGCACCATCGTATAGTAAGCTCAGTTTTTGTTCTCGGTTTGCTGACTGTGTCATGGCTTGTTCTCCATATCTATGTAATGCGTTCGACTGCCCGCAGTCAAAGGGGCGATGAGGGTAGCTTCCCCCCGTTTAAATTCTCTTCGGAATTGTATGTGTTTTTTTTGAACTTGGATAGACATACAGCTGGCGATGACCTGTCGTCCATTTTTGCTAAGTCAGCACCTATATTATTGAAATTATTGTAAAAATAAATATTCGTCAACGAGGTTTCGAGGAGGGGCTGCCATGAAATACGGCGTTGATTTAACCTGCAGACTGCCCGAAAATCTTTATTAGAGCATGGGGAGGGGTTATGAAAAAACCATCAATAATTATTAGTTCTTGTCTTTTGGGCAATAAAGTCCGTTTTGACGGTAGCGGCAAGCCGCACAAGTGGGTGTTGAAAAAATTGGGACCTCTTGTAAACTTTCAGGGGGTTTGCCCGGAGATGGCGATGGGACTCGGGACCCCTAGAGAGGCCGTGCGCATCGTTAAAGATTCCGAGGCAAAAACACTCCATCTTTTCACCAGCAAGTCAGGCAAAGATCTTACTGATGAAGCCCTTGATGTGACTCGCCGTATGACAGAAGCGATGGATACACCTGATGGTATTATACTGATGTCCAATTCACCAATGTGTGGCATAAAGCTGGTGAAGGTCTATGAATCCAAGAACATGATTCCTCATAAAGACGGCGAGGGCTTTTTTGCCGCTGCAATGATGCAGAAATTTCCTAATGCTCCTATCATTGAAGGATTTAGGTTGGGAGATGCCAAACAGCGCGAGGCTTTTCTATCTCATGTGTTTTCCCTGCAAGCATTTAAGGCTGAGGTCAACAGTGTTTCCACTCTCCAGGCCTTTCATCGGCGTCACAAGTTTCTTTTGCTATCATATAATCCGAAAGTCTATCGGGCGATGGGTCCGTTAGTTGCAGGAGCCAGGAAAGATAGTTTACCAGAAGTCGTCCAAAACTATATTATTTTGTTAAAAGACGTGTTTCAGAAGGGCAGAGCATCTGCTCATGGTTCTGACGCCTTGCTCCACCTTTACGGTTTTCTAAAGCCTGTTTTGTCCAGTCCAGAACGTCATGAGATACTGAATACGATTGAAGAATATCGAAAAGGCTTTCTGGATTTTCAAATGCCATTAAGGCTGATTTCTTTTTTAAATTTAAAGGCGCAAAACCCATATCTCGGTGAACAGACTATTTTTGCGCCTTACCCTAAATCATTGTCATACTAAGGCTCTAAATGTCATGGTAATGACCTTAATAATCGACATTACATTTCGGCCCCCGAATGGGGGAAGCTTTATATTAGGATCTTTGTGTATGGGATGACATTAGTAGCATTCTTCACTCTGACACATCTATTTTAACATTACCTCCGGATACTTTGCATTGGCAGGCAAGTCTTTCATCAGGTTCGGCTCCCATGGTTTCTAGGAAGTCTTTTTCATCCTCCCCCATGGGAGATAAGTGTTCGTCGCCCTCAATCACCTTGACCATACATGCTCCACATGCCCCATCTCGGCAGCCGAATAGAATCGAAGTATCATGATCTTCGCACATGTCGATTAATGGATAATCATCTTTCACTTCGATGGTGAGATCATCTGTTTTGATAGTAACCTTTGGCATATGACCCTCCTATTATGGATCTTATGTAGCTCAAATATTTTGTCGAAGTGACTCTTGTCTCGCTTTACCATTAAAAATCTACTTGCTAAACCTTGTTATTAGTATTTATGGTCATTAGCAGTTTGATTTTAAAAGGTTGAGCTAATTTTACTTGAGCCTTCCATATTCTAAATTTTGGCTGCGCTTAGATGTGCTTGTCCGCACACATCTACCTAGTAACTGCACTTGGCTTGGCAACAGCTCGTTTTTTAAATGTTGTCTTTTTGCCATCCCATGCTTTCTCATCTTTTATGAGTCTGCGATGACCTACCCTCAGCACTTCGGATCTTGGGCAGCCTACTTTTATTCATATAAACTTAGGTTGGTGGGTGAATTTCGTAGGCATCTGTTACGATTGAATTAAGTTTAAGTTGACTGCTGTTCGTCAATAATATTTTTTATATTATTTCAGTGGTTTGAAATATTTTCAGAAGAGTAATTTTGTTGGGAAAGTTTACGCTTAGATTATGAGGAAAAGTGAATCGTCTACTGTATCGTTAATACAGTAGTTATTAGCCATGATCATATTTAATATGGACTAATTCAAATGCATTGAAGACAGCTATTTAAGAAAAGCATCAGATTTTAATACGACGAGTTTTTCCTGAGTCATTTCCATCATTGTTGGTAGTATCCCTCCAACCCCCATGCCAGAGGCTTTCCGTCCACCAAAGGGCATCCAGTCGACACGGAATGCCGTATGATCATTCACCATAACTGCAGTTGCGGAGAAGCCTTTTACAACATTCATTATCCTGTCCATATTTTGGCCGAAAACAGCTGCTTGAAAAGAAAATGGGACATTGTTAGCGCGTGTTATGGCTTCTTCATCAGTTTTAAAAGAGTATATTGCTACTACAGGGCCAAAGATTTCTTCTTGGGATAAACGACAATGATCTGGTGGATCGAGAATAACGGTTGGTTGATAGCATGTGTCCGATATCTTTTTGCCTCCAGTAAGTAGTTTTCCTCCTGCCGCAACGGCCTCATCTACCCACTGGGCGACTCGATCTACTTCTCGTTCCATGATCAGAGGGCCAACCTCTGTTTTGCTCGACTTGGGATCACCAACTACCAGCTGCGATGCTTGTTCGGCTAAAGCATTCGCAAAACCTTCTACTACCGATGCTTCGCAGAACAGTCGCTGAACAGAAACGCAGACTTGACCAGCATGATAAAAACCACCCTTGGTGATGAGGGGAAGGGCTTTCTCAAGATCGGCATCAGCAAAAAGAATAACGGGAGCTGCCCCTCCATGTTCTAAAGCACAATGAGCCCCAACTGGCAGTTTAGACCTTAACTTCCAGCCTACTTTTGCAGATCCTATGAATGACAAAAATGAATTTCTAGGTTCTGTTACTAATTTTTCGGCTACTTCATCTTGGCATAGAATCGGTTGGGCCCATTCCTTGGGGAGCCCTGCTTCATACAGGCATTCGATCAAGTTATAACAGGATAGTGGAGTCGTTAATGCTGGTTTGATAATCACAGGGCATCCGCAAGCAATGGCAGGAATAACCTGATGTACACTAAGATTAAACGGATGGTTGAAAGCACTAATGCTGGTCACTATACCTATTGGTTCACGAAAAGTGAAAGCGAAGCGGCCTTGTGAGGGGGCATTTAGGTTCATAGGTATTTCGCGGCCTACTAATCCACTGACGCTGTTAGCTGCTTCTTTGATGCCTTGAATTGCTCGTTTTAGTTCGATGATCGAATCAGTTAGGGGTTTGCCTCCTTCTGCAGATGCTTGCATAGCAAACTCGTTTTGTTTTTTATCCACAATCTCAGCAGCTCTATGCAGAATTTCGATACGTTCGGCTAACGGAAGTGGAATCTTACCATTTTTTACTGCTTCTGCTTTCTCATATATTTTGCTTAGATCATCGAGAGATTGCAGGGGTCTTTCTGCTATGATTGTACGATCGTAAGGTGATCTTACTGTTATAGTTTCAGTCATGATCTCTCCAGGTTCTTTGAGGTTAATCCATTGAGTCTTCTATTTACTTATCATTCATAAGGTAAATTAGGTAAGAAATATGACACTTTATCTTCAGGTAGATCATAGGTTGCCATCACAGGTCCCATTTTTCTATTTTTTTAGAGTACTGAATAAAGATATTGCGAATTTATTTTAAGCTGAGTTGTAAGGAATAGCTAATCAAATTTTTCAGTCTGAATAATAATATGATCTTTAATGAGGCCATAAAAATATTGGGGATGATGTTCACTGGTGCAAGTGAATAGCCATCCTAGGTGAGCTTCGCAGTTTAGACAATAAGCAACTTGCCAAAGATAGCCGGCGTACCAGCTAAATTCAGCACTTGGTTCTCCGATAGCTCCGACGCCAATCGTTTTCCTGACGGTTACCAGATCGTAAACCTTACCAATTGGGTTGGTGAAAATATGTTGAGGGTTTTCATCATCCATACGGAAAATGTCGCCTGTTTCGGCGATTAGTTGATCGCAGGATTTACAAAAAATAGCCTTTTTCTTTGATGTGATAGTCTGTGGCTTCGGATTATCTTCGCATATTACTGTCTTTTGTTGATCCGAATGTTTTAGTAGCTTGAAGGCATCTTGTAAAAGTAAGACTACTTTTAAGTGGTTTGCTGGTATTTCTGTTGTTAAATACTTCAGTATTTTTCTGTCGCTTAGTTCTTGGTCTGTCATCTTTTCAACCCAATGTTTGATTTCTTGGTGTGACCTAAAAGCATGTCATTGTGGTTGTGTGTTGTTCATGACTCACCCACCTAGTTTTTGAGGTTTGTGACCTAGTAAAGCGGTCCTAAAAGCTTTCTTTGTCAATACACATGGTCGTTTATCCTTTTTATACATCTTAGAATATTAAGCTTAACTGGGGGCCGTTTTACGATCAACTTACAATATCAAGAAAACATTCAGATCAGATATTATCAAACATTGATTTTCCGTAATCAAAAATATAATCTGAGGGTTCAAAATAAAAATATTAGTTGTTACAGTACATTAGCATAGTGGAGGGCTAGAATAGTGGATAACTCATCGATTCGCAGTGGCTTTTATAATGATCGTAATGATCTTGTCGTCGAGTCTATGGCTGGGGCAGTATATTCTTCGAATACTCTTGCTCGTTTGAAAGGTGCGCCTGAAATTAAAGTGCTGTTGCGTAGTGATTGGGATAAGGCTCAGGATGGTAAGAAACAGGTCGCATTAATCAGTGGAGGTGGTTCAGGGCATGAGCCAGCTCACGGTGGTTTTGTCGGGAAAGGCATGCTAACAGCAGCAGTTCTGGGTGACGTTTTTGCTTCCCCTGGTGTAGATGCTATATTGGCAGCTATTCTGAGTGTTGTCGGTGAGGCGGGCTGTCTACTGATTATAAAAAACTATACGGGTGATCGTATTGCGTTTGGGCTGGCTGCAGAAAAAGCTAAGGCAGCTGGTCATAAGGTTGAGATGGTTGTTGTTGGTGACGATGTGTCTCTTGATGTGGCTCATCCCCGTGGTATCGCAGGTACCTTATTTATTCATAAGATAGCTGGAGCTATGGCTGAAAGAGGAGCTTCACTGAATGATATTTATGCTGAAGCGATCGCTACTGCTGATATAATAGCTTCGTACGGAGTATCATTAACCTCTTGCACGATTCCAGGGAGTGCGAAGGTTGAAGCGATTCCTGCGGGGGAAATGGAACTTGGTCTTGGAATACATGGAGAGCCTGGAGCTAAGAAAGCTCCGGTTACGACCGTGGCTGCCATGATTGCTACCATGGTTGATGAGATTGACAAAAATCTGCCCAAAGAAGGTGAGGTTGCGGTATTGGTGAATAACCTTGGTGCTGTCTCCAACTTGGAAATGGGTGTAGTGATTAAATCACTGATGGATTCAGCTTTATCCAAGCGAATTGGTTTAATCATAGGTCCTCATCATTTGATGACAAGTCTTGACATGAATGGGTTTAGTTTAAGCTGTTTGCCAATGAATACCGCCAAAAAAGATTTCTTACTTTATCCTGTTCCAGATATACCTGCTTGGTCTCCTGGTGTTGTGCCTGCTATGAAAGAGTTTGATTTACCTGAAGGAATTATTCCTACTTATGCGGCTTCAGAAAATCCGGGAGTTTATAAAACTATTAAAAAAGTATGCGATACCTTAATCGCAGCTGAAGATGAATTAAACCTGATGGATCGTGCCGTAGGTGACGGTGATACAGGTACAACTTTTGCCAAAGGAGCAAAGAAAATTGTGGCCGAGTTGGATTCGTTACCACTTAACCACCCTAGAGAGTTATCGCTGGCACTAGGTGAATTGCTTTCCCAAAGTGTTGGCGGATCTTCTGGGATACTTCTTTCGATTTTTTTCACGGCAACAGCAACGTCTATGACAAATGATGAACCATGGAGTTCGCACGCTATAGCAAAAGGTATTGATGGTGTGATGCACTATGGGGGGGCTAAGTTGGGTGAACGGACGATGCTCGACGCAATGATCCCTGCTATGGAGGCCTGGGATAACGGATTAGGGGCAGCTACTAGAGCTGCTGAAGCTGGGGTGGAAAATACTAAAAATATAGAAAAGACTGATGCAGGTCGTTCTAGTTATGTTCCTGGCGATAAATTGCGTGGACGTGCCGACCCGGGAGCATATGCTATTGCACTCGTATTAAAGGCCTGTCTGAGCTTAGATTAGTAGTCTATTAGTAAGAAGATACCCAGACTACACTCTATTTGGAGTAGTCTGGTGCTTTTCTTTCGAATCTATTTTTTGCTCGCAATATTATACTTAAAAAAATTTGCTCTTAAATCCATATAGATCATCTTTACATCTTTACATCTATACTTTCAGGTATGACATGACAAAAAATTCGATCTATCAATTTTATGTGCAATCTTGAAGATTTTAGCGATCTCTAAATACCTGTTTTTGTGTTAAAAAAAAATCGTTGTCGTTACACCCGCTAAATTAAATCAAGATGTTATATTAGAGTCACATTACTAAGTTTCAAAAAATTCAATTTCTTTAGTAGCTTAAGATTGGGGGGGGGATTCTCCTAGAACGACTGATATTATCCATACTATTTAATTTAAAAACAAAAAGTAACTACCGATAGGACCTCTGTACGAGCGGGTTTGGTTGAATTATGCTGAGCCTGCTGTATGAGCTAAGTTATATGATTGTAATGAATTTGAGCGGATAGATTAATTTTTCAGAATAGGATTGCAGGTGGAGATGACGAAGACAAAAGGAATTTCTTTATTATTTGTCTCTACTAGTAATAATTTTCAAAATAAGTTGATTGAATAGTTAGTCTATATTAAGCATGGAGAAAAAAATGGAACAAACGGCTGAAGAGATTGAAACCAGTTATGAATCAGATAAGCAAAAAATTATTGATTTGATTCGTTCCTGTGCCCATTCGATCATGCAAAGCAAGCTCCGTTTAAATGAGGAAGATGTTGTTAATGAAGATTTGTCTGGAAAAGAGGACTTTAGTCATGACCACTGGGTATGTCTTATTATGATTATCTTCGAAGGGATGCGCACCAGTTTCAAAGTCCATTTTACATCTAATGCTGCTAGGATTTTAGCCGCTCGTTTCCATTCTTTCAAAGTTGATGATCTGACACCGCAGACTAGTCACGATTTTATGCGGGAATATTGTAATTTAGTAGCTGGTAAAATAAAAATACAACTAGCTGGCTGTGATTTTGCAGAAGCTGCAGTTATCAAACCTATGCTTCCTATTCAAAAACCTTCTTATGACGAAGTAGAACTGGAAGCTAATAAGAGTAACTGGCATTGTTTAATTAAAACAGACCAGCCTACGTCTATTGTTTGCTCTGTTAGCCTCGAGGTTGAAAATACTAGTTTGCTGAAAAATATCGATAAACTAAATAATTCAGTGTTGATTGATGACAGCGGTACAGTAGAATTCTTCTGATTTTAATTTACTAACTAAAAATAAAGAAAAGATATTATTAGATTGGCTGATTTTTACCATTTTTTGGCTATTTATTACTATTCTTCCGTCATATTTTGATTAGAATGATCATCTGACTTTGCTAGGCAAACGTTTCCCCCTTATATCTCGATTAATATCCGATTACATGTATGAGTAATACTGACTGGTCAGGATGTTTTAAAAAGTGATTCAGAACATATCTTTCATCTTAATGATTTTAATTGGTTGTCAATCGGCCTCTGCAGAAACCGTGTCGGTTTCTGGAAGCCGGGTTGACCAGCCTTTAGGTCAATATATTGAATACTTATCGGATCCCTATGGAAAAATAGATTTGGAATCTATTTTGTCTCTTCAGAATGCATCTCGATTAACCCGGTCAAAAAAATCGACCCTAAATTTTGGCGTTACGGATTCAACATACTGGTTGGTTTTTGACGTTGAAAATAAGGATAAAAAAAATAGATCACTATTTATAGAAATTGATTCTCCACTTACTGATAATATCGAAATTTTCTATATTATTGAAAATAGGTTGGAATCAAAAAATGTTTTTGGTGATCGTCAAGTTTTTGGTGAGAGGTTAGTTAATCATAGAAAATTTTTGATGCCATTAGAATTATCTAGTAAACAGTCTGTTAAAATCGTCATTAAAGCTAAAACAACTGGGCTACTTTCATTGAATTTACATTTATATTCGCCTGTTGTTTTCGTCGGAAGTGATGCCAAGGAAAATACTATCCAAGGATTGTATTTTGGGTCTTTGCTGGTGATGATTATCTATAATAGCTTTATATATCTCACTACTCGCAGCCGAGCATACTTATATTATGTAATCTATACTATCAGTTATATGATTATTCATCTTCATTTTGCTGGTCTTGATTATCAATACATCTGGCCGAATAGCCCGATTTTTCAAAACCATATACTCTTCATCTCTTTTGGGGTCATGGGGTGGGGACTTATTAATTTTTACCGATATTTCCTCAATTTAAGACTTACTTATCATAGACTCGATGGTTGGCTAAAGATATTCGGCTTTTCCAGTGTATTTTTTGCTGTTTGCAGTCCGTTTGTTCCTGTCGCCTACGGTTGGTTAGCAACTTTACTATTTTATATTCTATGTTTTGCAATATTATTGTGTGTGAATATTTTTAGAGTTAGGCAGCGTAGTGTTGAGGGACGCTACTTTCTGCTAGCTATGGCGGCTTATATTTGTGGCGTCGTCGTCTATATGTTGTCCCAAAATGGTATGATTGCATCTTTCTTTCTTACTGATTATGCAGTTGAAATAGGGTCATCAATTGAGTTCTTAATCTTTTCTTTAGGATTAGCGGATCGGCTTAAGAGATTGCAGCAAGAGGATATCGATTCGAAAAAGGAAGCAGCGGAAAACCTACAGATGAAGGCTGTAGGTAAAACACAAGAATTTCTTTCGGCTAAGGCCGAATCGGTTCAAGCTCAAAAAAATGCTGAGAACCTAAGAGAAAAAGCAGAAATTCAGGCGGAGAAATTAGAAGAGTTAGATAAGCAAAAAACATCATTTTTTCAAAATATTTCTCACGAACTTAGAACTCCTCTGACATTGATTTTAAATCCTTTAGAAAATCTATTACGTGAGATGCCGAATAATAAGCACGCTGAAATTGCGACAAAAAACTCCAGGAGGTTACTGAGGCTTGTTAATCAGTTGTTAGATTTTCAAAAGTTAGAAGCTGGAAAGAAGGATTTGACGCTATCGCCGATAAATGTCTCATATTTTCTGAACGTTTGTGGGGATTATTTTTGCTCAGCATGCACGGATATGAATATTTCATTTTCAATGACTTATGATGGGAAAAATTTGAATTCAGACTCTGAACCAGTCTGGGTTATGGGGGAAATCGATGCTCTCGAGAAGGTTGTGTTCAACTACCTATCCAATGCTCTCAAGTATACTAAACGTAATGGAACGATAGAATTAGGTCTTAGGATCATTGGAGATCGGGTTAGGTTGTTTGTTAGTGATACTGGGATCGGGGTTTCTCAGGATGATCAGACTAAATTATTTCAGTTGTTTATTCAGGTTGGCGAACAAGCATCTAGAGCCCATGAAGGTACAGGACTTGGATTGGCTCTGGTTAAGGATTTAAGTGATCAAATGGATGCAGAGGTAGGCATAGACAGTCAATTAGGTGAAGGCAGTACATTTTGGATAGAATTTGATTCTATCAATATAGATAAGCCTATTGTGAAGGTTCTCATTGTTGAAGATGACAATATATTACGCTATAACCTAGTTGATTCACTTCTGGAAAATCTCGATCTTGATGATGAAGATGTGGCTGCCAAGTCATCTGTTCGAGAAGCCATTGAATTTCTTGAACAACACGAAGTATGCTGTATCATATCTGATTATAATCTACCGGCAGAGAATGGTCTTGAATTGATGAAGGATATTTCAAAAAGGTATCCGAAAGCATATCGTATTATTATTACTGGTGAGCCTAATGTTGAATTATTGGAGGGTGTGGTTAACGAAAAGTTAGTGCATCAGGTCTTATATAAATCAACAATACCGCAAGACTTCAATTTGAAATTACAAGAGGCTGTAAGTGAACATCTGAAAAAAAATATAGGGGCTCTTAATATTTATCAACCAGCTATTGATGTATTGATTGTTGATGATGATAAAGGTTTGCGAGAAACTCTACAAAGAGCTTTTTCTTGGTCCCAATTCACGACGAAGATAGTCGATTCCACAGACCAGGCTTTGCAAGCACTAGAGGAACATCCAGTCCGAATTCTTCTGTCGGATTATCGTATGTCAAAAAGAGATGGTTTGAGCCTTTTGAATGAAGTCGCAAAGCGCTTCCCTGATACTCTTCGATTTTTAATGACGGGAGAAGTAAACTTCGAAGTATTAGATAGTGCGATGAATGAAGATTCAGTTACCAGAATATTTCTGAAGCCTATTGATATAGGAAAAGTGTTAGAGACATTCGAGAGTTTATTAGATCGTAATAATATAAATAATAACTTGCAGATGAATCAAAGTTTTAAAGTTAAACCGTGGCTTCTCGCTATGAATGATGATGAAAAAACAGAAGAAAAATGCGAAACCAAGTTTATTAGTTCAGGGGCGGAAGGGCTTAGTATTTTAGTTATTGATGATTTGGCTGACATGAGAGATTTGATTGCAGAAACCTTAAATAAAGCTTCTTATAATGTTATCACTGCTTCAAGTAGTAAAAGTGGTTTTGAAGAAGCAAAAAATCATACACCGGACTTGATTATTACCGATTGGATGATGAGTGGCCTGAGTGGTCCAAACTTGATCAAAAATTTGCGTTCCGATGATGAGCTTAGATCTATACCAGTTGTTCTTTTGACAGCGAAGAGTGACGAAGAAAGCCGTTTAATTGGAACAGAAGTTGGGGCTGATGCTTTTCTTGGTAAGCCATTTAATGATCAGGAACTTCTGAGTACTGTGAAGAACCTTATTCAACTTACCGAGACTAGTAAGCGAGAACTTAGGCATGCCAAAAACCTGTTAACTCAGTCTGAAAAGCTTTCGCAATTAGGGTCGATGGTTGCCAGTATTGGTCATGAAATTGCAAATCCTATTTCTCTGATATCTCTCGGTTGCTCGAATGAGCACCTCATTCTCGGTGCTATCGAAAATCATATTAATAAAATTATAGAATCTAAGGATCAGTCAGTGCAGACTCTAGGCAAAGATATCTTAAAGCAAATTGATCAACTTAGAACCGCAAACGAAAGTGTCAATTTAGGTTCTGAGCGGCTTCAAGACCTTAGCTTAGCATTAAGAACTCAAAGCCGAACTGAGCAGAGAGCGACTATTAATGTTGAGGTCAACGATGTGATACGAGAATCTATGTTGATTTCATCGGGGAGAATGAAAGATTTTCTTATTCAGGAATCTTTGGGTAAGATAAAAAAAGTTACTTGTCATAGAAGTAAAATAGGTCAAGTGATTACAAACTTGATAAATAATGCTGTGGATTCCCTTGCGGAAAAAAATGAGCGTTTAAGCATCGGTACAGCAGAAAAATTTGTGGGTAAAGTTGTGATCGGTAGTGAAAATAAGGATCGGAACGGTGTTCCTGGTATTGTATTTAGTGTTGCTGATAACGGTGATGGTGTTCCTGACAGCATACGAGATAAAATATTTGAACAGTTTTTTACGACTAAGCCGGCCGGGTACGGAACAGGTCTTGGACTATCATTAAGTTTTGAAATTATAAAAGATCATGGTGGGACATTGGAAGTGACCAAAGATCCAGTCTTAGGTGGCGCCCGATTTGACTGCTGGTTACCATTGAGTCTGGATGATATGACTTCAAGGGGATCCGGGGCTGCCTGACATGATAAGTTTTATCATAACTGTTTGAATATCATATATCGATTGAAACATTTCATATTTTTTTTTCTCATTAGATTACTCTTCCAGCTAGATAAGGTTATTCGTCTTAGAACAGAAATAATACTTAGCTGTATTATAGTAAAATAATGCCAGTACTTAGGTCATTCAATTAACTAGTGATTTTAATGTTACTACTTAACACACTGAATTTATGAAAAAAACTAGGATGTTTAAATGTCCTGTAAAAATAGGCACTTCTGTTATATTAGGGTCACATGTTTATAGGAGTTTTTCTTTTTTTGTTTTAGCTTGTTAAACCCTGCGCAAGCTATAGATGTCTATAAATAGTTATTATTCTGCGAAATTGACTCAACCTATTCCTCATTATCCGATAAGTTTTATGGCAGCCGATTAGGTTATCTGATACTCTATTTGTTTCGTTATAAATAGAAAAGTGTCTTTGGTAACCATATGAGAATAAAATCATTTCTGATGAGAAAGGTTCTGTTGATATGGAAGAAAGGAAGGCTTTTAAAACTATTTTACCTATTCTTGTTGATAATTCGCAAAAAGAACCTGATACACCAGCTCTTAAATATAAAAAAGAGGGACAGTGGCAAGAATATACCTGGCAAGGTTATTATGATCAGGTGCGGACTCTAGCCTCTTGTTTGAGTTCTCTTGGCTTGAAAGAAAAAGATGGTGTAGCGATTTTGTCTAATAATCGTCCTGAATGGTTTTTTAGTCATTTGGCTTCCGTTTGGCTTAAGTTACTTTCAACAGGACTTTATACCACTGGTTCAAGTGCTCAATGGTCTTGGATTCTTAATCATCTGGAAGCGAAAGTTCTGTTTGTAGAAAATGAAGAGTTGTTAGAAAAATTTGAGACGATCCGGAGTGAATTACCATCAATGCAGTGGGTTATTTTATTTGATGGTCAAACTAATCTGAGCAAGAAAATTATTGCATATAGTGACCTTTTGGATGAAGAAAAACGAAAAGAAATTCTCCAATGGGATGACAACATCGGAGAAAAACTTGAGGGATTAATTGTTTCTCATCAACCTGATGATGTAGCAACAATTATCTACACTTCAGGAACAACGGGAAATCCAAAGGGCGTAATGCTGACTCATAGGAATCTTTGTTATATGTCATGGCTATATACCCAGTCATTTCCTTTGGGACCTTATAGTCGCTTTTTCTCTTTTTTACCTCTGAGCCATATTGCAGATATGATTATCACTCTCTACACAGCTATGATGCAGGAAGGTTGTACTTATTTTGCGGAGAGTATGGATACTGTGGTGGATGATCTTCAGGCAGCTCGTCCAAATATTTTACTCGCTGTACCAAGAGTTTTTGAAAAAATCCATGCTAAAATGAAGGCAAAAGAGGCTCATGCATCGCTATTGAAAAAAATGATTTTAGCTTTTGCTAAACACGTAGGTTTCAAATATGGGGATTTGTATCAGCGAGGTCATCATCATGTTAAGAAAAAGTTCTTTTATCGATTAGCTGATAAATTAGTGTTTTCCAAAGTCAAAAAAGGTTTAGGTTTAGATGCCGCAAATGCTGTTTTTTCGGCCGGTGCGCCGCTTCCTCTTGAAGTAGGTGAATATTTTCTGAGTATGGGTATTCATCTTCCTGATGCTTATGGTTTGAGTGAAACATGTGGAGCGACGACTTTCGCCCGTAATGAAGACAATAAGGTAGGTTATGCCGGAAAAGTTCAAGGAGATTTTCAGGTGAAAATCGCATCGGATGATGAAGTCTTGGTCAAAGGACCTCACATCTTTAAAGGGTATTACAAAGACCCAGATAATACAGCAATGGCTCTTCAAGATGGCTGGTTTCATACAGGAGATCTGGGTGAGCTTGATGAGGAAGGGTATCTAAAAATTATCGGACGTAAAAAGGAGTTGGTAGTTACGTCTGGAGGAAAGAATATTGCACCTGTTCCGATCGAAGATAAAATAAAAAGGATTAAAGGCGTCCAGGATGCAATTGTTGTGGGAGATAAAAAACCTTACTTAACAGCACTGATAACAGTTGATACTGAAGAAGCTTCTGATATTGGGCGAGCTATTGGCTTGCCTGAAGATCCTGTTGAAATTGCTAAAAGTAAAATTTTTAAAGAGATTCTTTTGAAACAAGTCTTGGAATTAAATCATAGTTTAGGACGGTTTGAAACTATTAAAAATATCAGCATCCTGGCAGAACCACTATCACTTGATCGCAATGAGCTTACTCCTACGATGAAATTAAAACGAGATGTGATAGCACGCAATTATATTGATGAGATCGATGAAATGTATCAAAAAGCAGGATAGATATTAATTTTCCTTTACATTGAGGACTTTCAAAATCAGAAAAAGAACAAATGCCTTGAGTGAGGTGAACCTAGGTGCCAACAGAAAAAAAAGCAAAGATAATTAAGTTGATAGGGTTGACTATAAACATTGGCATTACTACTGCGACAATTATTGGGCTCTACCTTGTCGGTTTTTCTTGGTTTGCCTTGGGTTTTTGGGCAATTTCGGCAGGATTTTGTATGCTGACTCACGAAACCTTCTATCATAGATACTTTTCTCATAAAAGTTTTAAAACAGGGCGAAAAATGCAGTTTGTGATGGGAATCCTGGCAGAATTAGCCCCGGTGCGGGGACCTATTTTCTGGGCTGCGATTCATCGTGACCATCATCGTTACACAGATAGTATCCGTGATCCTCATAGCCCGCGGAATGGTATTTGGAATAGCTATATGGGATGGGTTTATAAGGAATCCAATATCTGTCATAACTATAAAAATTGTGCAGATCTCACTCGTTTTCCGGAACTTATAATTTTAGATAGGCTTTTTTGGCTACCAATGGTGATTAGCTTTCTAGTGGTATATTTATTGGGCTCGTATTTGGAAATTGTAGCACCAGAACTGGGTACATCGGGGCTTCAATTATTGGTGTGGGGAGGTTTTTTGAGGGTGCTTTATGTTATTCATATCTTTGCTCTTTTAAACTTTTTTTCCCATGCTAGCACAGTGATGCCTTATTATAAATTAGGCTATCGCAATTATGATTCTCCTGATTCTAGCCGAAACCTTTGGTGGCTGGGAATACTGGGAGCTGGTGTTGGTTGGCATAATAATCATCATCGCTATGGTGTCTATGCTTCTTCTAAAGTTATGTGGTGGGAAATAGATATGGCAGCATGGTTTATCTCTTTATTAGAGAAATTGGGGCTTATTTGGGCCGTTAAGTGGCCTCCGGCGGCATTTATTGATGAGGCCAAGAAAGAGCGTTTAAAGCGAAAGGCGCTCAGACAAGATGAAGGTAAACTTGTCAATAATAACCAATTATATCAGACTCTTGAGAGTTATTCTAAGAATCTTGAATCTAAGATTGAAGAGAAATCTCAGGAGCTTGAGAAAGAAAAAGCTCATGTTCACAATATCTTGAGCTCTATGACGGAAGGCTTACTGGTTATTACTGATGATCTCCGTATCAAAGATGGCTACTCGCAGGCTTCATCTCGTATTTTGGATCGGCAAGACTTAGTTGGTTGTTCTATTATCGATGTTTTGTTTAAGGATATTAGCTTCACCAAGCAATATGTCATTCGAGATCAGCTAGAAAACTGCTTGGTAACGGCATTTAATTTGATCATACCTCACCAGTTTCATAGCTTAATGGAATATGCTCCTAAACACCTTAAGTACATGAGAATGATGGATGATGATTTTGTACCAGTGCCGTTAAGTCTAAGTTTTGCACCTTTGATAGAAAATGAGAACATTGTAGGTATTATGGTAAGTGTTAATGAGGCTTCTGATGCTGGAATTTTGGACTCAGGTCATCATTCTCATACTCGGGTAATCGAAGCTTTAAAGAACATCGAATCACTGATCACTGACCCCCATGATCGAGAAGCTGTTGGTAGTTCACTTGATGAAGTGATGCCACTGGCGATTGAGTCTTTGAAAGATATTGAAGCTATCAACCATGCTGATTTAGATGATTTATTTCGTCGCCTTCATACTGTCAAAGGAGCTGTACGCTCATACAAGTTCGATTTTTTAAACTATTTTGCTCATGAGGCAGAAACTATTGCAGCAGAACTAAGAGATGGCAAAATCAAGGTTGATGAGATCGATATTGGTGAATTGTATCGAAAAGGCGAGTCATTGGTTAACGGCTTAGAGCATCTCTACCGTATTTGGACCGGAGCTCCCAAAGCTGCTCCAACGAAAAAAGTAGCGTCTTCAAGTTTCTCGTGGGATTCTTATGTTTCGAGCTTAAATAAATCGATTAGTGCGCTGAGTTCGGAATTGGGTAAAAGGGTTAATCTCGAAGTATATGCGGATGAAGGACTTACCGGAGATGATCTTACNGTACTGAAGCATGCTNTGATNCATTTAATCCATAACTCGATTGATCATGGAATTGANGAANCTGATCATNGACTTAAAAATGGAAAGTCNGAATATGGGGAGNTNTCTCTAGAAATTAAGTCNNTAGATGGTATCTGGCANGTNATTTTCCGTGATGATGGTCANGGTATNAATCCTGAAAAATTATTGGAAATATCAAAGAAAAGGGGATTANAGGNCTTTGACCCCAAGACGATCAATAATGATGAACTNATGAATATATTATGCCANCCNGGTTTTTCATCGAAAGAAGTAACNACTGGTGTTTCAGGTCGTGGCGTTGGTATGGATGCAGTCCGACATAGTCTGCAAGATGCTGGCGGGGATATCAGCTTATTAGAGACTGGTTTGGATGGGACTGTTTACAAGTTAAATTGGCCGCAAAAAAGTGAGAGTATCACAGTCGATAACTTTGTGCCNGGGGAAGGGATTTTAGTTGTTGATGATGAACCNGAAATGCGAAGCTTGATAACTCTATCTCTCGAAGATCTTGATTTACCACTATTCGAGGCAGAATCTAGAGAGGCTGCTAATGAGATTCTCACCCTAAGATCGATTGGTGTTATTATCACTGATATTTCTATGGATGGAGGGTCTGGTTTGTCTTTAATTTCAGATATTAGCTTAGAATCAAGTCAGATCCCAGTCATTGTTATTACAGGATCACTCAGTCAACCAAGTNCTGATCAAATGTTAGAAATGGGTATTGCAGCTTGGCTAACAAAACCGTGTCCACATGAGCAATTATTAAAGTCTGTTAGTAAGGCGTTGAGGCAACGAAAAATATTGGCTGAGACAGAACTTTTGATTGCCAGTTAGGTCTAGNGCTAATTNAGNTTTAAAGGTGNAGTTCTTAGATATTTTTGAGTGATCGATCGCAGTTTGCCATTCTNNTTTATTTTAATNAGACCGTNATTGATTTTTTCTTTGATGTTTNGTTTTACNGATTTATTACTGAACATGAAATANACCGCATTTTTATTNGCNTTGAAATTCGATCTTACGATCTTATGACTTAACTTATATTTGCGTATAGTACTCGCAGCTACGATAGGNTCAGAGAAAAANCCATCCATTCGACCTCTTACTAGTTTTTTAATNTTNAGTAGGTCGCTGNTTACTTCTTCTATTTTTGAATTAAANTCTTNNTTACTTAGAAGTGAGTCAAAGCGATCTCCATAGTGAAAACCTCTGGTGNTCCCTAATTTAAATTTNCCAGATNTTACAAGTTTTTCAAGATCTGTTATTNCATTTATAGAGATGTTCTTTTTGGACGGGNTTACGAAAAGTGCCATNGTTTCGTAACGNTATATTTCTGAAAANTCAGCGAAATCGGTTCGATTGNTTGTTTTGGATGCTGCAAGTGCGACATCTATTTGNCCTTTTTTTAACATCAAGAGCTGTCTCTTCCAGGGGATTTNTTTGAANGTTAGCTTACAGCCNGTTGTGTTNGCAATGGCTTTGATAATTTCAATATCAAGTCCTGTNACTTCTCCATTTTGCTCTAGNTGATAGGGNGGCCAATCTTCCCANCCTACNGTNAGCTTNCAGGCGATTAGCTCATCAGCATTTANCATTAAAAGAATTAAAATAGCGAAGTAGATAAGTTTNCTTAGATTCAATTTCATCGGNTNATCCATNGGTACTATATNTATTTTTCAAGNCAGCAGCGGTCATAAAGTAGTAAAAATATCCTGTTGATTTATTTAGCTAATATTCAGAATNGACTNANACATCNNCCGTATCGGATGTTNTTGGTTATAACTTTAAATAANATTAATTANNCCATNAAAACAAGNNNTTNNNGCTGTTATTTTTTTGNGGTTNGGNAGNTTTGATGAATGAATATTGTGACNGGTGTAANGAATNGTAAANTNATNGGCNNCTGNNNGATTCTCNGATGATTANTCAGGNCGGAATAGATTTNCTGTGATGGTGTTTCCTGCCGTNANAAAGGCTNTTAGAAGCTTNCATTGATTTATNTTTAAGATCAGGTTATCTTTTTTTTNAAGATTCTATGAGGCAATTCNTTAGTTCACTGACCTGAATATTAGNAGGNGGTTAATNATGTTTTTGAAAACAGNTTTAGGCATTTTGTTTTTCTTTTTTCTGACCATAGCATATTTCCTATATGTCGATCCAGGNNCATTTTTTAATTGGTCNGTTGATATGCAAAGGGCTAAGGCTGGTTTAGTCAAAAAAATGGTTAAGATAGATGGGCATGATNTTGCATATCTAGAGACTAAANATTATCNNCCTGATAAGAAGACGATCGTCTTTGTCCATGGATTTAGCGGACATAAAGATCATTGGACGCAAATAGCATCGTATTTATATAAAGATTATAATTTGTTGCTGATTGATTTGCCTGGTTTTGGTGAGAGTACTAGAAAGGATCCCCAACTATATACGATACCGCAGCAAGTGGANCGATTGNATCAAGTAGTGAGTANGTTGAACTTAGAAAAGTTTCATCTTGCTGGTTCNTCTATGGGTGGACATATTTCTAGTTTATATACGATAACCTATCCTGATAAAGTTGATACTTTGGCTCTGTATACTTCTGCAGGTGTAACATCTCCGGAACCATCCGAACATGCTTTATCGATCGCTAGGGGTAAGAACATGCTGTTACCAAATACNNCTGCTGAATTTAAAGAAACTCTTAATTTTGTNTTTGAAAAGCCTCCGTATATGCCTGGCAATATTGTCGATCATTTAGCCGAGTTATCGATAAAGGATCGAGCCTTCAATGGGGCAGCCTATTTAGCTATGTATAGAGATAGTCCTCATCCGCTGGATTCCTCTCTCGAAAAAATACAGGTCAATACATTTATTTTATGGTGTGATAATGACAACGTCATTGATGTGTCAGCAGCTCGCATTTTTAACGAAAAATTAGCCAAAAGCAAGCTCGTGATCATGGAGAACTGTGGGCATTTACCGATGATGGAAAGGCCAGAAGAATCTGCGAGTCATTATATAAAATTTTTAGATTCAATTTGATAATGGATCACTATGATCATTAGAGAGAGTATGATCCTGAAAACGTGAATACGCCGCTGTGTGCAACGACATCTTGAGTATCGGTAGATCCAGAAATTTTTTGTGATTTGCCTTTTCCTGTTTGTAGATTACTGCCTAAGTCGATTTGATA
>PBRN01000214.1 GCA_002725955.1 Pseudobdellovibrionaceae bacterium
GTTCTCGAAACACTAAAAAGTAACGAAGTTTTTCTTTGGTCGGTTGTTGATGATTTAGGGGTTTGGAAAGCTTGTTTGATCGCTCAGTTGAATGTCGATCAAGTTGATCTGCTTTTTATCTATGTGAGGCCTAATTTTCGTAAAGAAGGTGTGGGGCATCTGCTGATGAATGAACTTATAAAATGGTCGGGGCATACGGCGAAAGCGAATGATATTTTTTTAGAAGTACGTGAATCAAATATAGCGGCGATACAGCTATATAAGAGATATCATTTTGAACAAGTGGGTGTGCGGAAGAGTTATTACCAAGATGGCGAAAATGCAATAGTAATGAAAAAATCACTGGTATAGTTGAATGACTTAGATGGTGTCTGATATATACTTATCTTTGATTATTACCAATGATTCTTCCTCCATTCACTATGCGCATACATCAGAAGCCAACAGTGGCTATTGTCCGAGCTACCACTTCATCTATAGGCTTTGGGTCTAGAGGCAAATATAGTATTGTTGTCGAAAACCGAAGTTGCCACTTTAGACCATGGAGTGACCGCGCTACACAGCAGTGTCTTAGAAAACATTTTGAATGTATGAAGCCATCACTCCTAATGAGGTATGGCAAGCCTGTAAAACACTACATAAAGTCGATTATACATTTTATAATTACTACTCAGTTCCATAGATACGGTCACCAGCATCACCAAGCCCAGGAATAATATAGCCATGTTCGTCTATTTTTTCGTCAATAGAGGCGGTAAATATATTTACATCAGGGTGTTGCTCTTGAACTTCTTTGATGCCTTCGGGCGATGCTAATAGTGATACGAAGGTAATGCTTTTAGGTTTGGCCTTTTTAAGTGCAAAAATAGCTGCACATGCCGAGTGACCTGTTGCTAGCATCGGATCTACGACTAATGCTTTTCTGCTGCTAATATCATTTGGCATTTTAAAATAATACTCAATAGCCACGAGGGTTTCTGGTTCTCTATATAAACCGATATGCCCTACTTTTGCTGACGGTAGCAGGTTGAGAATACCAGTCAAAAGACCATTTCCAGCCCTTAGAATCGAAATGAGTGCAACTTGTGACTCTTTTAGAAAGGGGGCTACCATAGTCGTCATAGGAGTTTCTATTTCTTTTTCTACTAACTCTAGATCTCTAGTTACCTCATATGCCAATAAAGTACTTATTTCATTCATTAAGGTTCTGAACTTGGTACAGCTCGTGTCTTTATTCCGCATGATACTTAGTTTATGCTTGATCAGAGGGTGTTCAACTATTGTTATCTTGCTCATATCCACGGTCCTCTCCTTATTTTTAAAAAACAGTTCCATCGCTACTTAGCCGCAGAGGTGGACTTCTATCTGAGCGCATGTGAGCCGCTATTTTNCNGCCTGCACTCCANGTGCCTCCTTGTAAGACCTTTGCGAGNGGNAANTGTTCGCTTGAAACACTTAGTATTTTTCNGACTTCTTTTGCAATTTCATCNAGAAGACATACTGTTAATGCTCTCCATTCAANAATAATTAGAGAATCAGCAGCATGGGTTTCTTTAGCTAGCGCAGGNTCCTTTAGTGATATGGTTCCTAAATCCAGAAGCAGACCACCATTTCGATATTCGGGAAGTCCTGTCAATAGATCCAATTCAATGATCTCGAGGCCTGTTTCTTCNAGTGGTTCCAGCAGNGAATATGACAGCCACTGAGACAGTTTGTGAAATGGTACNATNTTATCGGTTTGTCCATCGCCTTTGACTTGTGGGTGTTTCCAACAGTCGCCGAGAGCTGTACCATGAAGGCTTAAACGGCTNGGCCATATGNCGCCTAGTGCTTGTAAAATTATTTCTAATATTTTGTCAGCCTTGAGTTTACCTGCCGATGANTGCTGGGTGATCGGGTCGAGTATATTGCCAAGCCGTGGATTCTCTTCGCCAAAAAACTCAGGCTTCGATATTATTTGATGACCTAANTTTTGAATTAGTTTTGCTCTGCCTTCTAGGCCTGCCATTGGATTGTCTTTACCNACTTGAAAGAATTTGGCGATGGNCTCTGTAGTAACANCNATTAGCCCTTTGGCATCTGCACTTGCTTGATTNGTAGATGAGAACCCTGATGAANAGAACATCTGGTAGCTAGCTAAAGCCAGTCCTTCACTTCTGCCTAAACATATGTTTGTAGNAGGTTCTGTGAATTGCCAGTCTGGTCCTGCNCCNGCATCAAGAAGTACGCTTGTTATNACAAGTTCAATCTGTGTTTTTATCCAGTTGGTATTATCTAGNNCGAGTTCAGATTTTAGCTTGGNAATTCGATCGATATTACCAGCAAGAAAATGCTGCCTNCGAGAATGGTATGGTATTTCTAGATCTGGATAATTTGCNATAGTGACATCAGCAACATAATGGGCTGTTTCCTGAACTTTTTCTNGATTAAATAAAAAGAAGTCACTCTTNCCTTCTTTTACTTGGTTGAAGAGCTGTAAGCACCTTTCTCTCACTGCTCTTGACGATAGNAGGTATTGAATTTCAGATTTATTAATTTNGCTCATTGTTACTCATTCTGATTTATTTTAAATCTCTGCCTTTAGCCTTCTTTAATTCTTCNTTAGAGGGTATTCCACTTTTAGAAAAATAGCCTGCTGCTTTTTTGGCGTCCATTTCAACCTTAGCGTCGTCTGGGATAAGATCCTCTGGTATGCTAACTCTTTCATCGATAGAGATGCCAGACTTTACTAGACAGTCATGTTTCATATCACTCATTGAGACGAAGCGATGAATTTTTGTAATGCCTAGCCAATGCAGGCTATCGGGCATTAGCTCTTGAAACCTCATATCCTGAACACCTGCAACACATTCAGTGCGTGCAAAGTAAGTNGCTGCTTGATCACCGCCTTCTTGTCTTTTCCTAGCGTTGTAGACTAAAAATTTAGTTACTTCACCAAGGGCACGACCTTCTTTTCTATTGTAGACGATCACTCCTGTGCCGCCGCTTTGGGCTTCTTCTATGCATGCCTCGATGCCGTGCACTAAGTATGGTCTGCACGTACAGATATCAGAGCCAAATACATCTGATCCATTGCATTCGTCATGGACACGGCAGCTGATTCTAACTTTTTCGTCTGGAAATGTGCTAATATCACCGAACATATAAATGGTTTGTCCCCCTATTGGAGGTAGAAAAACTTTTAAGTCAGGGCGAGTCACTAATTCAGGGTACATCCCACCTGTATGTTGAAATAGCGAACGCCTTAATTGTGATTCTTCAATTTCAAATCTTTCGGCAATACCTGGTAGAAACCATACTGGTTCCAAGGCTGCTTTAGTTACAAAAATAGTGCCATTTTCTAGAAGAATTTTTCCGTCAGGTATTAGCCTTTTGGATTGAATTGATTTCTTAAGTTCCGGAATTTCAATATGAGCTTGAGTGATTGCTATTGTGGGACGGACATCATAGCCGTCGTTAAGTTGTGTTGTAAATTCTTTGCCGATTGCTGCGCCCCAAGGATCGATGGAAACTATTTTCTTCGCATCGGCCCATGAATCAAAAGGCCCTATTTCGACAACTGGAGCCGTATTCGTTAAGTCCGGTTTGTGATTTGGGTCTAAACCGCCTGCAGCTACTGCTAAGGCACTGTATACCATGTAAGATCCAGAATGTGTGCCCACAGCATTTTTATGCTCAGGGTTGGTGAGGCTTGCTATAATCGGGCCTCTGTCATTAGCGGTCTTGGCACCCCATTTTATAGGTAAAGGTGATTCACCCCATTTATTCGGGTGTGATGTCAGAGTGATATGGTTCAAGTCTTGGGGTGGCATGTTTTCCTCCTAACAAAGATCGATGCAAAACAAGTCAGGTTGGCTCTGTTGTTAAATCAAAATATCAGTGACCATTGAGATAGTGCTGACGTGTTTTCTTAAGATTCTGATCTTTTTTGGTCGAACGGGCAAGCTTATTAATCCTTTTGTCATTATAGCTGTCGGCTCAAATTGACTTGTCTCTGGGGCGGATATTTGCTAGGATCCAGGCCGCTATCCGGCCCTCACGCTGCTAAACTAGAGCATCAGAAGGTCGAAGAGATAACAGACTTAAATCATGGTGAAAAATAGGCTGCATATGATTCAAAGTCAGTATGATTCAACGAGTACAGGAATAAAAGGATAGATCTGATGACAGAACAAGAAGCTCTTGAAATTATCAAGCAGGATATTGACACTAATGATGTTTTTCTCTTTATGAAAGGTACACCGGATTCACCACAGTGTGGCTTTTCGGCTCAAGTGGTTCAGGTACTTAGCAAACATGGTACGGTTTACGCCTCAAGAAATGTTTTAGAAGAGTGGGAAATAAGAGACGGTATCAAATCATTTACCAACTGGCCGACTATTCCTCAACTATATGTCAAAGGCAAGTTTGTTGGTGGTTGTGACATTATTATGGACTTAGAGCGTAAAGGTGCTTTAGCAGAAGCTTTAGCATAATAGATCATAAAGATTAAGTATCAGGGCTCCAGTAATATCTGAGAGCCCTTTTTTTACTGGGGTGCGATATGATTGATTCTGGAGACTATACAAAGGTTGTTCATGCTGGTGTTAAACCAGAGGAAATGACAGGGGCGATTATGACCCCTATTTTTCAAACATCTACATATGTGCAGACCGCTCCAAATGAGCATAAAGGTTGGGACTATAGCCGTGCTGGTAATCCTACTCGTGATGCTTTGGAGGAAGCATTTGCAGCTCTTGAAGATGTAAATTATGGTCTTGCTTTTGCCTCTGGCTTAGCTGCAGAGCAAGCTGTCATTCAATTGCTTGATTCTGGTGATGAAGTCATCGTTTGCGATGATGTATATGGTGGTACTGGGCGATTATTCCGACAGCTGTTTGCGAAGTACGGCATCGTTTTTAAGTTTGTGGATATGACAAACTACGGACAAGTGGAAGCAGCATTATCAGACAAGACTAAAATGATTTGGGTAGAGACTCCAACAAATCCATTGTTGAAGGTGATTGATATTCAAAAAATGTCACAGTATGCAAAAGACAAGAAAGCATTGCTGGTTGTAGATAATACATTTTCCTCACCAATATTTCAGTCACCTCATAAGTTAGGTGCGGATATAGTATTACATAGTACGACTAAATATATCGGTGGCCATTCTGATATTATTGGTGGTGCGGTAATGGTTTCTGATGAACATTTATATGAGAAGATCAAGTTTGTGCAATTTGCTGCTGGAGCAACACCTGGTCCCATTGAATCATTCTTATTGTTACGCAGTATTAAAACATTAGCTGTGAGAATGGCTAAGCATGAAGAGAATGCATTGCAGGTAGCAAGTTTTTTGGAAGCTCACCCCAAAGTAGATTCAGTTTTTTATCCAGGTTTGGAAAGTCATCCTCAGTATGATTTAGCTAAGTCTCAGATGAGTGGGTTTTCGGGGATGGTTAGTTTCAATTTAAAAGGTGACTACACTGATGTTTTGAACTTTCTGGACAAGCTAACTATTTTTGAGCTGGCTGAAAGTCTTGGTGGTGTCGAATCGTTAGTTAATCATCCAGAGAAAATGACTCATGCTTCTGTCCCGGAAGCATTAAGACAAGAGCTTGGTATTGGTCCGAACCTATTGCGTCTTTCTATTGGCATTGAAGATGGCAATGACTTAGTAGAGGCTCTTGGCAAGGCTCTAGATTAAACGCTTTACCAGCTTACT
Source organism: Pseudobdellovibrionaceae bacterium (assembly GCA_002725955.1). Classification (GTDB taxonomy): domain Bacteria; phylum Bdellovibrionota_B; class Oligoflexia; order Oligoflexales; family Oligoflexaceae. The sequence continues at coordinate 5,708 of PBRN01000214.1, forward strand.
ATATTTATAGGCTTCATAGAAAACGCCATCGTCAATGATCTATTAACGATGGCGTTTTTAAAAAAGATAAAAGTACAATACATTTATGTAGAAGGCATAAAGCCTGTAATTGCAGACTTTGATTTTTCCAGGACATCAGAGCTGATACCAAGTTCTTCTCCAAACTCAGAAATTGCATCGGGATTTGTCATTACTAGCCCCATCACCTTTTGCATGAATTCTGGTGTTAATTCTAGTTCTTGCAAATAATTAAGCCCAGCCATAGGGTTTTCCGAGATAGCTATGATCATTTCTTTTAATTTATCTTCTGAAATCTTTAGCTCTTTAAATAGCTCACCTAATTGAGACATAATGTTCCTTTCTATTCCTTAAGTTACTTTCTGACTTTAGCCAGTATTTTTTTGTTACCAGATTTTTTAAATTTTGCATTCAAAATTATATCTTTGCCGGGCTGTAGATCTTTCTTGATATTATGAAGCATTAGATGATAGCCGCCTGGTGATAGGTTTACTTTCTTTCCAGCTGGAATTTCCAGTTTTGAAACAGCTTTCATTTGATGCATGCCATTTTCTATATAACTCTGATGGATTTCAACTGAGCCAGCTGCTGTACTGGAAATACTGATAAGTTCGTCTTTTTCAGAGCCCTCATTAGTAATTGTCATGTATCCTGCAGTCATAGATGCACCAGGAGGCATAGCTCGTACCCATGGTGAATCGATCTTCAGTTTAGGGCTCGCAGATACGAAAAGAGGTAAAGTTGCGACTACAATGATTAAATATGCTTTTATGAACTTGCTGATCATAATTTGATTTCTTCTCCCGGAATTAACCTATTTAAATCCTGTGCGACCCTGCCATAAGTAAGTGGTGGATTATAGAAAGCTTTCCATTCTCCTTCAGGGTTCACCAGATAGAAATAGGGTGGATGATTGACTGTGTACTCTTCCGAACCGTCTACTTTAGTGGTCTGAAACCATGCCCCAAACATTCGGGTAAATTTTTTAAGCTCCGCTGTGGTGCCCGTTAAGCCAATTATGCTGGGGTCGAAATATTGAACCCATGATTTAATTTTTTCTGGAGTATCTCGTTCTGGATCTATGCTTACAAAGATAAACTGAATGAATTCTCTATTTTCATTGATAAGGGACATTTCATTTTTGAAAAATGCCAGTGTTGTCGGGCAAATGTCAGGGCAGCTAGTAAAGCCAAAAGTAAGTACGCTCCATTTACCTTTAAACAGATCCTTTGTTACTTTTTTCTCATTAAAGTCAATTAGTTGGAAGTCTTCAAGCTTTCTACTTGGTTCAAGTATTTGACCATTTTCGATTATGGCCGGTTGGGAAATTAATAAATATATTATAGCCCCTACGCTGAGTATAAATGCGGCGGACAAAGGTAAAAGGACACCTTTTCTCATTTTTTGTTAACTTCCCTATAATTTAATAACTTTTCCAATAAAAACCTTCTCATAGCATATACTGACTTTTTTTGCCAATCACTTAATCTACATTATTGACTCAGTCGGGTTTTCTGCCTTTTTTGCATGATTATTAGATCCCACAGGTATTAAGGCCAGATGTGATAGGGTTGAGTCTTTGACTATGAAGGCTGGTGGTTTTTAGTAAGCTTTATTTTAATTTCAGATGGAGATAAAATAGTTGTTATAGCACGATCAAAGATATTTTTATTTCCAATTATTCTTCGGCAAGTCTTATTCCTTAGGTGGGATTATGCGATACATTAAGGAGCGAGGATGAGTCTAAAAATTTTGAATAGATATGGTTTTGTTTTACTTCTGATTAATCTATTTTTGTCGGGTTGTACCAAAATGCAATCAACAGCGGCTAAAATAGATTCAAGAGTACATGCAGAAGTTGAGCGTTATTCTGATGAGCAAAGCAGAATTACAGAGGTATCAAATCTATATTTTCAATTGTTTCAAAAATCGTATCTGCGGACTTTATTGGAAATGCAACCTTACCAGAATAGAGGAGTTGGTGAAAGCAGGCGGCCATACTCGGATTCTTGGTACCAAGAGGGTACTGGTGGTACTAATGTAGGTGCAGCACTCGAGCAGTATGATAAAGCTTTTTATGGTGGAGAGCCTAAATCAGTAGACTGGGAAGTCAAGAATCATACTAGTAATGAATCGGATTGGTATGGTCATTGTAATGGTTTTGCTGCCAATGTTTCTAGGCATCAGGACCCGGCTCGATCTGTTGTTAGGCCTAAGGGGTGTTCTGGTAATGCCTGTGTGACTTTTACGCCGGCGCATATCAGAGCATTGTTGGCAGAGATTTATATGAGTACTCTTGCTCGTAATCTCTCTGGTGAACGTTGTGAAGAGTCAAGTCCGACAGATAATCCAGCAAATCGAGCAGACCCCACTTCAATGGATGCTTGTGTTGATGTAAACCCTGCAAGTTTTCATCTATCATTAGTTAACTGGATAGGAGTCCAGGGTCAGGTTCTGATTTTTGATTACGATAGGAAGCGTCCAGTATGGAACTTTCCATTATATGCCTATCGATATTCCTCAACGAATGTTGCAAGTGCGACTGCTGCTATGAATGCTACAGGAAGGTCTGGGAGTTATAATACCTGGATCTATAACCCACTTGCAGTTAAGTTTTCGAGAATTCGGATGGAAGTTGATTATGCTAAAGCATTAGGTTCACCGACGAGTAACAATTCGGGAGATAGTGAAACTGACAAAGGAACAAAGGTCTATGAATATATCCTAGCTATGGATACTCAAGATAATATTATTGGTGGAGAATGGATTAATAATTCAAAGCAAGATCACCCTGATTTTCTCTGGTTTCCTTTTCAGCCTTTTGCTGGTAGTGGCAATAGGAGGTTTGCAAACCCCCATATTAGTCCCAATGAAGTTTTGGATATTTGGGCTGAATCTATGAACTTTGACCCAGAAAACCCATATGGAAAAGCAAGAGCTAATTCTGATTATAATGATAATCCAAATACGATCTTATTTGCTCCTTCTGGAAGACCGAAGTGGGGCACAGTTGACCAGTATTTTTCCATGTTACTTGATGGGAGTAATAGTGGGGTGGCTTTTCTGGGTAAGGATATTGAATTAAATATTACCAGAGGCCAGAAGTTGTCATTGGGAGGACAAGGCTCAGTTCGATTAACTCTTAATGATAATGTCTCTACCACTATAAATTTTACTGGAGATGATACTATAAACTGGTCTTTTCGCCCTAAAACAGGGATAAACACTTTAGAGGTAACATGGTTGAATCCGGACTTTCGGCCAGAACCATTTTTGTTTTATGGAATGTGAAGATGAATTTTCTGGTTATAGCTGCAGGGGGGGCGGCGGGCGCTTTGATTCGTGTCCTAAGCTCTCAAATGCTGGCGAAAGTTGCGCCTGATTTACCATGGGGTACTGTTTGTGTTAACCTTGCGGGTTCTTTTTTGATCGGTTACTTGGTTTCTTCTTTCTCTTTGACATATAATCAGAAGCTGATGATTCTTGGTGGTTTTCTTGGTTCGTTGACAACTATGTCGACTTTTTCTCTGGATGTCGTGCAGCTCATTGAACAAAAGAAATGGCTCCCTGCAATAGCCTTTTGGAGTGCCAGTGCTATTGGGAGCCCAGTTGTCTGTGCTTTCAGTATGTGGTTAGGTGGTCAGGCCAAGTGATTAGCGTAGCTCTGCTGACAACTCGTCTTTTAAGTGTGTCATCAAATTATTGAGTTCGTTTTCCACTTCCTTGTCTGTAAGCGTCTTTTTAGTTGATTGGAATGAGAACTTATACCCCATGCTTTTCTTTCCTTCGGGGAGGTTTTCGCCCTCGTAGACATCGAAAAGGTCGTAGTTTTTTAGGTTCTTCTTTCGCTTGAAACTTCCTAAAGTTAATACGAAATCTTGATGACATACTTTTTGGTCAACTACAAAGGCCAGATCCCTAGTGACTGGTGGAAATCTTGTGGTTATACTTTCATATTCGGCGGGAGTTTGAGAAAGCTTGTATATTAGCTCTAAATCCATTTCGAATATTACGGGCGGCTTTTCGATATCAAGTTCATAACATTCAACTGTTTTGGGGTGAACCTCGCCAACGTATCCTAAAAATTTGTCATCAATGTAGAGCTCAGCTGCTGCTGTGGGATGTAACCAGCTTAATTGCTTTGGATCAATAGGCTTAAAGATGGGTTCACTAATCCCAAAGCTATTGAGCCATTGGCATACGATGCTTTTTCCATGATAAAAAGAGGTGGCTACTTCAGGCTGGCTCCAGGCCTTGGCCATCCATGGTTGGTCCAGAATGCCAGCAATCATCATTTTTTCATTAGGTCGATTATCTTTTTGAGCCCGTTCTGAAACGTGAATGCCGTGTTCTCCTCTATTTTCGAATAAAGGAAATGAGGCGTTAGGTTTGCCGTTAAGGGGCTCATAAAAACATTTGGCTACTTCGAACAAGCGAGTCCCATAATCACCATGTTTTCTGTTGTTTGTTAAGGCTTTGAGTAACACGAATGACAGACTTGAATGTAGTAAGCTTTGATCTTCAACCAATGGGTTGGCGATTTTAACGCATGATCGTAGTGGATGTTCTTCAGATAGGTTGAAATGATTTAGATCTTTTGGCGAGATAAAAGGAAAACTTATAATTTCGGTAAACCCGGACTCCGCCATAGAAAATTTAGAATTATCACAAAATTCAATAAATGAACTCTCGACGTTGGGTTTGATATCCATTTTGGGAAGTGTTAGAGGGATACGATCGAAACCATGGAGTCGGGCCACTTCTTCGATTAAATCTATCTCTCTTTCAATGTCTCGACGCCAAGTGGGGACTTCAAATAATATTCGTTCTTTGGTTTGGTCGAGATGTTTGAATCCCAAGGCAACTATGGCCTCAATGCACTCATCAATGGTGATCATTGAAAGCCCAAGGATTTGTCTCACACGACTTAAACGCAGTGCCACTGGAGACGGCGCATGTGGGTTTGGGTATACATCTACCAAACTTGAAGCAATTTCAGGAACGGGCAAATCAGTATTACTTTTGTTTAGCTCCTGAATGCATTGGTTGAGGAGTTCTGCTACGCGATAAGAAACACGATCACAGTTGGTGATATCAGTGCCTCTTTCAAACCTATGTGATGCTTCAGTATGGAGTTGAACTCGCTTACTTGTCTTTCTAATAAGTGATGGATCAAAATGAGCCACCTCTACAATGATATTTTTTGTGTCCTGCTGTACCTCACTATTGGCTCCTCCCATGACTCCTGCTAGTCCAATAGCTGTTTCCTTGTCTGAAATAACAATATCATTTGGAGTCAGCTTCAGTTCATTTCCATCGAGACTCACTAATGTTTCGTTATCCTTTGCTCGGCGTACATTTATTTCGCCGCCTTGGATAAATCTTTCATCGTAAGCGTGGATCGGAGCCCCCCATTCAAGCATGGCATAGTTTGTAATGTCGACGATGAGGTTGATGGGTCTCATGCCTGAGTTCGTTAACCGATTCTGCATCCATAGAGGTGAAGGGGTAACGGATACGTTCTTTATATAAAGAGCAGTAAATCGTCCGCAGTCAGAGCTATCTTCAATGTTTACTCGAATATAATCAGAGGATTTAAGGCTTTCTATTCGTTGCGCTTTATTTTGAGGCTGTTTTAATTCTAGGTCCAGTTTTGCCCCTAGATCTCTCGCAACACCCACATACCCCAAACAGTCAGCTCGATTTGGTGTTAGTCCAATTTCTAATACAGTATCTTCTAGTTGAAAATGCTTCTGTATAGAGGTGCCAATTTCAATATTTTTTTCTAACTCCAGAATACCGTCACTTTCGGCTGAGATACCTAACTCTTCGCCGCTGCATAGCATACCAAAAGACTTTTCACCTCTAATTTTGCTCGATTTTATTTTGAAGTCTCCAGGAAGGACGCTTCCGATCGTGGCGACAGCAACACGTATTCCTGGTCTTGCATTTGGCGCTCCACAGACGATGGAAAGGGGTTCTTCTTCTCCAATATTTACGCTGCAAATTTGCAGCTTTTCAGCATTGGGGTGTTGTGATGCCTCTAACACTTCTCCGACAACGACTTTTCCTTTGAGAGGTGATATAGATTCAATTCCCTCTACTTCGAGCCCTATACTTGTCAAAGCGTCGGCAATTTGTTCTGGCGTATGTCGATCTACGGTAACGTAATCGTTAAGCCAATTCAGAGATATTTTCATTTTGTTCTGCCTTACTATGAGTGGATTGGGAATTGACTAAGAAATTGCTTGTTTCCTTCGAACATGAGGCGGAGGTCGGTTACGCCATATTTCAGCATCGCCAACCGATCGATTCCAAAGCCGAAAGCAAACCCTGTATATTTTTCAGAATCGTAGCTAACAGCTTCAAATACATTAGGGTGAATCATTCCCATTCCACCAATTTCAAGCCACCCCGTTTTACTGCATATGCGACAGCCTTTGCCCCTGCATTTAACACATTGTAGGTCGAATTCTCCACCCGGTTCAACAAATGGAAAGTAAGAAGGTCGTACGCGTGTGGAAAGGTCTTCACCGTAAATCGCTTTTAGGAACTTGTCGATAACACCCTTCATATCGCCCATAGTGATTCTCTCATCCACTATGAAACCCTCAATTTGATGAAACATCGGTGTATGAGTTAGGTCGGAATCACAACGATATGTTCGTCCCGGAGCTACGACTCTTAAAGGGGGGGAATTTTCTAACATTGCGTGAATTTGGATATTTGAGGTGTGAGTCCGTAACACGGTTTTGTCACGTCCATCAATAAAAAAAGTATCCTGCATATCTCGTGCTGGGTGATCATCTTTGAAGTTCAGCGCTGAAAAATTATAAAAATCAAGGTCAACTTCTGGGCCATCTACGACCGTGAAGCCTAATCTTCTAAATTCGCGCAGCAAAGTGCGGCGCATTAAAGTTACTGGATGTAACGAACCCGTATTTGTTTGAGTTTTTACTGGAAGCGTTACGTCTAAAGGACTTTGATTCAACTTTTGCTGTAATTGCCATTCATTAGCCTTAATAATAAGGTCTTCAATGGCACTTTCGACTTTTTGTCTTAGGTTGTTTACGGCTTTGCCTGCAGCTGGACGATCTTCCTTAGCTAGGTGTCGCATACCTTCCATTAGGGCGGATACTTTGCCTTTCCTTCCAAGGTAGGCGATCCTTAATTCGTCAACTGACTTGGGGGTCGGGTTTGCTGTAATGTTTGCTACATTCGATTGAAATTGATTTTCAACACTTGTGGCCTCTTTTTCTAGGGAGGCGATAGTATTGTCTGTCATGCTGAATTTCCTGACCTTTCAAACTATGTTTATCTGATTGCCCTTAATCAAAAACTATTTTGGCAAGTCAATCAGTTGTCCATGTCTTTATTGCACGGTGGCTGTTCCGATAAATTAATTGTGGTTGCGCCAAAACACTCCCCGGGTAACATAACCACTTGTTGCAATTCAAGCAAATACTCACTTAAGATTTAGCAGGTTTTAAGCAGGGAAAATTACAGTACTTATGGCGCACTTTGTCTTAGGCTGGTTTTCAAAAAAATTTCATTGCATTATCATTTGTTCTGGGTAACTTGGCAGACCCCATGTCCAACTGGAGCCTATTATGTCGAGAGCAGCTTTATATATAGTTTCTACACCGATCGGCAATCTAGATGATTCCAGCAAAAGGATGTTGGAAATCTTAGCCGATGCTGATGTTATTGCTGCCGAAGATACCCGCAGAGCAGGTCAGCTGCTGAGCCGCTACGGTATCAAGGCTAGGAAGTTGATAAGCTACTATGACCAGGTAGAGAAACAAAAAGCACCTGAAATTGTCGCCCGGATGCTGGAGGAGGAATTGCGGGTAGCTCTCATATCGGATGCAGGCACACCTTGTGTTTCAGATCCGGGGTTTCGCTTGGTAGCAGCAGCAAGAGAGAAAGGGGTTCCCGTTATTCCGGTTCCTGGAGCTAGTGCGTTGCTGGCGTTAGTTGCTGCTTCTGGTTTACCCTCTGACCGTTTTATGTTTATTGGTTTTTTGCCAAGTAAGGTTAAATCCTTAATAGAAGAAGTCGAAAGTTGGCCAGCAACCCGATCTTCCATTATTTTCTTTGAGTCGGCAAAGCGTATTGCTAAGAGCCTGGAGACTATTTCTTCGGTATTGCCCGAGGCTCAGGTATGTATTGGTCGAGAGTTGACCAAGACATACGAGGAGATCCATACATCCAGTATAGAAGATATGGTGATTTGGGTGAGAGAGCATACTTCACTGAAGGGGGAAGTTGCGGTTATGTGCTGTTGCCCAGATCCGAAACCAATGAGTAATGAAGACATAGTAAAAATAGCTTTGAAGGCTTTTAAGCAAGGTAATAGTATTAAAGATGTATTGGGACAATTGAAAGGCTCAGGAATAAGTCGGTCTGACTTATATACCTTGTTACTTGAGACAAAAAAATCACTAGAGGAAGGGTAGAATGTCGGAAAAGATAAAGTTGGATGCGATGCAGAAGAAGGTCTTCTTGGTCGGTTTACTTGCTAGTATCTTTGCTTCGGTAATGATCTTTTTTTCTGCGGCTGGTAGTTACGAAGCAAATATTGAAAAAAAGAAAGCAGAACAGAAGAAGGTTGAACAGGAAAATGTTGAACAGGAGAAGGCAGAGACTTCCTTAGTACCTAAGGGTTCGCCCTTGGAACCCTCTAAGATTGATACAGTGCCGAAATCTGATGGTGCCCGAGATTATCCTGGTGAGCCTGACTCTGTTGGTCCTTGATAAATAGAAGATAAATAATAGTTTTTATTTTGACCTTGATGGCCGCATGTCCTGTTCTTTTATATGATCTTATAGATCTTATCGTCTAGCATCAATGGATCATGCTGCGGTTTTCTTTTGCGATTTTTCCAAAGATGGAGCTTCTTCAATAGTACCTTCAGGAAAAAGTTTATTGATGGCGTTAAAACCAGCGACGCGATAACCTTCGGTGAGTGTCGGATAGTTGAAAATAAATAGGTTTACAAGTGTTTGTACTGGCATCTCTGCTAACATAATACACTGACCAATATGAATTAAATTGGCTGCATCAGCTCCTACGATGTGGACGCCAATCAACCTGTGGGTAGTTTTGTCGACAATGATTTTTATCAAGCCATGCACATCTCCCCGGATATAACCTCTTGCAATTTCATCATAGTTTGCCTCTCCAACCACGTAATCTATACCTTCCTGGATAACTTCTTCTTCCGTTTTGCCAACAGATGATAATTCTGGAATGGTATAAACACCAATTGGAAATATTTTTGGAAATGTCCGTTTGGATTTATCGAGAGCATGATTAGCTGCTATTCTACCTTGTTCTAGCGAAGTACATGCAAGTGCAGGGGGGCCGATAACATCACCGCAGGCGTATATATTGTGAACTTCCGTTTGAAAAAATTCATTTGTTTGTATGGTTCCTCTTGGGTCATTAATAATCCCAAGTTTTTCAATACCCATTTTTTTTGATGATGAGACTCTGCCGGCGGCAAAAAAGAAAAGATCGGTTTCTATAGTGTCATTTTCAAAATGTAACTTTACTGATGGACCTTGTGCTTCTAGGGACTTATAGGTTTGACCAAGTCTAAATTGAATTCCCATATCCATCATGCATTTTTTAAGTTCTCCAACAATTTCTTGGTCGATGTATTGCATAATCGTTGATCGAGCATCAATCAGAATCGTCTCGATTCCTAGAGCTCCGAACATACAAGCGTATTCACATCCGATCACTCCTGCACCAAAGATAACTACTTTACTTGGCAGGGTTTCGAGACGAAGAATATCATCAGAATCCACAATTCGCCAGCCGTCGAAGGGTACTTCTGATGGGCGACGAGGTTTAGATCCAGTCGCTATAACNGTANAATCNGTGCTTACNAGGTAACTGGGATCCCCGTTACTNGGTGTAATTCNTATNGTNTTTNTGTCTTCCATATAGGCCCGACCACTTAGGATTGGAATATTATTCTTATCNAGATTCTTAATCATTAATTTTTCTTCTTTTTTTGATACNTCACGNGCTCTTCTAATTANTGAGGAGGAATCTATATCGAGTAATATTCGATTTACCCAATGTCCACCNACATGTGGCCTGATGCTNTGGATAGTAGCNAGTACTTCNCGAAGTGTTTTTGATGGNATCGTACCCGTTTGNAACCAAGANCCNCCAAGTGCTTGTGGATTTTCCTCAATAATGGCAGTTTTTTTACCTAACTTTGAGGCTTGCATCGCTGCNGCNAGNCCNGCGGGACCNCTACCTATGACAGTCAAATCAAACTCATTTTTCTTTTTTTTGCCTGTGGTACAATTTTTAGGAGTGGATTTAGCCATTTTCTAATTCCTTATTCCAATTTATTTTGCTTATCGGNAGAANAATNTAAAGTCTGAAAAAAAGGAAANTTTGTTTTGGCAAATATGTTATTTCTGANGATTTTGNCTTTNTTTCCNGCTNTAATTTATGTNCTGNTTCATTGGAANAAATCACTNGANCATGCTATCTATAGTGCTTTAATCGCAAAAATTATTTTTTGTATTTCTTGGTTTTATCTAATGGGTAGCTTCGANCTGACTTTATTATTAGATATGACTCTTTTATTNCTTTTNGCAATTATGAGNTTGAAGTTTCATGATTCAAANTGGTTTAAATATCAGCCAGCCGTTGTATTTTTTCTNGGTGGCATTTTGATTCTGGGNTACCAATATTTTAGTNATCCGATATTAGTACGTTTNATGACTCCTTTTCTTGAACTTCCAGANTTCAAAGAGNAGATGACNGTTGAAATGCTAANTCCATTGTTTTCTACTCTCTCTCANTTCTTNGGTTATGTNTTTATNNTATATGCTGCNGTNATGTGGAGGTTGGCNTCTATCANAAATGANNTTTATTGGNTGATTGGNCGGATNTGTATTTTGCCGATNTGTNTGATTTNNACCATGGTGGTGNCNNTTTATTATGCTGATAGTTTAGTTTAGCNCCATCGTTCTTTTCATTTNNNCTCTATTTTTNGGATCTTACCAATCNCTCTGCTNAATTCNATGTTTGTAGTNTCTANCTNTAATTTGAATCAATATAGCTNTTTTTTCCGACTATAATTTACCTAGNCTGATAGTTGAGAGNTTTTATTTANATCTTNTATAATATAGCTAGAAGNTTAATAGACCTTTTTTNGGTGATANTTAGACTTCTAAATAANAAAAATAATTNAATATNAAAAAATTGGTAAATAAATATGTACGATGCGAGACAGCCTGCGAAAGAGAATGATAGCTTTGGTTANGGTCGTGATGATAATTCATTTGTTAAGCAATCATACAATTCATGGATGTTAGGTTTACCTGACTTTGCNAATCCGCGAGGAGTTGAGACCTTACCTACGATTNTAGCTGTNGGTGGAGGCAAAGGTGGCGTTGGTAAGAGTATAGTNAGNGCAAATTACTCTTCAATGTTGGCNCAAAATGGTCATCGTGTGTTGGTCATCGATATGGATTTAGGNTGNTCTAATTTGCANACGCATTTTGGTACCAGTGTTCCNAAAAAATCAGTAACNGATTTTTTAAGGNATGAAGATATGCAATTCAAAGATGTNATCCTNCCAGCGCCTATTCAGGGNGTTGCTTTTGTNGCTGGAGGTCGTGAAGAAGATTGGGGNGAATTATTTGGAGCTGGTAAAGAAAAGTATTTTAAAAGACTGATTGATGCAGTATTCGATTGCAAGAAAAAGTATNATGTAGATTTTGTAGTTCTTGATCTTGGTGCAGGGACCCATAAATTTACCATGGACTTTTTCTCATTAGCTCATCTAGGTATTATTACTGTTTTACCTGAGCCNACTTCCATTGAGAATGCATATGTATTTTTAAAAATGGCANTNTGGAAGATATTAACTAATTTNGGTGATCGCACAAATAATAAAGAAATCGTAGAAGAAGTATTAAGCTGTTTATCAGAAGTNTCGAGTGGTAATGTCAATCAAGGGTATGCCGATTGTTTNCGGCAGTTGAGNTCNACTTATCCNGATTTTATTGCACTGGTTGCAGAAGCTTTGAGAGGAAGGCTAGTTGGAATCATCGTAAANCAGACTCGTGATCAAACTGATATGGATATAGGNAGATCNATGGAACATATCTGTCAGCGTTACTTTGGTTTTCANTGTAANAATTTAGGCTTTCTTAACTATGATGAGTCCGTATGGAAATCNTTGAAAAATAGAAGACTTCTCATNACTGATTTTCCACATAGCTTGATTTCAAAAAGGCTGGCTGTAGTAGCTGCGAATTCNTTGAATTTACTAGGCCTTCAGGGGGGGTAAAATTGAGTTCTTCANGTAGTACCTTGCGNAAAATATCAGATCTCCAANGAGATCTGAGNTATTATGATCTGTTNGAGGTAGAATCAGACGTACCGAGNATAAAAATTAGGGAAGCCTTCTTGAGGTTGAAAAAGACATATTCNAGTCAAAGTCAGGCTCTTTATTCTTTAATGAANGATGGTGCCGCCAAAACGTCGCTNTCNGAGATCGAAGAGGCGTATCGAACTTTAGACGATGAGATGCTTCGTAGAGAATANGANAAAAAGATNAATATTNCTCAGAAGGNCGATTATTGTTTATCTGTGGAACGAGATCCNTTTGGGGCTGAACAGCCGCCGCCGCCNGTAAAAGANAATTGGGTGNNGGATATTAATGAATGCACNCTTCAAAAGCCTAAAACAGGTGGTCCTACTGCTAAGGAAGTCAGGGATTATCCGGTACTTAACAAGGTTGCTAGAGGGGTTGATGAAGTCGATAAAAAGCAACAGATTANCGATTTACTCGAAGGTCGAGATCCGGGCGATGGTCNGCTATACCGAGAATTGCGAGAGATGGTTCGNGTTGACATGAATGAATTGCTTGGAAGAACGAAAATTGCNCCAGAATATGTNCGAGCGATAGAGAATAACTCCTTTCATAAGTTGCCCGCTCTAGTATATGTAAAGGGCTTCNTGAAAAGTTATCTCCANTATCTGGGGATTGAAGATTATCAGCCTTATATGAATGCATTTACGGAGAAGTTGGAACTTTGGCGTCAAGAGAACGAAACTTAGAAACTATTGTAGCATCAGAATCAATTAGCCATGAAAGAATTGATGCATGGCTGGCATCCCAGGATATTGGTNTAAGCCGCACGCAAATNAAAAATCTGATTTTAGAGAAAAGTATTCTTTTAAATGGTGAGCCTTGCCGTGCTAAAGANCATATCGCTCCTGGAGATACGATATCCTATCCTCTNGGACANACGANTAAAGAATCCCTNTCATTGAAAGCTGCTCCTTTAGACCTCGATATTCTATTTGAAGATGAAGANCTTATTGTNATTAATAAAGTNCCTGGCGTGGTGGTGCATCCNGGAGCNGGAACTAANNGGACAACTTTNATNGAAGGTATTTTGCATTATCTAGGAGAAAAGCATGCCGCCGCTTTTGATGATGGNGAGCTGCGGCCNGGNGTTGTNCACAGGCTNGATAAAGATACTTCAGGNGCNATAGTTTTTGCNAAGAATCAAAAGGTNCTNCAAGGTCTTTCNAAACAGTTTGCAGATAAAACTAATGTTAGAGAGTACGTTGCCTTGCTAAATGGAAGGTTGACTCAGAAAGAATTGCTNTATTCTAGNTATTTACATAAATGTCCGACTAATCGATTAAAGTATGANTCATTGACTANNACTGAGATGGANGAGAAATTTGGTGAGGANCCGATTCCTTCGAGTTTCAGNTTTTCAAAAAGTGAGTTTATTAGGCGAAAGGTTTATGCTGATCGGCTGACTTTGGCGCGGGTACGCCTATTTACTGGTCGAACNCATCAGATTCGCATCCANGCTTCAGCCNTGAATATGCATGTNGTTGGGGATTTAATGTATGGNAGNCCAGTCCAGTTGCCTCAGAGCTTTCCTGAAACGATTCGGGAGAGGGTCAAAGGCATAAAGCGTCAAATGCTGCATGCTCGTATTCTNGGNTTTACTCANCCTGTTTCAGGTAAAAAGTTGGCATTTGAGGCTGTTTTGCCAGAGGACTTTAAAGCANTGCTNGAAGATCTAGATCATTATAGCCACGAAATTTAATACGTCACTTTGTGAAAATCCTTGTGAAACTGGTTTGAATAAGAGAATATAGCCAAAGTAATTCTCAGTTTTAATGGGGTTGAAATGCGTTATAGTGGTACTTTGCTNTGCTTTTTTTTCCTACTTCAATTTGGGACTGCATATGCAGTAACTCCNNCTTCTCATCATGTCANTAATCAAGTTATTGCTTTGGAAATAGATAAAAAGACGTTAGAGGCACATTTAAGAACTTGGCCNGAGGATCATAGTAAATCCAGATTGGTTGCCATATTTAAGGTTGCNATAGGAAAAGCNCANGGTGATAAGCAAGTGGAGGGTGATAATAAAACTCCAGAAGGCATTTATTTTGCACAAAGAGAGTTTGCGGGAGTCAAGCTGCCTAAGAAATATGGTGCAACTGCCATACCGATTGATTTTCCTAATCCAGTTGATCTACTGGACAAGAAAACGGGACATGGTATCTGGCTTCATGGCGTAGAAAGTGATGATCGAGTCAAAGAGGCAAATGTCACAGAAGGGTGTGTCGCCTTTCATAATAAAGATATACTATCCCTGACAAACTGGCTTCGACCTCATCATGGGTATATTATTATTGCCGATGGATTAGGGGACGTTAACGTTGATTCTGATTTACGGTCTTTAAAAAAACAGGCTTATAAATGGATCAAAGCGTGGCAGTCGAGGGATATTGATGGTTATATCTCGCATTATGCTAAAGACTTTAAATTTAAACGGAAGAATCTAAAAAGTTACAAAAGGTATAAAAAGCAGGTTTTTAGGTCATATCGGCGCATGGATGTCAAAGTGAGCAATTTACGAGCTTTTAGTCACCCGAAATATGCGATGACAATTATGAATCAGGACTTTAATGGTGATAACAGATATTTTTCTGTAGGTAGGAAAATCCTTTATTGGAAGCGAGATAAAAATAGGCAGTGGAAAATTATTCACGAAGTTTTTGAAAAGAGGCGAGTGGAAGGTGTCTCTGTTTCTTTGGATTCAATTAATGTCCAAAACCCTCAAACCAACTTATGATTAAAATCTCAAAATCCATGCCTTTAATCATCTCTAAATTTTTGAGTTGATTATCGCTGGCACTTTGGATTTTTTTCGATTATCTATTTTTAGGGAATCAAACATGCTAATGTTTTTTAGGAAGTGTAATTTATTTATTACATTGACTAGTATTTTTGTTTCTATTGTAAGTGTTGCGGCCAGTGCAGAACAATTATTTCAGTATAATGGTAAAAACTATAAGGCTAAAGATTTACCCTTAAAATATCAGATGAAACTTCATGATCATGTAATGAAATATCACCAACAGCGGATGTCGATAGTGGAGCAGGCTTTATTTGAGTTGAAATATGGCAAAGCTGCAAAAAAGGATGGTAAATCGACGCTAGAATATGTTGATAGTCTGGTCGCAGTAAATCCCCCTGATGAGGCTGAGAAAAAGAAGTTCTATCAGGATAACAAGTCTCAAATACCCTATCCTTATGAAAAAGTAAAAGCAGATATTACAAAATATATTGTAACCAAGANNAAGGCNGAAAATCGCTTAAAGCTTTTAGACAAATTNAAGANTCAGGGTAAGTACAAGTATNCTGCTTCTGTGCCANTAGCTCCCAAGGCNAACNTNAANCTNATTGATTATGCTCGACGTGGGAANAAATCCTCTANGGTGACTGTNGTAGAGTTTGCTGATTATAAGTGTCCTCATTGNGGTGAGGCAGCGGAAATNTTTGAACANCTTTATAAAAAATATAAAAACAAAGTGAANTTTGTTTTTATAGANTTTCCTATTATATCNCCNTTATCTACCCGTGTTGCTCAAGGAGCTTTTTGNGCTGGAAAACAAAANAAATATTGGGAATTTCATAAAAAAGCTTTTGAGAACCAAAAAGTANTGAAATCGGATTCTCCTGAAATTTTTGCAGCCTCTTTAAAGCTTAATANAAAAGACTTCAAATCTTGCTTNGAAGGTCAAGAGTCCAAGANGTATGTTGAAAAAAGTAAGCTTGAAGGNGAGAGGGCGGGAGTTTCAGGTACGCCAACCATATTCNTTAATGGNNTTAAGCTTCAAGGNTATCGAAAAGATNTCATTACNGCAGCTATTGAAAAATCTCTNAAAATTTAGCTGATGTATGTNGNCNTCTTATACCGNCATACTCCGTTNAGACATTGATTAATNTTTAATATACATTACCTCTNACNGTNTTTCNNTGGTAGTTGNTTTCTACNAGGTAATCTTTTCCGGTTTAGACTTTCTATTTTTNTCCGAGACAATTATCCAGCTGCTCTATTTCTATTAAGAGGTGGTATTGTGAGATGGTTTGATCGAATAATTTTCTTTTGTCTACTGTGGACNGTAACTTTTAGCTCAGATGCTTTAGCTCAAAATCTTAGTGAGCTNCAACTATCGGTAGGTAGAAAGGTTGAATCTAAAATTAGACCTATTTTAGATCGATACTGCGCTAAGTCTTGTGAGNTACTAAATATACGNGTGGGTACTGAGGACGAGATTACTGATACTCAAAATNTGGGTTTTGAGGAGGAAGGGATTTCAAGGCCTAATAGTCAGCAGGTCGTGAANAAAGTTCTTGTTGANATTCAGGTGGATGATCGAGTNTCNACTNTGTCTCGCGGTAAATTNGAAAAGATCCTTCTTAATCANNTNCGCCGTTTTGGGGGNGTCGCAGAAGTNAGNTGGCAGATAGTCCAGCATCCTCGGATTGGCGATAATGGGGGAACACTTGGNAANTTGAAATCAAAGTTNAAGANGAANGTAAGTAATGCNCTGAATAAGGTGGTGCAAAAATATTGTCCNGAACAATGNATTATTGAAAAAATAGATATAAATGGTAGTGGGGTAACACCGGACGANGCTTCTGTTTTGAGTCCATCGAGAAAAGTTGTGGACTTGGTGAGTCAATCGGCTATGCGAATTGATAGCATAGAGNTAGATGTAACCATGGATGAGCGTTTAGATATTAATACACGNCGTAAAATTAGTAGNTTGATGAGATCTCATTTGAGGTTTGCATCTCCTCTNAATCTCAACCTTGGAGTAACNNGNTTTCCAGAAACNTATGCTAANACATTAGAAAAAAGCAGGATGGNTCANAAAGATCCTTATGGCCTNGAAAGGNTGAGNCAAATGNTNGTTATGTTCAGAGAGCTGGCAGGTACCAAAGAGATTATTACTAACACAACATCCTCAATGAATTCCAAAACNTCAAATAATATTTCTTCGAAATCAAAGGTNTCNGATTCTACNGAGTTAACTGAGAAATCAGATAANAATACNATGACAGGNAGCCTNGCTGACTTAACTCTTCAGGANTTGGCTATTTATGTAGCCGGATTTTTGATTCTTCTAGCCNTACTNGCNGTGGGAATCATTAAAGTATCTAAAGCNAAGGGNGACGCTTCAGAAATGGTAATTAAAACTGGAGCAGAAGGAGNAAAGCNNGCTGCNTCTGGNGCNGNAGCNGNTAATCAGAGGGCTGATGGNGNTAANGNNCAGGGNAGTNATGATTCTGGTAAAAAAGTAGATNTNGGATATGCGTTAAAGATAGCAGAGTTGAAAGATGAATTAGTGAATATCTTCTTGTCNAACCCNAAAGTAGCAAAGGAGACATTTTCTCGNTTACTTAAAGAAGANGGGGTGGAAGAANCGGCAAAGTATGTNCATATATTNGGTCACATGATCGTATTTGAGTTACTTAATGATCCTAATTTNCAGCGGGATTTNTATGAGTTAAGNGAGTTTTATCATAGTTCTGAATTTAATTTTGATCCTGAAGAAGAGTATGAGTTGCTGATGTTCNTAAAGACNCGGGTGACTGCAACTGAGATTAAAGTTCTTGCAAGAAAATCGGCAGAAAAGTTTGANTTCTTGAATCGTTTGGATGCAGGACAAATATATAAATTAATTTCGGAAGAGAAAGTACAGATTCAAAGTATTGTGTTAACACAATTGGATCGGAAAAGGCGTAACGAAGTATTNGAAATGTACAAAGGCAAGGATAAGATTGATCTTATGTCCGAATTAACTAAGGCCGAAGCAGTACCNAGAGAATATTTATTTAATGTNGCTAAGGCAATGAGTAAGAAAGTNGCNTCTCATCCTGAATATGACACAGAAAATCTACGNGCTAGTGATATTCTCATAGACTTAATGGAGAAAGCNGANNTNTCTGAACAGAGAAACTTGATGAGNACTCTATCAGAGAACAATCCNGAAACAGCNAGAGATNTTATGGGTAANTTNGTTACGATTGAAATGATGCCGTACCTTAAAGATGGACATTTACTNGAATTGATTATGGGTNTAGAAAGAGANGANCTATTGAANTTCTTNGTTGGTACTAGAGANCATATTAGNCGANTACTGTTAAATAAGGCTCCNGANGAATTATCNGATAGNTGGCAGGAAGATATGGACCTAATGAATTCAGTAGAAGAGCAAAATTATAGAAAAGCTGAAATGAAGATCGTATCTCGGATCAGGAGTCTTTCAAATAATGGTGTGATTTCTTTGTCTGAGATTAACCATATGATTTTCGATAGCAGTACCGGTCATGATAAATCATTCATTGTCGATGAAGGGATGCCAGATTTAAGTGAAAATACCTATGCTGCATAATGGTAACTAAGTTACGAGTCGTGATGTATAGGTATCTCATTGGAGAATGATAAAAATCATTGCGTCATATATAAATTTTGGATGATTGATAGAAAGCAATCTTAATATAGAGGTATCTGTGACTCAAGTTGTTTCAACATCCAAGATAGTTTCTGCTCATGAGTTCATCATAGTGTA
>PBRN01000215.1 GCA_002725955.1 Pseudobdellovibrionaceae bacterium
CCACTGAATCAGCTCTTGGCTGCTCAGAGTGAAATCCGGGCCCTTGCCGAGAAACTAGGTTATGTCTGATTTTTGGGGGCTTCGGATGACCAAAAAATGAAGAGGGAATTAATCTAACATACTGTAATAATGAAAATAAATCTATTCCCACGACTCTGTATTTAATTAAGTTAATTTTTCTAACTGCTTAGCCGATAAGCCTCCCATCATTACGGCAGATTTACCGTATTTTATATCAATAATTTCAGTTAATTATATCAAAGGCCTTTGATTATGGACCGTAACCTAGCATTGGAGTTTGTTCGGGTAACCGAGGCAGCTGCCTTAGCCTGTGGACGTTGGATTGGTAGGGGGGATGAGAAGTCTGCAGATGCAGCGGCTGTGGAAACTATGCGTTCGGTTTTCGACAGTGTTGATGTGAACGGGACGATTGTCATTGGCGAGGGAGAGAGGGATGAAGCACCCATGTTGTATATAGGTGAAGTTGTTGGTTCGGCATCTGGTCCAGACATAGATATTGCTTGTGACCCATTGGAAGGTACATCCATTGTTGCTAATGGCGGCACTGAGGCTCTTGCTGTTATCGCTGCGGCAGAGCGTGGTAAATTCCTTCATGCCCCAGATACTTATATGGACAAAATTGCTGTTGGTCCGGGAGCTGCCGGGGTCATCGATATCAGAGAATCTCCTACCTGGAACATTGAGAAAGTTGCTGCTGCCTTGAAGAAGAAAGTTGAGGATATTGTTGTTATTTGTTTGGATCGTCCGCGACATCAAGAGCTGATTCGGGAAGTGCGTGAATCAGGTGCAATGATTAATCTGATATCTGATGGTGATGTTTCGGGTGCTATCGCTACGACTCGTAAACATGCAGGAGCAGATATACTTCTTGGTACGGGAGGGGCGCCGGAAGGTGTTCTAGCAGCAGCAGCATTGCGTTGCCTTGGGGGCGAAATTCAAGGTCGCTTGAATTTCCGAAATGATGAAGAGAAAATTAGAGCTCAGAAAATGGGTATAACCGATTTTAACAAAATATATGCTCATGAAGAGTTGGCCACTGGCCCTGTAATATTTGCAGCGACCGGAGTGACAAGGGGTAGTTTCCTCGATGGGGTTCAGTTCTTTGGTTCTAAGGCTACCAGTCATTCGATAGTTATGAGGTCTGAGACTGGCACTATAAGAGAAATTCGAAGCCGCCATATTTTATAGTTTTTAAATTGCTTTAAAGGGAGATTCAAATGTCTGTAGCCATTAAATTTGATGAAATTCCTCTTTTTGCTGAATTGGATCAAGAATGTCATGACAAAGTAAGAGAGTTATTTCATCCTTTATTATGTAAAAAAGAAGAGTATATCCTCAAATATGGTTATGATGTTCCGGGTATTTATGTTGTTGTGCGGGGAAAGGTTACTGTGCAAACAGAAAATCTCAAAATGCTGGCCGAACTGGGTCCCGGATCGAGTTTTGGTGAAATGTCTCTTATAGAAAGAAATATGAGGGCATCTGCCTCGGTAAAAGCAACATCGGATCCACTGGAATTAATGTTTTGTAAGAAAGAACAGTTTATGGACCTGATTCGTTCCGATCAGGAATTTGCTAATAGTTTTTACAAATGTGTCTCCTCAGTACTTTCTTCCCGATTGCGCTCTGCAAACCGTACTGTAAGCGAAGAGATTGCGAAGGGAATGGCGTATATTTCTAAAATGATCGAGGAAAACAATATTGAATCAAAGTTGATGCAGACTCAGCAGGATCTCAATACCACTGGTGACTCGATTGTAAGTAAATTGGTACATGTTATGCCGCGTTTGGATGATCTTCAGAAAAACCATGATGACATATCTGAAAAAGTTGAAGATCTGAAAGGAAAGCTGGAAGATGTTTTTTTAATTGAGTCTCAAAAATTTGATCGTATTTCTCAGCAAATGGGGCTGATTATGCAGATATTTGAGAACGTCTATAGGGCGGTCAATGGTGCCGAACAACTGGGTTTGCGTGGAGATGCTTTCCTGTTCCATAAAGTTGATGATAATGGTGACAAGGCCGCTTAGTTTTTCATCTAAAAGTGGCGAGACTAATGTCTCACCACTCTAACATGTTTCTCATTTTTGACTGTCGACTAAAAACCATTCGAAAGCTCTTGATGGAGCAACTAATTTGCAGTAATGCATACCTGCCACTAATGGGCTGTCGACGGCAGTTCTTAAAGCTCCGGACCTGACAATAGTTGCTTCGCCATCATTTTCTATTGTTGCCTTAGATGCTAACCATAGAGGTCCAGCATTTCTAGCTCTATCTTCACCAAAGCTGATTTTTTTACCCCATTTTTCCCAGGATTCATATTGTTCAGAATTTAGTAGAGACTTTGCTAAATCAAAGGTAGCCCTATTAACATCAGCGCATGAAAGTTGACTTTTTGATTCAACAGATAATGCTTGAGCGATTGCTTCATGAGATTTCATCTTACAGGCAATTGCGCTTGGTGCTGCTGGTGTCGTGGACTCATCCATTAGGTTTGTGTGATAAGAGGCTCGATAGGATAATCTAAGTTCCAGGCGGGTTAGGGAGGGTTTAGATGATACGAATTCAACGTAATTAGGGGCGTAGTCATCCTGAATGACCTCGAATTCAGCGTATTCGGCATCATTAACGTTACCTATAATTTTTTGTGCAAATAAACAATGATCTTTGTCTGCTAGTTGCATTTGGTAATAGCCAGATAACCATTGCTTAGTATCTTTCTCGGAAGACTTTAGAATATTAACTTTAGTATCTATGATGGTCTCATCAGATTCATTGGAGGAATTAAGAGTTATAAAAGCATCGATCAGCGCAATAATTTTCTCGCGACTTTTTTGTAAACTTGAATCCGTTTCAAGGTCGCCTTCCTGAAAAAAACCATCAGAAAAATGTGCATGTTTCGCACCTGAAACCAAGTGTACTGATTTTCTTTGGATGCGATAAGGATGCTCTGTACTCTTATCCATCATTTCTGCTTTAGCTAGTTCCCGTGCAATAAAAGAAGCTCTCGTGAGCCCGTCTCTTGTTCCACCTATTGTTAGTACAGGGGTAGGAAATTCAGATAATTGCTGATTCCCGGCTACTTTCGATTGAGGTAAGTAGGAGGCTAGATGAATCAATCCACCGAGTTTAAGCTCTTTAACAGCAGGAGCAGCCATGATACCGCCTAGAGAATGACCGGCTACAAATACTTGTTGATCTACAAATGTTTGGCCTTTCTCAGCGACGAGTTGGCGAACCCATTTGATTTTTCCAGTCATTTGAATAGGGTTAGGAAAGTTACCGGGGAAATCAGTAATGGCAATCCAGATATTCTGCGAAGATTGACTTATGATCTTTTTTCCTAAGTCTACATAACTTTCTGGTCCTAGGTTAGCTCCAGGTACAATGACCAGAAGAACAGGTCCTTTTTTGTTGGAGCTGCCTTCAAGGATAATATGTTCACGGCCAAAAATATTGTTAGTTTTGCTATTAATTTGCTTTTTACAACCAGTCACGGTCAAAAATGAGAGGATTAAGGGGAGTAAAATTAGCTTCATTAAAATTAACCTTCAATATGATTAGTAATTAGTTTCATTGCAATCTTAGTGGTATTTTTTTGAATCATTTCTAGGATAGTCGTTCTTTTTCTATTTGGTAAATTCCGACTTGATCCAGTAAATAAGCAAAATAGGTGCCAGATTATTTTATACTATTTCAGGAGGTTACAAATATTTATTGTGGATAAGGGGTAGGCAGTGTCGATTCTTATTAGTACAAATCATTTAGTTTGCTTCATGTTTGTCAAAGTGTTTTATTGATATAACAGATATTGAATTTATTGCACGATACCATTTTCAATATCTTGTTTTAATTGTGTGTACTCATGATGATGGTTGATATTTGCCATAACTTTTTTTGACGGTGGTTCCATAAGGTTTATAGATGAATTAATCAGGACTTTGCGTGGGCAGTAGTTCCCATTAGCCATAAATTCGTATAGCCGTATTTTTGCTTTAGGTTCATAGATGGCACATAAGGGTTCCGGGAGGTCGTTGTCTATACTGCGAAAACATGATGCGAATTTATATGGATCTCGATGATCCATAATTGCAGCAATAGCCTTAGCATTTAGATAAGGAAGGTCACAAGCTATAACTAGCCATGCTGCTCCTGGATGAGTTTCCATAGCCGATAGTATACCACCCATAGGTCCAAATCCCTTAAAACGATCATGGATTTGAGGTAAATTATTGATGGTTGAATCGGTCCATTGATGCTCTCTACATGACAGATAACTTTGTTTACAAAACGGCTGTAATAATTCTAAAGAGTACTCAGCCTGAGTTTTACCAAAATAATTTATCATTGCTTTATCGTGGTTCATTCTTTGGCTTAACCCCCCAGCCAAAACTAATCCATATAAAGGTGTTTTTTGCATTTTTTCTCGTAAATGAGAAACAATGAAAGCGTTGATTTCAACAATACAATCTCTCCTAAAATAGGGCTTGTCCAGATCCATATGATCTTCTTGTCCTATATAAGCAATGACATTTTCGAAAAGGCCTTTTTCGATTTGCGGTAGGATTTCTTTGTGCTTGTCGATCATCATTATCTTTTCACAAGAACTATTTTTATAGCCCTCGAGGAAAATAAAATCGCAATCGAGGAATGCGGCTTTTTGTTCATGAAACCTAGGTTGACCCTGGTGGATACAAGCCGTATGTCCTGCATCAGATATCATGACCTGTGAAGCCCCGCTTTGCCAGATGGTATTGGTGTCTTTGCCTTCTTTATCCATTTCAAAACGATGGGCATCATGTTTCATATAACCAATGACATGGTCCTTTTTCATCCTTTGGATAAGNCGGCTAATCAGAGTTGTTTTNCCGGCATTCGAATGCCCGCAGAAAGCNATTTGTAGAGGGTGAAAGGAATTATTTCTTTTTGATTTCACTTTTACCTCCTTTTTTTTCTACGACTTCTGTTGCTGTGATGATCATATCCTGACTAAGTGCCTTACACATATCATATATNGTTAAAGCTGCAATGTTAGCNCCNGTAAGNGCTTCCATTTCCACCCCGGTTTTATTTTGNCATTGGACGGTACACTCTATNACAACATGATTTTTCTGATCGGNGAAAATATTAAATTTNCAACCTTCGAGAGGAATGGGATGACAGAAAGGTATTAATTCATGTGTTTTTTTTGCTGCCATTGTTCCAGCTATGATTGCTGTATTGAAAACTGGACCTTTTTTACTTTCAATTTCACCATTTTTGANNAGATTAAAAATGACATCTGGTAGATATATTTGACTTCTAGCTGTGGCCGAGCGCTGNGTAATGGCTTTGTCACTTATGGTNACCATAGTCGGTCGATTATTTTGGTCTACGTGTGTTAGCACTTTAGCCTCCNATTTGATTCATATCTTGTTCTATTTCTTTGATGCGGCCGGTTGGTTTCATNGCCAATAATTTTGAGAAGAATGATGGATATTCATCTATTGATATATCTCTGATGTTAATGCCANTTTGTGACATCAAGCAGGCTCTTAGAAAACCATCTGCTGATAACCGCCANCGGGAACAGCTGCCGCAAAAAGGCTGAGATTCAGATGCTATAAACCCAATTTGAGCNCCTTTGGGAGTNAGGAAGTTGAAAGAGGTTGCATCCATTTCCATTTGAACAGGATTTAATTCGTAATNATTTTTGATGATTTTAATNCAGTCNTNTGCAGAGATAAACATATCATTNTGTGGATTACACGCTTGACCAATTCTCATTACTTCNAAGAAACGCACTTCAATGCCTGATGTCTCAGAAAATTTGACGAAGTCTANAATTTCGTCATCATTAATACCCTTCATTAAAACTACGTTTAACTTGAGGTTGAATTCCATTTCTCTNGCCTGAATAATAGACTTATAAACATTNTCAAANGATTGGGTGCGTGTGATCGTATTAAATCTTTCTTNTCTGAGGCTATCTAAGCTAATGTTAATATGCNTACAGTTAGTTGCTTTAAGNAAATCTAGATGTTTTGATAGGAGCATTCCATTTGTAGTTAAACCGANTTTTTTTATCGGTAACTTNGTAAGGCGAGTCATGATATCTCTAAANTCTCTTCTTAGAGTAGGTTCGCCNCCAGTAACTCGTACTTGCTCGATGCCATGATTTGTTAGGACGCGNCAAATCGTCTCAATTTGCTCACCTGTTAACCACTTTGCAGGCTGCATAAACTTTGCNTCTATNGGCATACAATAAAAACATCTAAAGTTGCAGGCATCTAGTAAGCTAATTCTTAGCTTGCGTATTTTTCTTCCGTGATTATCAATTAAAGAACTATTCATTTACTTCCCCACAAAAATAGAGGGTAGCATTCTCCTGANCNATATACTTTTTNTTCTGCTGGCAGTTCTANAAACCCGTCNGTTNTTGCNAANGATACGAAATCNCCNGAACCATTGTTTTTAGTGGGCGTTGCATGTATCGATGCATCGCNACANTATTCAATAGTTACTGGAGCAAATAGGCACATCTCTNTATTAAATTTTATGTCTTTGGTGAGGCGNCCATATGGTTGATGCTTTTTAAGCGGAAAACCTGCTTGCTGATATANGCTNGTTAAAACGTAACGATGTAGCGTTATGAGAGCCGAGACNGGATTNCCNGGCAATCCAAAAACTAACTGATTGTTCNNGCCAATACCGAACCACATCGGTTTACCAGGTTTTTGNCGTATTTTGTGAAAAATTTCTCTGACTTTGAGNTCAGANAGGATTTCTGGGACGTAATCAAATTTTCCCATTGATACTCCNCCAGATAGTATGATGACNTCATGTGCTGCCAGNAANTTATCAAGTTCTGTATAAAGTATATTCTTGTTATCTGGTAAATGCAGAGTCGTAACATGATCAAAACCATGCTGTTTAAGTGCTGTGTAGATACCATAGATATTTGAGCGTCTAATCTGATGAGGTTGGGGGGGGTGTTCAATCTCGATCAGCTCATCTCCAGTTGAAACAACTGCAATCCTCGGATAAATGGGAGCTTTGAATTTATTTTTTCCCACAGAAGCAGCAATAGCAACTTGAGGTGAATGCATTCTGGTGCCTGCAGTTACCAGTAGATCTCCTGTTTGCGAGTCCGCACCCTTAGGGTGTACATTTAGCATAGGCTCGATAACTAGGTTATCGCTGATTGTGGCTTGATTTTTGTTGATAGATAGATCTTCATAGCGGATCACGCAGTTGCACCCTTCTGGCAACACGGCCCCTGTCATCACCTCTATACAGGCCTTTCTGTCATTTAACTTTTTTTGGGGTTCTCCTGCTTGCTGGCATTCTGCAATGGGAAAGGTTCTTATACCAGAAACCCAGCTAGCTGAATCTATGGCAATACCGTCCATAGCCACTCTATTGAAAGGCGGTAGTGGACGATCAGCAGTTAGTGCTTCGTGAAGAATCGTGTTTTTTACATCTTCCAAATTGATGTTATGGAATTTAGGCGCAGGCATATTTTTGATAATCAGCTTGATAGCTTCATCAACTGTAATCATACGGGTCCTTTCCAAATACGGGAGGCTAGAGACTTTCATCGTCTAAACCGGCAAATAACAAAATATTTGCGGTTCAGTGATCTTATTATTTTAAAACTTAGACCATCTGAACTTCGGATCGTTGCTTATGATATTTCACTTTTTTATGCTATTTCCTGGTATTATATCCCTTTAATGGCGGATAGGTTGAAATAACAATGACACTGATATTTACCAAGGTTGTATTTAAATTGATATCAATTAGAGTAAATTATTTCTTTAATTGGTTTTTTTTTTTATCCCGTCGAAGAGGCTTATAATATTTGGATTGATTCAGTTGAGTTGGCGCCAAAATAGCGGGTTTATTTTTTTGCCTTAGCCTATTTGGTGTGCAGTTTTGTTAATTTACTTGGAAATATTTTCATTGTTATAGTCGATTCTGAGGACATCTTCCGCTTCGAGTCTTGCAGCAAAATTAAATCGTCATAGGAAGATGATCGATATTCACTGACAGCAGGTCAAAGTTTCGAAGATCTGGTAACCAAAAGACTTATTTTTGGAACATCCAATTCATAGGTCTGATTTTTCGAGGCCAAGCATCTTTAGCTAATTCGACAGTGTCTGTGCCATCTTGCAATCTGCACATATACCTATCAACACTAGCTTTATGAGCTCTATGTACAGTATTTAGCGCTCTAATGCGTAAATTTTTTGTGATTGTTCGGCTTGTAGCAATTTCCTGGTAAAGATAAAATGAAGGTCGTCGGGTCCGTTTCAGTTCTTGAGTTTTCCGGTTAACCTCGATAACCCCGAATTTAGGGCAATAACCATCTGACCATTCCCAATTATCGGAAAGTGTCCAAAGCACATAACCGAAGATCGGAACACCTTCTTTTTGTGCTTCGGAAATAGCCATCAAATGTTCAATGAGATATGCAGGTCTAATAATATCAGTGTCGTCTGAGATACCATTTTCCGTTATGATAATTGGAACAGGGGCTTTACTACTTTTAGTTTCAGGATCGATATTATAACGTTGATGAAAATCTTTGAGTAATTGGTAGAGCCCATTTGGGTTAACCGCTCGACCGGATTCACTGAATTCTAGGTCATCAGCAATACCAACTGATGTAGCTTGAATTCTCTCCTCACCATAATAATTGAGTCCTAGAAAATCGATATGATCTTTAGTTTTATCGATAAATCGGTAATTCATAATATCGATTGTTTTTCTGCGTATATATCTTGCGATAATGTCACTTGCGGTATGATACCCGATATTGTGTGCTATACCTACCGGTGCATCAGTGATTTTTTTTAAGTCACTGTATACTGCATTATGCGCAGCTATCATTTGATCCATGGCTTTGATGATTGCACCAGTGCCGGTCGTAAAAGCTAAAGTTATATTGGTCCAATTCATCCCGCCGCCAGGAGGCCATACTCCTGCCCCATGGCTGAGTGTAGCGAAGACAGCTGGTTCATTGAAGATTACCCAGTAGTCTACTTGCTTATTAAAAAATGCTCCGGCATCCTGGGAAAATACTTGAAAATATTTGAGAGCATTTTCATTGGTCCAGCCACCATCTTTTGATAGCCATTTAGGCATCGAATGGTGATATAGAGTTAACATGACTTTCATACCACGGTCTTTTACCATCTGAATGATTTCCTGGTACCGTTGCACTGCATCAAGATTTGAAATACTACCATCGCAGAGGCGGTCCTTGGTCCTCCCGCATAGTTTCGTCCCTGGTTTGTTGGGAACCAATCGTCCCCAATCAATTCCTAAGCGGAATACAGAGACTCCCAGTTCTTTAGCCAGCTCTATTTCGACTTCAGGTTTGCTCCAAAAGTTTAATCTTACTTCTGGTTGTGGTGCATCATTCCATGATTTTACATTCCACTTATTGTCTTTTCTTTTTGTTTTGGCGAAATCTAACCATATATCGTCTAGGTTGTCTTCTACATGGGCTGGAGCTGTTGCTACACCGAAAAAGAAGTCCTTATTGAAGGTAGCTCCTTCAACTTTTTTC
Organism: Pseudobdellovibrionaceae bacterium; assembly: GCA_002725955.1. Lineage (GTDB taxonomy): Bacteria > Bdellovibrionota_B > Oligoflexia > Oligoflexales > Oligoflexaceae. The sequence continues at coordinate 9,578 of PBRN01000215.1, forward strand.
ATATTGATACCTTCATCTAGGGTGGCTGAATTCTTAGTTTTACAGCCGTTACCGAGGATCATGATGCCCAAAAGTGATATTGCATATAGTTTCATGGTTAGCCTCAAATATGTACTTAAGTCATTATTTTAGGTGTCGGTGACTATAGTAAATTTGAGAGGTAAAAATTTTCCTACTAATGCTATTAAAATGGTGGAATCGTACTTTTCAGTCTAATTGATACCATTTTCTTATAGCTATGATTAGTACTTACAATTTTTTATAACTTTATTTCTAAGGTCGGTAATAATCTCAATATGATTATTTTGAGCATATCTTTCATGTTAATCTATATATTTTGCTTGAAATATATCTGGGGCATCATAAAATATTTAGTATGCTTTGAAGGGTTATCAAGTGGAGATTTGTAAAATGCCGAAAATTAAAAAAAAAATTAAAGGCAGCGCTAAAGTTCTTCAGTCCAGCTTAAAAAAAGATAAAAAAAAAGATAAAAAAAAGGTAGTTAAGAAGAAGGTGGCCAAGAAGAAGGTGGCCAAGAAGAAGGTGACCAAGAAGAAGGTGACCAAGAAGAAGGTGACCAAGAAGAAGGTGACCAAGA
>PBRN01000029.1:0-22964 GCA_002725955.1 Pseudobdellovibrionaceae bacterium
GCCAAAGGGACCTTAGTTTTGATTCTGGTTGTGACGAGCTCGAGGGACAAAGCCTACCTCCATTATAAGTGAGGGTCAGATTATCCTGGAGTAGCAAAACAGCCAAGGTTTCTCTCTATCAGATGAAGATACCTATTAAGATCGCTGGGAAAAATTGTATAATAGAGCCTTTGTGTACGGCTGGTATTCTGTTATCAATAGCCAGCAACTTCTATGGCCGTAGTCCGGAGGAATAGATGCCATCATTTGACATAGTTAATGAGATTGATTTACAGGAAATGGACAATGCCCTCAACCAGGTCAGTCGGGAAATTCAAACCCGTTTCGACTTTAAGGGAGGCAAGTCTGAGGTTGAATTTAATAAAAAAGACGAAGTGATTAAGATCCTGGCTGACGATGATATGAAGCTGGCAGCGATTCATCAGATTCTGGAGCAGAAAATGTCCAAAAGAGACATAGACCTGCGTTGCCTGGAATATGGCAAAGAAGAGGAAGCAGGTGGTAATTCACTGCGTCAGGTCGTGAGCTTTAAGAAAGGCATTAGCAAGGAAATTGGTAAGAAGATTACGAAGCTTATCAAGGATGCCAAGCTAAAGGTTCAGGCTCAGATGCAGGATGAACAGGTGCGGGTGACTGGTAAAAAGATCGATGATCTGCAGTCTGTCATTTCTTTATTAAAAGAAAAAGAAGTGGGTCTTCCACTACAATTTGTGAATATGCGGAGTTAATCTTCATGGGTTTTAAGTGTGGTATCGTCGGTTTGCCTAATGTTGGTAAATCAACAATTTTTAATGCTGTCACCAAAGCTGGGGCAGAAGCATCAAACTATCCTTTTTGTACCATTGATCCTAATGTGGGCAGAGTGGATGTTCCTGATCCTCGTTTGCAGGAACTGGATAAGTTTGTTTCCTCTCAGCGTATCGTTCCAGCGAGTATGGAATTTGTCGACATTGCTGGTCTGGTAAAAGGAGCAGCTAGTGGTGAGGGCTTGGGTAATCAGTTTTTGGGGCATATTCGTTCCACTGATGCGATTGCTCATGTGGTCCGTTGCTTTGATAGCGATGATATCACCCATGTAGAAGGTTCGATCGATCCTATTCGGGATATTGGCATTATTGAAACGGAGTTGATTTTAGCGGATTCAGAAACAGTAGAAAATACTTTGAGTCGCTATAAAAAGCTTGGTAAAACTGGCAAAAAGGAAATCCAGCCAACCATAGCTATGCTGGAAGCTTTGATGAATCAATTACAGGATCTCAAGCCGGCTCGTTCCTTTGATTTAGAGCCCCATGTTGGCGATGTCAGGGAAGTGGCTGATGCATATCGTGATATGCATTTGATTACGGCAAAGAAAGTCTTATACGTTCTGAACGTTGATGAGGATATGGCCTCGGGTACCAAAGACAATGAGTACACTTTGAAAGTAAAAGAGTATGCTAAAGCCGAGGGTGCTGAATCTGTTATTATATCCGGTCGTTTGGAAGAAGAGCTTATTGAAATTGATGAAGAATCCCAGCAGGAAATGCTGGCTGATTTAGGTATGACTGAGCCAGGCTTAAATCGAATGATTCGTGGTGGCTATGACCTGCTTGGGTTAATGACTTATTTTACGGCCGGGGTAAAAGAAATCAGAGCCTGGACGATTCATAAAGGTGATAAAGCACCTGCTGCAGCTGGTAAAATTCACTCTGATTTTGAGAGAGGATTTATCTGTGCTGAAGTTTATACCTTACCAGACTTGCAAGAAGCTGGGGAAAAATCCAAGCTCAAGGAGAAGGGTAAGTTGCGGCAGGAAGGCCGTGATTATGTGGTTCAGGATGGTGATGTGATAGAGTTCCGGTTTAATGTCTGAATTGAGCGGGGCGCCACTTTATCTGCTGGAACGGGGTAAACTCGATTTAGCAGCCCAGGATGGTGCCATCCCAATTTCCTTTCATAACTTTTCTGCCAGTGGTTCAACCCGTAGTTTGATCTTATCACTTGATGATCATCAGCCTGCGGGTTTGCATACGATGCCCATTCTACCAGCGCAGCCGACTGATTACGGCTACCGTTTGGATTGGGATATTCCTGTTAATGTAGATCTTAGGGTGTGGCATCAATCTGCTATTCCTGAAAATTTTTGGGATGCCCCAGGGCTGTGGCTTAGCTATTTTGGTTGGCGGCATGGGCAGTGGCATGATGGGCATCTTGCCTGGAGTCTAGGTCATGGGGACGTCAATGCCCTTGTGCCCCTGGGGCAGCCTGCCAGGCTGTATTGTCCGCAGGCCGATGCCGAAACAAAGGGTTTTCCTGTCAGTGATGTAAAGCCTTTGCATCATCCGTTGATGCGCCCGACTTTGGTGAGTGCGGTCACTCAAAAGTTGCAGGCACATTCGTCTTTGCTCACTATCGTTAATTTGCAAAATAATCTGGCACATGCTCTGTTACTGATGTTCGTTAGGATGACTTCAGCTAATCGTCAAATTCAAATTCATCCGCAGCAAGACTCTGAACTGACACCGCAGATGAAAAAGCTTTGTCGGAATTTACAGGTTTATTTTGGTAAGGCTGTGCGACCCGACTTTGGCCGCATTACTGGGGTTGATGAGGTTCCTGGTGACTTAAGCCTGTTTGATATATCATCCCTTGATACTCTGATCCCCGAGGCTCAGTTAGAAAGCCTTTGGCGTGAAAGCAATATGTTAAGTGATATGATCCCAAGGATTTAATGGGAGCTATCCAGGTATTTCTCCAGTGCTTGTTTATGCCATTTATTGCCCCATAGCTTGGCGAATAATTTGAGCTCCTTTTTTCGAGCTTTTTCAGTACTGTAATGCACAGCACCGGCTAACATTGCTTTTTGGGCAGCAACAGATTCATACCCCAGTTTATCAATGCGTTTCTCGAAATTGTGAATCCATAATTCCATGTCCCCAGAATCGCGATATAACTCGTGGAGTAATCCAGCTTCTTTGGCTTCTGTGGCACTTAGCTTTTTACCTGAAAGTAGCCAGTAACTTGCAAGACTTGTCCCTACTAATGCAGTGAGGCGGGTTGCCCCACCATAACCGGTGGCCAGACCCACGTCCATTTGAAGAAACCATAATCCTGTGGTTTCGTTACCTATCCTGATGTCGGCTGATAATGCTAGCTCTGCTCCGCCTCCTATGGCGAGTCCATCGATAAGGACAACAACTGGGATCGGTAATTCTTGTAGGCCAACACAGATACTATGCCATTGCCTGCTATAGGCTTCCCCTTCTTTAAAATCCAGTTGAGCCAGCTCTTTCATATCACCGCCAGCGATCCAGATGCGTTGCTGCCCTTTTTTTTGTTGGGGAGCAGCCTCGATAACAAGTGCCCGGTACTCATCCGGGCGGGCTTTTATTTTTTCCTCCAACTCGGTCAGGGCTTCGCTTAAGAGGTGGCCCATAGTGACCCCAAGAGCATTGAATCGTTCAGGTCGATTAATGCGCCACCTTACCATGCTGTTGTGTCTGGAAATTTCTAGATACATTTATAAATTACCCAAAATAATTTCAAAACACTTAGGTTAGTCTTTTCGTTGTTAGATTGTGAGAAAAATTTGCCGGGTCAAATTTACTCTGAGTTTCCTGAAGATTGGAACGTCTGTTTGGCAAGGGTTTCGTTGGCGTGTTAGGATTTGGCCGACTCATTTTTAATGAGTTACCAGCCAACATAGGGTATAATTAAGGTCACAGGACTTTAGGCTGAAGCCTTAAATTTAAGCAAACTGACCAGCCTAACTCATCATAAATAGAAACTTAAATGCGAAGATATATGCTTTGAATTATAATCAGAATTGGCGGTCATCAGGATTAGCCGGCTTGGATCGGAATAAAGTTCGGAATGTGATTTTAATTGGTGGGACGGGCAGCGGTAAAACAACAGTTGGTCCAAAATTATCTTCTCTCCTTGGCTTTGGTTATGTTGATCTCGATGAGTTGATTGAAAATCGTGCAGGGAAATCAATAGCAGATGTTTTTGCCAAAGATGGCGAAGACGCCTTTCGGGATCTGGAAAAGGCTACGATTGAAGATCTGTTGAACATGCGTAACCACGTTATATCAGTGGGTGGCGGTGCTATTGAGTCAGAGTTCAATTGGAGTTGTTTTGAAAAGCTAGGTTGCATTGTTTGGTTGCAGAGCCCTGCGTTAGAAGTTGTTCGCAGGTTATCAATGAAGCCAGATGAGTTGAGTAAGAGGCCTTTATTGGCAGGAGCAATTGACATAGAGGATCGTGAAGAAAGGGAGAAATTCCTGCAGGAAAAAATTCAAAATCTGATGGATAAACGATCTGCCTTTTATCACAAAGCAGATATAGCCCTGACATGCAGTTATACCACTCCGGAAGGCTGTGCTCAGTTAATTCGGACAAAACTATTAAGTTTTTTGGAAAATCAGGAATGACTTAGAGTAATTTCATAGTTTTATTTTTAAGCTGGAGCGCATTTTATATATATTTCGAGTTTTTTAGTTAATCCGAGCAAGCAGGTAGTTGATTGCAACAGATCAATCTAGAGAAAATCAAAGAGTACTTAAACGTAGTTGATTATCGCTGGGTTCTGTCTGTTGTTGGTGGTGGTTTTCTGACAGCCTCTCTGACTTCATTGGTGGTTGGCATGTTGATCATACCCGAAGGATCGAAACAGTCTTCTAAGTCTAAAAGTCGTGGGAAGTCATCTCTGGGTGGTAAGAACACCACACTCACTAAATCCGATGTTAAATCAATTTTAGATCGTAATATTTTTAATCCCGAAGGCATTCTAGGCGATGCTGTGGAATCTTCTGCTACAGATGTGGATCGGCCGGTTGTCCGACCGGGCGACAAAGCTGTTAAGACTGCACTGCCATTAAAGTTAAAGGGAGTCATTTTTGGTGGTGACCCATTAAATGGTCTTGCCCTGATCGAAAACACTTCAAAACGACGGATTAATAGCTTTATCGTTGGTGATCTGGTCATGCAGAATGCCAGGTTAGTGGAAGTCTATGAAAAGAAGATTATATTCGACCGTGATGGCAACAGAGAATTTCTGCAGATGGAAGAAAAAGAATTAAAAAAGGGGCGCAGGAGTCAGAAAAAGAATCGCAGTTCAAAGACAGGAGTTAAGCCCCTTGCCACAGACCCTCCTCCGGATTCGTTCAAAGAGGCTGGCTTCGAAAGGCAGGGTCATGATATTCAGCTATCTTCTGAATACCGTAAACACCTTTTGACTGAAAATATGACAAAGGTTCTTCAGGATGCAAAAGCAGAACCGAATATGGAAGGCGGATCCTTGAAGGGGTTTCGACTGACGAGGATCCGTCAGGATTCAATATATCAAAAAGCTGGTTTTCAGAATGGGGATGTTATTCAAGAAATAAATGGAATTCCTTTGCGTGATGCTGCGGGAGCGATTCGATTGCTCCAGCAGCTCCGGAAAGCAAGAGAGATAGAAGTTCGGGTAAAACGTGATGGTGCTTCTTTTAATATGAATGTTTCAGTTCAGTAGGCAAAGCTGATGGCAACCTTGGAAAAAATAAAATCATTTTTAGCTAAGAACCGGGCTCTAAATTCGAAGGTTGCCCTTGCTACAGTGAAGTCTACTATGATTCTTTTGACCTCTTATCTTGGTGCTTCTACGATAAACTCATTTTCTGTCACTCTTCTCGGGGATATGGCTATGGCCCCGGGAGCGCAAAAGACGGTCAAGGGCAGCTTACCACAGGTTGAAAAACCAAATTATCGACTCTTACAACGAGCAGTGATTAAAAGAAATGTATTTAATTCCGATGGAGAGCTGCCAGAGGAGGTCGATCCCAAGGCTGTAGCGAGAGAAGCGGAGCAAGAATTTGACGAAAATGCAAAATGCGTCAAAAGCTCTTTGGGATTAAGCCTGATAGGTACGATTACTCTGGGGCCAAATAGTTCTTTGGCTACTATTCGGGAGAAAGGGTTTGCAGCAGCTGATATTTATACCACTGGTGATCCAATTATAGATCATGAGGATGCTGTAATCTATGCCATTGAGCAGCGTAAGGTGGTTCTTAACAACGGGGGTAAAAAGGAGTGTCTTGAGATTTCTGCGCCGAAGGGTAGGGGGGGGGCTTATCAATCAGATAGCATGCAAAGCCCTTCTGGTCAGGATGAAGAAGCAGAAACGGATATTAAAACAGTCACTCTAACGAGTAGTTATGTAGAAGAAGCTTTAGGTGCAGGCTTTTCGAAGATTTTGGAATCAGGGCGCTTGGTGCCTCATAATAGAGATAACAAGATGGTTGGATTTAAATTGATCGGGGTAAAAACAAAATCACTATGGAGAAAAGTAGGTCTTAAAAGCGGCGATGTTATNACTAATGTAAATGACATAAGTATGACTCAGCCTGACCAGGGNTTTGCGCTATACCAAGCTTTGCAGGACGAAAGAAAAATCCGAGTTGAGTATCTGAAAAAGGGTAAGACGGCGACGACTATAAATATTGAAATAAAATAACCCAGCAATATCATGACCGGAATGAATATGAGATACGCAGAATTTATTAGTGGAAATACCAGCAGACCTAAGAGGAGATGGGCAGTGTTAAAGTTAGACAAACTCGGACTTTTGTTTCTGAGTATAACACTTAGTGGGCTAACTNTTGGTCAGGGGCGGAAACCTAGTGCTGCTGCTGAGAAACCTGCTGAGACAGCTAAACCTAGTAAAGGAGCGACNAGAGTTCCTGCTGGTCAAGAGCTGGTGAGTATAGATTTTCCTGAACCTACAGAAATCAAGGATATCATTCGCGCAGTTTCTTTATGGACTGGTAAAAATGTTATTCTTGGTAAAAATGTTTCCGGCAAAGTTCAGATGATTTCACCCAAAAAAGTGACAAAAGAAGAGGCTTATCAGGCATTTCTTTCGGCTCTAAATATTATCGGTTTAACCACTGTTGAGACCGGTAAAGTGATTAAAATTCTCCCTACTCGTAAAGCGCTNAAAGGTAATTTGCAGATCTTCCAGGGTACCACGTGGGCTCCTCGNACGGATAAAATGATNACTCAAATTGTTCCTNTAAAATATATCGATGTAAAGCAATTGCAAACNACCCTTTCAAGGATGGCGACNAGTAATTCTATGATNGCTTTTCCTTCTACNAANACCCTNATTATCAGTGATGCTGGNTANAAAGTGAGAAGACTCTTATCTATTATTGAAATGCTTGATGTGCAGGGACANCAGCCAAAGGTNGCTATTGTTCGGATNTTATATGCTGATGCAAAATCAATTGCATCTAAGGTCCAGGCAATATTTAAAGTNTCTTCNGGTAAAAANGGNGCNGGTAAGTCATATAACACNTATAAAATATCAGTCGATGANCGTTCTAANTCAGTTGTTATTTTTGGTCCTCCTCGTACTATTAGTGATGTGAANGCNTTNGTAAAGAAATTTGATTTTCCTTTAACAGATTTGTCTGGTCAATCTGCNATTCGGGTAAGGTTCTTAGATTATGCTGATGCCAAGAANCTTTCNGCAACTCTATCCTCTNTAGCTTCNGGAAGTCGCAGNCGTTCCAAAGTGCCTTCGTTGGGNNGAAAAAAATCTAAAACNAATAATAGNGNTTCGGTTGCTAACCTTGGTAATGATGTCAAAATCACTGCNGACGAATCNTCTAANGCTTTNNTGATTACNGGTAGTCGNGCNGATTANGATTCAATAAANACATTGATCCGTAAATTAGATCAGAGGAGAGCTCAGGTNTATGTNGAGGCAGATATCCTTGATGTTAGTCTGGANAATGGTTTTAAGTTTGAATCTTCNGTTCTTGGAGGNAGTGCCTCTGGTAATAAGGGNACAAGTATTGGTTGGCAGGCNGGTACTGTTGGCGCAATTTCTTCTAGTGGGGATGGTACTACAACNACNGCGCAGGCTGCGGCGGTATCTTCAGTGGGNAGTGATTTTACTATAGGTGTACTTTCATCTCAGACATTTAAAGTGGGGGGCATTGANTTAACTCCAGGGGCATTGATCAAGATGATCAAAAGAGATTCTAATACCAGAATTCTGGCTACGCCTCACCTNCTNGCTAATAANAATGAAGAAGCTTCTATTACNGTAGGGAAGAAAATATATTATAAGACAATNACNGCAGGTGCTTTAGCAGGTGGTGGAGCATCAGAAAAAGTGGAGAAAGCTGACGCTGAATTGTCACTTCAAATGAGACCGGTTATTTCTAANTCTGGAAATTATGTAACGTTTAANTTNGATCTTACTGTCGATGATGGTGAATTAAATCAATTTGGAGTTCCAGATATTAAAACGAGAAAGACTTCACAATGGCTGACGGTCAAGAATAGTCAAACTGCAGTTATATCTGGATTAGTAAGGAACTCNGAAGGTGAGTCCTATCAAAAAATTCCATTTCTGGGAGATATTCCTATCTTGGGTTGGTTGTTTCGTAACACTTCTATAAATAANTCAGTGACNAGTCTGATGATCTTNATTAGGGCCAATATTGTATATGGTGCTAATGATTTAGCAGCTATTTATGCAGAAAAAGTAAAAGATCGTGACAAACTAATGTCAGCTGCTTTTGGTCCAAATGAATATGATCAGTTCTTGCGGAATNTNCCGAGTNTAACTGATGGTCGNTATATACCNGANGCTTATGATGATTTNGAGTNGCGTAATCGNCANACTTTCCTNGAGAGNTTACGGCGCGATATGGGTTTTACNAANGCAGAAGTTGATGAGATGAAAAAGACAGACAANGAAAAGAAAATTGAAAGAGAGTTGCAGAAAGATCTGTCTTTACCATCNGCAGTGATTTCTTCTCCAGATGATACTGAGCCNGCTGCTCCAGAAGCAAGTCCGGAGCCGGTTGAACCCGCTGAATCGGGAACTTTTGATGATAATAGTGTTCCACTCGAATCTGGGGGCGATNCTGCAACAGGTNCTGAAGGGGAGGAATGATAGTTTTAAACTAGAAGTCCTTCGGTAGTTGAATGACCATTTCGTCTAAGTGATCGTGAGGAATACGATGGCCGATAATGANCCTGGAAAATCAAAAGATAGTGATCTAGCTAATNCGGATAACCAAAAATTATCTAGTACCTTGCCTGGTAGTGAGGCCGTTAATGCTCAGAATAAGTCATTAGGGCAGATATTAATCGAATCTAANTTGATTACATCTAGCCAGCTAGAAGAAACTCTTGCAGAGCAAAAGTTGAGTGNAGAGAATAAGAAGCTTGGNGAGCTTTTAATTGAAAAAGAATTTGTGACCCAAGAGAATATGTTACGTGCTTTAGCTATGCAGCTAGACTTACCATACTATGATCGACTCCCGATTAATGATATNGATCCAGCTTTAGTTGATAATATTCCGATTCAGTTTTGTCGTGANAATAGTATTTTACCTTTGGCGAGAGATGACTTTAATGTAACCGTAGTTGTTTCGGATCCTCTTAATATATTNCCNTTAGATGATNTNCGTCTTATNCTTTCTACTAATATTAATATGCTGGTTAGNCCNCCCTCAGTCATTGACAGCAGTATTAATAAAGTNTTTGAACGNGCTAATGATGCTTCTCAACGAGTCATTGACGAATTAAATGTACCTGAAATGGGTGAAGATGAAGATCTTGAAGAAACGAAAGACNTATTGGAGTCTACNGACGATGAAAAACCTATTATTCGGTTAGTGAATGGTCTGTTGGCGNGAGCNGTAAAAGAAAGAGCTTCTGATATTCATATTGAACCATTTGAAAATGAGGTTCTNGTTNGGTTTCGTATTGATGGTGANCTTCAGGATAAAACTCAGGTNCCTAAAAGACATGCGAGTTCACTGGCCTCTCGTATNAAAATTATCGGNAAGCTGAATATTGCCGAGAAGCGNATACCTCAGGACGGTCGCATAGCCATTAAAGTTGCGGGAAAAGATATTGACGTCCGATTAAATGTCCTTCCTGTAGCCCATGGTGAGCGGATTGTAATGAGACTTCTTGATAAATCATCTGGTCGATTNCGCNTAGATCAGATGGGGCTTGAGAAGAGTGTCTATANCCAAGTTTTGACCATGATAGAACAAAAGCATGGTATNGTCTTGGTTACTGGNCCTACCGGTTCAGGTAAGAGTACTATGCTTTATGCAGGCCTTATGCAGATTAATACTCCAGATATAAATATTCTTACTATTGAAGACCCTGTTGAATATCAGGTTCAGGGTGTTGGTCAGATTGAAGTGAAAGATAAAGTTGGTATGTCTTTCCCTGTNGGGCTGCGTGCTATTCTGCGTCAAGATCCAGANGTTATCATGCTCGGNGAAATTCGTGATTCTGAAACAGCACGGATTGCAATACAGGCCTCAATCACTGGCCACTTAGTGTTGTCTACTCTTCATACTAACGATACAGCTTCGACAGTNACAAGGTTTATGGACTTTGGAGTACAACCATTTCAGCTGTCGACAGCTGTGCTGGGTATTGTNGCGACTCGTTTGGTAAGAAAACTCTGTCCTAACTGCCGTGAGCCTTATAAACCTTCACTTGAAGAATGCCGTTTAATGGGTATGAAAACAGGTGAAGCTTTTGATGGTAATNTATTTCATGCTGGCCAAGGTTGTGANCGCTGCTTTAATACGGGNTATATTGGTCGTTTTGGTATTTTCGAAGTTCTTACCTTTGATGATGATATTAGANAGCTCATGTTAGTTAATCAAGATGCCAAAGCAATTAAGGCTCTTGCGNTTTCAAAAGGTATGATCACTCTCAGGGAAGCAGCTATTATTAAGGTTAAGAACGGCGAAACCTCTCTAGAGGAAGCTCTNNGGAAGACGCAAAACGACGATATCCTTGCCGATGATGAGGTTTAGTGATGCCCATATACTCATGGAAAGGCTTCGATGCTAAAACAGGGAATGATAAAAAGGGTAAGATTGAAGCCGATTCGGAAAAAGGTGCACGGCAAAGGCTAAAACAACGAGATAAGATTATTGTAGCTGAAATGAAACTTCAGTCACCTACAGCACAAAAGAAGGGCGGAGGAGTAAGCCTTCAATTATTTCAGCCCAAAGTATCCGTTTCTGATTTGGCTATTATGTGTAGGCAGTTTGCAACCCTGCAAAGTGCCCATATACCTCTCGATGAGTCTCTTAAGGCATTAGTTTCTCAAGTGGAAAATACCGTATTAAAGAATACTCTGTCGGCGGTAAAAGATTCGGTTTCAGAAGGTAAATCACTTGCCGACTCTTCAGCTGCTTTTCCGGGGGTATTTAGTCCACTTTATGTCAATATGGTTCGAGCTGGNGAGTCATCAGGCACACTTGGCACGGTGTTGGAAAGGTTGGCTGATTTTCTTGAGTATCAGGTCCGGATCAGAGGGCAAATTGTTAGTGCCGTTACCTATCCCGCTATTATGATTTTGGCCTCTGCGGGCATCGTCTCCTATTTATTCATTAGTGTNGTACCCAAGCTGTCAAAAGTATTTGATAACTTAAAAGTAAAATTACCCATATATACTGAGCTTCTTATTGAGATCTCAGGTTTGATGCAGCAGTATTGGTATNTAGGCCTTTTGCTGTTCTTTATGGCTAGTCTTGGTTTCCGGTCGTGGATCAATACTAATAATGGCCGCAGGACATGGGATCAGTGGACTCTAGTGTTACCATTATTTGGGCCTATTTTAATGAGGATCAATGTTTCACGCTTTACTAATACCNTGTCCACTTTGCTTAATTCTGGAGTTCCGATCATACAAGCTCTGGATATCACTAAAAATGTGGTGACCAATACTGTGATAGCGGATATCCTTGAAATGGCAAAGATTGAAGTNCAAGAAGGAAAGAGTCTTGCTGCATGCATTGACCGGTCTGGTAAATTTCCGGGATTAGTGACTCANATGATTGCCACNGGTGAAAGAACTGGGCAGCTGGAGGAAATGCTGGAGCATTTGTCGACAGCATATACGTCGGAAGTAGAAAGAAAGATTACGACGATGATTTCTTTGATTGAACCTATCATGATGGTTGTAATGTTCGCTATAGTAGGGGTTGTCGTAGCAGCTATGTTGGTACCTATGATGGGAATTATGGGGCAGATGCGTTAAATTANGTGTAGTCGCATGGTTCTTGTGGCGGATTGTTCGAATTAAGGAGAGGTTAATGAAATTGATAGGGAATGGTATGAAAACTAGTATTCGTGAAGTCATGAGAAAACCGTTCATTCCTGGTGCTAACAAAGGGATGTCTTTGATTGAGATTCTAATTGTTATTGCTCTTTTAGGTACCGTGATGACCATTCTGATTCAGAATTTAACCGGTAGNCAAGAGCAGGCNATGAGAGATGCCGCCAGATTGTCNATGCAGCAACTTCAGTCTAGCCTGCAGATGTATAAGGTTCANAATTATCGTTTCCCGAAAACCGACGANGGTCTTGATGCTTTGGTAATTAAGCCAAGTAACTCTAGACGCTGGCGTGGNCCATACACCGAAAANAGTAAGTTAAAGGATCCGTGGGGAACTGAGTTTGGGTATGAATCGGATGGTAGAACTTTTAAAATTATATCTGCAGGCCCATCTGCTGATCTGGGCTTTGAAGAAGATAATGTCTACTACCCAGATGAAGAGGAAGAAGCGGACGAAAGTTAACCTCCTTTCCGTGGAGTGTCATCCATGGATCCTCGATCCAACCTGAAAAAAGATATGTCCGGTCAGCCGGGCTTTACTCTGTTGGAGATCTTGCTGGTCATNGCNCTCATTGCGGTGATGTATTCTGCGGGAGCTCCTCTGTTGAGTAATTTGACTGCTGAAATTGAAACCCGTTTGGGAACTTTATCGTCTGATATTCGTTCAGCNTATGATCTTTCTGTTCTTTCAGGCAAGCCATACCGCATGGTATTTGATTTTGACAAGGGTGAATATTGGCTTGAAGAAACAGACCAGCGTAACTTTTTTCTGGGAGATCGAAAGCTTGATANAGATTTAACGGAAAGGGAAGAAANAGATTTACAGACTAAGTTTGAGGATGAGTTTGAAGAGTATGTNGAGTTAGCTGGGCAAGAAATNGAAATCCCTGATAGTGATGAGGTTGTGAAGCCTGAATCTCCTGTCATTAAAGCAAAGGCNCTGTTAAGGCCGGCAAAGTGGTATAAAGTGACTAATCAGGAATGGAAAGTGAGATCTNTAGGAACTGAAATTGGTTTCTTGGACATACAGACTGAGCATCATGAATTTTTGCAAAAGTGGGAAGATATGGANGAAGGTGATCGTGTNCTTTTACACTTTTTTCCCAAAGGCTANGTTGAAAAAGCAGTGATNCACATTGGCCGAAAAGAAGATGAGATTACTTTTTATCCACCAGATGATCTTGAAAATCCTCCCTTTACTATAAACGTAAAACCTTGGTTGGGCATCGCTACTGTTGAAACTGGATATCAGGAGGTCGATCTTGAAGCAGACGAATCTCGGCGCTGATAGAGCTGGGGAGCGTAGTTTCACTCTTATTGAAACTTTAATCGCCGTTTTCGTGATGATTACCATGAGCCTTGAAATGGCAGGTACTATAGGCAGCATAGTATCTAACTCCAGCTATACTCGACAAATGACTGAGGCTATTTGGCTGGCGCGTCGCGTGATGACTAAGGTTGAGTATCATTGGCAAACAAAAGATTTTAAGGAACTAGAGAAAGAAGTTACCGCAGGTGAGTTTAGGGATATCGAAAAGTCGGAATACAAATATGATCTGAAAATTAAAGAATGGAAAGTCCCACTCTTTGACCTTATTGGCGGCGGCGGCGGTGGTGGCGAAGATGGTGGTGAGGAGAGTTCTGGTGAGGGTGATGCTATCAGAGATTTAATTTCTCAGCAGTTAGGTGATGATATACTGAAGGTTGCGCATGTGGAGGTTTATTGGTCAGCCGGAGCGAGAAAAGAATCTGTGACTTTAACCTATTTATTGACAGCTCAGCGCACTGTGAATGAAAAACTTATTCAATTAGAGCCCCAGTATAGAGAAATGATGAAAAAAGTAGCCATTGATCTAGGGATGGTAAAGAAATCAGATTCCCTGGAGAAACAGAAGAAAGAATGTGCACTTAAAGCTCCAGCCTGGATATGGGATAAGGCTAGGAATAAGTGTTTGCCCAAATAATTTTTTTCCACTTAAAGAAGAAGATCTATTGAGGAATGAAATAGAAACATTGGATCATACATCCCAACAGGGCTTCACCTTACTTGAAGTGGTTATGTCGCTGAGTATTATTCTGATTCTTAGTATTACTTCAGCTAGTATTATGAATTCTAGCTTTGAACTTCGTGCTGCGCTATCGAAGCAGGGGAAAATTAACCATCGATTATCGGTTGCTATGAATAAAATCAGTGTTGACTTGCATCACGTTTTTATTCTCGATGTTAAGGATCCAAATTACAACCCCGAGAGAAAAACTAAGGCCCAATTTAAACTCAGGGTGACAGGCTTATCTGGTTTTTCGGAGTTATCCATGACAACGATGAATCATGAATCTTTGTTAGCAAATTCTAATGAAGGTGATCAGACATGGGTAGTTTATAGAGTTAGTGGTAAAGATGAAGCAGGTCGTGTTCATTTGCTTCGTGGAGAAACTAAAGTGATCCCTCAAAACCTAGAGGAAGAGATTCCAATGCAGATATTAGCTCGTAATATAAAGAGCTTTAAATTGCAGCCATGGAATGGCACAGATTGGGAGCGTGATCGCTGGGATACTGAAAAGTCTGATTGGAGGGGAAAACTCCCCAAAATGGTGAAGGTTGAAATTGAGACCTATGAGGAAGATGCTGAGGAAGTCGAAGAAGATTACGGAGAAGGACCTTCTAGTTGGTTGAGATCGGAAATCTTTCTCCCAAGGTCTTTTGGATCGAAGGAGCCAAAGGAACCATCCACTAATATTATTTGGGATAAGATATGAGATGGTGGCAAAAATATAAAGGTTCTTTGCGTGGGCAATCGGGGAACATCCGATTTATATGGGGCTTTCCTGTCGAGGTGTCAAAGGATGAAGTTAATTCTGACTCTAGGATTGATAAGCAAATAACCAGCAAGCCTCCCACAAACAAGGGTGTGGCTATGATTATTGCAATCATGGCTGCTTCTATGATGATGCTTTTTTCGGTTGATTTGATTCTTAATTCCTCTGTGTCATTGCAATTGGCATCTAGTGCGCGTAATAACTTAAAAGCCGAGTATTTAGCTAAGTCAGGTTTAAACTTGGCTACTTTTCTTGTATCGCTTGATTTAGCTCTGGATGTATTTAAGTCGACTCCAGCAGGGGGCAACGCNAAACCGTCAGATGGNCGTGAATCCATGGATNTTTGGGCTATCATCAATCAACTTCCTCCACTAGGTGGTGACACAGCAGAAATGCTTGAGTCCGTCCAATCTGAATTTGGTCTCAGTCAGTTGAATGATGCAGGTGTTTTTGAACAATTGAAATTATTTGATGGTCAGTTNATGACTTCGATTTCAGATGAATCTTCACGGATAAATATTAATAACTGTGCGATTGGTCGTGGCGAGGCATGCACTGTTCCGCTGAAAGGTCTTTTGAGCTGTCCGGCTGAGGCTGAGTTCTTGTCGAAAAAAAATCTCGAGGCTCCGGCCATNATNGCTAATATTAAAGATTGGGCTGATAATAAGACATCTGTGACTGAGGGTGCTGCTGATTCCACTGAAGAAGCACCCTATGAGGATCGCAGACCTAAGGTCAGTCCAAAAAATGATCGATATGATAGTTTGGATGAACTAAAGCTGATTTCTGGTTGGGATGATGATCTGCATAAAGTTTTTTCACCTTATTTGACTGTTTATCCTCTTCCTGATTTAGGNGATTCAAGAAAAGCACCCAGAATTAATTTTAATACTGCTTCATTAGATTTTTTGTCTTGTCTACTTAAGAGTTATGAAAAGTGCCCTGAAAAAAGTTATAGTTTTTTTCAGAAAGATAAAGAAGANATAGAAGGTCAGGAAACTGCGTCTAGTTCAGGTCAAATAGCAAGTTATATCNGTAAATATTTTTGTAACTCTGATAAAAAGGCAAATAAAATTTTTACATTTAGGACTGATACCTTTCGGGTTAAAGTAGATGCTACTGTTGGTGATCAGTCTAAACAATTNGTCGCTGTNATCTANCGGTATATCCCAAGTGCCAAGCAGCAGGAATTTTCTAATGCCACATATCAGATGCTTTACTGGAAAATGTTATAGAATATAAACAGGATGCATNTAGATTTGCAGTCACCCTAGATTGGGTTAAGGAAAGTAGAACATGCAAAAAGTCATCGGTCTTGATATTGGCAGTTATTCGATTAAAGCGATTGAAATCATCAATACCTTTAAGACTTATGAAGTGACCAACTTTTATGAAATCGTAGTGCCNTCCATAGAAGGTNTNCCTCTGGATGCAGTNGTTCCTATTTGTATGGAACAGTTATTTATTGAAAATAATCTAGAAGCCGATCGAATTATTACAGCGATGCCTGGTCAGTTTATTTCTAGTCGAATTCTTCCTTTTCAGTTTAGTGATCCTCGTAAGGTAGAGTCCTCTGTNTTTGTCGANNTAGAGGANCAGGTGCCTTTTAATTTTGATGATATGATCATGGATCATCAGATCATAGGTAATCATAANGGTAATACNTTAGCTTTNGCNGTAATGACNAGAAAGGCATTCCTTAGAAACTTTTTNGAACTTTTGAGTCGNATNAATATTGANCCCAAGCTAGTTGATGTNGATAGTCTTGCTTTCTATAACCTTTGTTCATACATGAATATTGATCATTCGAAGACGATCGCTATGGTAGACGTTGGGCATGAGAAAACATCAGTTTGTATAGTCCAGAATGGTATTCTTAGGTTATTTCGATCGATTAATCTNGGNGGACGNTATGTAACAGACTTTNTGGCTAGAGATCTTGAAATCAANTTTCAAGAAGCACAGCGGCTAAAGCANCGTATTAGTCGGGTTTGNTGTGCTAATGACTTTGCCGAGGACCTATCTGAAGATGANCGAATTGTTGCTGANCGAACGACTCTTGCCGTACATGCCATTATAAAGGAATTGGGCAGGACTTTTTATGCTTTTAAGAGTAAAGATGAAGCNCGAATAAGTAAGATATATCTTTCAGGTGGAGCTTCCGTTCTNAAGAATTTTGATACTTTTCTCGGTGAACAGCTNGAAACAGACGTTTCTCGACTCGACTTGATAGAGTCAGGGCTGAAAATATCGAACCANCTTCANCCNCGTATATATGAGATACCTCAAAGTCTTGCGATTGGGTTGAGAGCNGTAACTACTGTCAAGAAGCACTCGCAAATTAATTTAAGGCAGGGCGAGTTTTCTTATGTTCAAGACTACGAATCTCTGCTTAAGGGTACATCAGCTACTTTCAAAATTGTTGCCTTGGCTCTGCTGTTACTAACGGTTAGCTATGTCTTTAAACTTACATTTTATACGAGTCAAATAGATAACTTGAAGGTTCAATATAAGAAAGAGTTTTTAAGATCCTTTCCGGATTTAAAGAAATCGTATAAAAGAAAGAAAATGAGTTTTTCAAAGCTTCGGAAAGATGCTGAATCAAATTTAACAGCTAAGATTGCAGAGTATGAAGATGCTATTTCGGAATATAAGATTCTTAATAGTAGTTCTGCTCCTCTTAGTTTGCTGCAACATATCAGTGAAAATATTCCAAAGGAACTGCTTATAGATGTAGTTAAGTTCGAGTTTAAGTCTACTTTTGCGGGTCAGGGTAAGATGCTTTTGAAGGCGCAGACTAAGGATTATGAAAGCCAGGCAAAGATAATCGATGCTCTTAAAAAGGTACCTGTTATTACTAGTATTAGTGAAAAAAGTTCAGGTAAAACGCCGGGGTCGGTAAATCGCATAGAATTTACTATTGAGGCAAAATACGATATTAGCAGCAGGTAGCTGAGATTTATATAAACGGGGACACTTATGAGTGTTATCACGGATTTTACAAGTCAAATAAGTTCAAGTGCTGGGAGCCTATTTCAGCAATTTAAGCAACGGGTCTTAGGTGAGAATAATGAACGTCTCGATTTCATTATGGATAGTTTTTATAAACTATCACCGCAGCAACAGACTGGTGCTATTTTAGGTTCGTTCTCTATTGTGGGCTTGGTAGTTCTGGGAGCCGTTTTATTTTATTTTTCCAGAATAAATAACTTAGAGTCCCAGCTCAACCAAGGCTTTGATTCTCTTCATCGACTCAGGGTTCTTAGCGCACAGTATAAACGTGTCGACGAGAGTATGCGATATCTTAAAAAAAGCGTTAATAGAAAAACTAGTAAATTAAGACCAAAGGCATTTTTTGAGAAGATTGCTGGTCAAGTAGGAGTGACGTTACAAAGTTTAAGATCAGAAGAAAAAGAAATTACGGATGGAAGTCCATTAGCAGCAAATTTTAAGTATTTAAAGATTTCATTTAGAATGCCAAAAGTCTCTTTGCCACGGATGTTAAAGTTTTTTAGTGAAATTGAACGATCAGATAAAACTCTTGTTGTAAGTAACCTGACAATTAGAGGTCTGTACGGAAGTAAAAAATTGTATTTTGATGTTGAGGCAGATGTTACTGGATTTAAGGTGGGGAGTGAGTAGATCGTGAAAGATAGACTTTTGAATTTTATAAAATCTTTTGGATACGTCTTTCTTTTTATCTTTAGTTTTGGTTTTTTCTTATACTTCACCTTTCCATATGGAGTTTTGAAAGAAGCATTAGTATCTAAAATATCGTCCGCTACAGGGCTAGTTTTAAGAGTTGATGAATTAGGTCCATCATTTCCTCTTGGATTTGAAGTGGAAGGTGTCGAGGTCCTGTCTAGTACTGGCGGTCCTTCTCTTAATTTGAATGAAGTAGAAGTAAATTTAAGTCTTTTACAACTTCTAATTGGTCGTTTAGCTGTTAATGTTGAATTGATCAGTGAGAATGAAGGGGTAATGGACATATATTCTCATTTAAATATTTTACCCCTCATTTCAGACAATAATTTCTTACCATCTCGTATAGAAATAGAATCGGAANAATTTGATATNGGAAATCTTGCTACCCACTTTATCTATAAGGCNGGTGATGGNCCTAAAGCTAATCCNCTGACAGCAGATTTTCTGAANAAGATGACNTTAGANGGNTTGTTAAATGGCTCGATTGATTTTGATTTAGATCAGGANCAGCCTACNCAGTCTTCAGGCAAAATCGATATAAAGATTNTGAAGGGTNAGTTTATGCTGAATGATCCTTCTTTAAATATCTCTGANCAAGTATTCAAAAAAGCNATGATAAAGGCTGTTATTCAAAAAGGTCAGGTNAAAATCATTGACAAGTCTGGTGTTCANTCGGAAGAATTATTTGTAGATCTNAAAGGTAAAATAAAGCTAAATAAAAAANTTGCTCGGTCTAGNATGGATCTTGGNNTGGATATTAANCTGAAGGGTCGCATGAATGAGAACTTTGGTTTTATCNTGCAGTCTTTTGGCGGNTCTGACGGCCAAATCAACTATAAGATAAAAGGAATACTNTCTAATCCTAATTGGCAAANCGATTAAATTTCTTTGNTTTAGCATTTATTATAANNACTTCCTCTCGAGCTCANNTCGTTTTTATCTCCAATACNTNGTTGNGTGATTCNNTTNAAAAACAATGTCTGTGTTTCAATGTAAGCTCGATTGACATATCTAGACTGGATCTCATACAATGGAAAGAGGTAAAAANTATAGATGTTCATATGAATAAGAATCTGATGCTAAAACAAGCCAAATTGGGACTGATNTACTATCGGGACCGNGGGCAACGGGCTTTAAGCTTGTTGATTGAGGGTAAGGTCGATGCNGCNCTGTTAGAGTTGCGTTGGCGTCGAGCNGCNTGGCAGAATTTTGTGGTAGCTGAACATCACTTATCTGCGGCAGCTATAGATATTACATTAGATCAAGANTTNATAATTATAGAGCGGCAACTAGAAGGTCTCGANTTGGAACTCAAANAAGAGCTNGANAAAGCGAAAANNATCGAGGCTNAAAATTTGAAAAAAGAACAAATCAAAAGATCTACAATAGTTCGATTTAAGTCAGGAAATGCTGAAACGAGTAGNTTTAAAAGTATCATCTGAGAATATCTGGAGGAATGTATGACCACTTCAAAACCTAGGTTGGCCTTGGTTACAGGTAACGTACCTAATATAGATGAGATTGATCAATTTAGGCTACTNGTTGATACATATGAGGTTAATGTAATTAGCTCGGTATCAATTTGTGAATATTTGAAAGAAAANAGTTTTTTTAATGATCTCACTTGTATCGCTTTGCAAGATCANGACGAGAATCCTACTTTTCTTCCNGGGCTAGAACAGGTCTTAAAAAACTATGATTTAGTTGTGGTAAAAGGAAGNCTTGGCTTATTTGCATATCAGACTATTAAAGCGAAATGGCAGTCTCGCTTTCGATTATTNGTTTGGGTTGATAATTTAGTTCCATTNCCAGCTAATGATATCGACCAAATGCGCACTATNCGNCAGGAAGTAACTAACGCAGCTGACGGCTTTATNGTTCAATCTCGACATGCAAAGTCAGTACTTGAAGTCGAAGGGATAGAGTCNGATCGTATTACTGATATGATTCCNTGGGTTGAACAAAGGGCTCAAAGAGATGGNAAATCNANGGCNGAAGCAAGATCAAGCATTGGTTTGGCNGAAGGTGANATCGTCATCGGTTATATAGGTCTTCTTGAATGGGAAGAAGGTCTTATGAATCTGGCNGCTGCCATTAAAGTAGCAAAACTGAAAGATCCGGGNTTGGCTAGACGCTTGCGAGTAGCCATTTCNGGAATAGGTTCGTGGTCAGGACAGCTNCGCTCTCATTTCGTATCTATGGGTATCGATGANNAAGTTGTTTTTGTTCCACCATCTCGTNAGGCTCAGACGGCTATTTTAAATGCTGTTGATGCCATGTATTTATCTGGCTATCCTGCNCAGGATCGGNTNGATGGAGATCCATATAGAGTTCTCTTGCCAGTGACTAATGGGATTCCNCTTTTAGCTTCTAGGTCTCCGATAGTCGAAGAGATATGTGGCAAACATAGATTAGATTTCTGTATTGGTAGTTCAGAAAGTTTGTACAAGGCNTTAAAGAANGTNCAAGATGCAACTGTCCTCAAGAATGATATTGTGCATAAGAATTTACAACTNGTAAAAAGTAAATATAGTAAAGAAGCAGTATCTCGCAATATGAAGATNATTTTTGAGAAGTTTAATCAAGTTATACAAGCTTCNGATGATGGNTCTATTGACCATCTTGTCGTNGAAATNGAATTAAGAGTTAAAAANAAGCAATACNTGGCAGCTGTAGAAATCATTGAGAATCTNTTTTCACAGGTTGATGTTCCTNTTCATCATGANGCNAATCTTTATAGGTTAATGGGAGATTGTTTTGCGAAATTGAGTGANAATGATGCNGCAAAGGATGCATATATAAAAGCTGCTGANTTAGANCCTTTTTCAGCNAAAACTTATGTTGGTCTNGGNACCCTAGGNCTNCTAAAAGCCAGCCATGATATTTCTGTAATACATTTCCAAAAAGCAGTGAGTTTATCACCACTAGANGAAATGGCTAATNTAGGTCTTGGNCTAGCATTTCAAGGCTTAAATGAATGCAATGAGGCAATCAAATGGGTTGAAAAATCAATAGAAGTAAATAGAGAAAATACNGCAGCTCTATATACNTTGGTTAAATTGGCCTATGATGTTGANCAATACGACTCAGCNATCAATGCTCTTACTTATTACTATGAGCTTCACCCCAANGATCATGAAATGTCTTATGCTCTTGGNGGATTATACTNTAAAATAGGTAATTATAATCAGGTCNCGGTATTAATGAATAGAATGATTAAGGTNGATCCTATGGATTCACGTGCACATTCTCTTCTTCGAGATGCAGAACGAGGNNTAGAGAAAAAGGTATCTACTTCGAATGCCTAGNAGTTTAGTTAGAACTTAAGCGTGAGACGCCTATGTTAAAACATGTTTTTTTGAATCGTCGAAAAATTCCAGTGCCAGTTCCGATAAGTATCCTGAGTGAAGCTATTGATTGGGTTGAAGGATCACTTGTTAAAGCTGGTTACAGTATCACTAAGCTGGAGCTNGATGGTCTTGAAATCGATATAAATAATATNGCTTCTTCTTCTTTAAATCAAAAACCATTATCTATTGATAATAAGCTATGTTTACAAATCGATAGTCCTTTGGATCTGGCTATTCAAAGTATTGATGCATTAAATAATCTGACTTTGATTATTAGAAGAACTATTAGGCCGNTGATGGTNAAAATATGGGATACTCTNCCTCAGGCTTATCCTGAAGGCTTAGAANCTTTCNTGGATGATTTAGCNTTGTTTATGGAGTTGACTGATCATCTNATTGTTCTGCTTTCCGGNCAGGTTTCGACCACTAATATTGAAAACAGTTCTGTCCAGTTGGATAGTACCAAGGTTTTAGCTGAAATGGCGATTGGTCAATCTGATTGGAAGGGTTTAACAAAAGTGATTATTAAGCAATTATTTCCGCAGTTGGAAGATGTTGCCTCTGAATTATCTTTGCTACAAAAATGTGTNTTCGANGCACAGGCGGATAGGAAATACTCCTCTTAAAGATTTATTAGAAACCTGACTTCATCTTCAATNCTATTAGCTAGAGCATCCAACTTTTGAGCAAGTGGNCTGTCGTATTTTTCCCCTTTTGCCTTTTNGGGNTGGGGCTTTACAATCCGCAAGTTCGNATTAAAGGCCTGTTTTTTATTCTNAGGGATGCTCATNCTTTTCCTGTCAAGTATNTGAACTATAGAACTGCTATCGGCAGCAAGNCGGTAACCTTAACNGGGCAATTTTTTCNGACTTATTATCGCTATCNTGGCTANGNTTACANTGNTTTCNGATGNGTATAAAAAAGGCNGCTCTTCTAGAAATAAAAGATANNAG
>PBRN01000029.1:22970-25423 GCA_002725955.1 Pseudobdellovibrionaceae bacterium
ATTTAAACTATTGTGAGTTCTCTGGTTTTAACCTTTGTTGCCTTTAGCTTGGTCTTCCTGGAACTTTTTGATTAGCTGTGCTTGGATATTACTTGGAACTGGCTTGTAAGAAGAGAATTCCATGGTGAAACCCGCTTTACCCTGTGTTTTTGAGCGTAGGTCAGTTGAATAGCCAAACATCTCAGATAGTGGAACTTCTGCCAGAATAACGACATAGTCGTCACTCATATCTGTTCCAAGTAGGATACCTCTTCTGGAAGAAAGGTCTCCCTGAATAGGTCCCTGGAAGTCTGAGGGTGATTCAACTTCAACTTTCATTACAGGCTCAAGAATCACTGGCTTGGCTTCTAGAAAAGCCTGCTTAAATGCTGCACGAGCAGCTAGTTTAAAGGCCATTTCCGAAGAGTCGACAGGGTGAAAAGTACCATCAATCAATTCGATTCGAGTATTGATTACCTGGTAGCCAGCAAGAGGACCTTTGTCTAAAGATTCTTTNAGGCCTTTTTCAACACCTGGNATGTATTCTCTAGGTACAGATCCACCAACNGTTTTGTTTTCGAACTCGAATGATGCNTCGGNATCTTCGCCGAGCACTTCNANGTTTCCAACAACATGNGCAAANTGACCNGAACCACCAGTTTGTTTNTTATGTTTGTAATCAAAGTTTGANGGTTGAGTTGGGCACTCTCTGTAGTTTACTTTTGGAGCACCGACAATAACGTCAGCNTTGTATTCTCTTTTTAGTCTTTCAACNTAGATTTCNAGGTGAAGNTCACCCATACCNGAGATTCTAGTCTCNTTAGTCTCTTTATCTACGTGTACTCTAAAGGTCGGATCTTCCTTCATGAACCGGTTNAGTCCTTTAGATATNTTAACTAAGTCATCTTGTTTCTTTGGTTTNAGTGCTAGCTCGATCACNGCATCTGCTACATAAATCTGCTCCATGGTAACATTTGTACCATCTTCACAGTAAGTATCACCTGACGCACAATCTACGCCAACCATTGCAATGATATCGCCNGCNTAAGCTTCGTTTATTTCTTTACGNTCATCCGAGAACATNCGAACGATACGGCCAATACGCTGTTTTTTACCGATCCTTGGGTTATAGTATGAGCTCCCTTTTTTAAGGGTTCCTTGATAAACCCTCGTATAGGTTAGCTGTCCGAAAGTATCATCGGTAATCTTAAATGCCATGGCGCAAAGTGGTAAACTTTTNTCTGGCTTAACTTCGATTTCAGTGCCTTTACCGTCTTCACCTTGGTTGTAGTCAGTTCCAGTATATTTTCTTTCCTGTGGATTTGGTAGGTATCTGGAAACGGCGTTAAGAAGTGGTTGCACTCCTTTGTTCTTAAAAGCTGATCCGAGGTATACGGGGGTCANCTCTCTAAGCAGGACTCCCTTTTTCACTGCATTATGGATCATCTCTTCGGGAATTTCTTTTTCTTCCAGAAGTAGTTCCATCATTTCATCATCAAACATTGATACTGCTTCGAGGAATTTAGCTCTGTATTCNAGAACTGTGTCTTTGATGTCCTCAGGGCATTCTTCTTCTCTNACTGTTTCGCCATTATCTCCGTCAAAATATCGAGCTTTCATGGTGATTAGATCAACGGCGCCATTGTGATCANCTTCGAGTCCGATAGGATATTGAGCCATAACAGCGTTATGGTTTAGNTTTTCACATAGATCAGAAGTTACTTTGTCAGGGTTGGAGCCAGCTCTATCTAGTTTGTTNATAAATGCAAGGCAAGGGACTTTATAACGCTTCATTTGGCGGTCAACTGTAATGGACTGAGACTGCACGCCAGAGACACCACAAAGTACTAAGATAGCACCATCTAAAACTCTCAAAGAGCGTTCAACTTCAACAGTAAAGTCAACGTGACCNGGGGTGTCAATAATATTGACCTGATTTTCGTTCCAGTTAACAGTGGTCGCAGCTGAAGTAATAGTAATACCGCGTTCTTTTTCCAACTCCATGTGGTCCATAGTTGCGCCATCACCACCGCCTCTTACTTCTTCTATTTTATGGATCATCCCTGAGTAATATAGGATACGTTCGGTAAGTGTGGTTTTTCCTGAGTCAATATGGGCAGAAATCCCAATATTTCTGATATCTTCTATTTTTGCCATCTGTGGACCTTTTAGGAGTTNGTTTATAAACACAAANTAGCTGGATAATATCCGGCTAAAGCCTGAAGTAGTACCATAGAGCCTTCGAATTTCAAGACAAAAATGCATATATTAAAATTGTGAAAAGTTGAAATGGCTTACTAGGCTCTTTACTTTNTGTAGTCATTTTAGTTNNATACAAATTAATCTCAGGTNTTAGTAATATAACCCACTGCTATTTAAGGNNTTATTTTTTGGCTTTGTCGCCAAACTTCGCTCTCTGTNGGAAATGGCTAATCATTTTCTATTTATGTTCGAAAAGGANATAAGATTCAATA
>PBRN01000029.1:25428-32444 GCA_002725955.1 Pseudobdellovibrionaceae bacterium
GGAATTCTTTGATGGCNACAAATCAAGGTGACGGAAAAACGAGCGGCCAAACCGCAATCATTGATCTGGGCATGACTCCAACAGAGGATAATGCTGGCACTGGTTCAACTGTAGGGGTTGGGATAGGCTTGGGCCAGAGTGATGTGACTCCCGAAGCGTCGAATCATTTAAAAAGGACGATGCCATCTCAAGTTGATGATATTCAGCAATTTGATCCGTTTGGGGGTACTGGTGCAGGTTACAGTATGCACGGGGGTACTTCTGCTAAAAATCAGAGAGCTCAAAGTAAAGTATCTGCTCTGAGTAATTTAGCATCAGGTGATCGGCAGTTAAAAATTAAACCGATGGCTGGTGTTGCTGTTCTTTTATTGGTTTTTGCTATGCTGGTTATTTTGTCTGGTGAGGCGGATGAAGCTATTGACAGTTTATTTAGTTTATCAGATTCATCTAGTGAACTGGACAGTGATTTCGATGATGTCGACTCCAATTCGGAAACGCAAAAAATGTCGGCAAAATCAGAGGTGAATTCGGTAGCATCGGAAGATGTGGAGCAATCTGCCGAATCTGAGCCAGAGGAATCCTTGGAGGAAGATAGCGTTTCTTCGGATCAATTGTTATCAAATCCATATCTTTTTTTACCTAATCCAATGAAAAATCATCCAGAACCAATGAACGGTCGGTGGTCTGCAATTGATGAAGAAACTTGGATGGTAGGCATTAATCACCAATATAATTATCAACATTATAAAACGGTTCGGATCGTACGTCGTAAAAGGCTTATTGGTTCTGAACAAGTGCTTTTTCGAGGACTGGATGATAAAAAATTTTGGACCAGAATGGAGTCTGTGATTGCATTGGCTGAGTTTGGTAAACGCCTAAAGGTTGATTTAGTCATAGATGTAGTCAAGGGAGTTAATCCATACTTGGTGCGGCGCTATTTCAAACGTTTTAATAAAACGGATATCAGTCCCGGTGAAGTTTTCGTCTTGCGTCAGTTTATTAGAGTTGTTGATGGGCCTGCACGGCAAAGCATATTGCGAATTCTAGCTAAGGTTGATGATCCTATTCATCGCTTGTATTTTGCTGCCGCTACTTTTGATCCCAGCGAAAAGGTAAAAGCTTATTTAGCTGGAAGCAATATAAATATAAGTTCGTCTGATATTAGAAACTATAAACAAGCATCTGCTTCTAACGAACAAAATGGAGGAGAAGAAGCTGAAGAGTTAGAAGTAGAAGAAGTCAGGACTGATGACGCTATGGTAGAGGAAGTGGAATTCTTTCAAGAGATGCTAGATGAGAACTCTTCGAGTGATTCAAATAACGATTAGATTTTTGATTTTATCGAGTTGTCGCAATTAAATCATCTATTTTATAGTGTGGCGATTCTATCTGTTATTCGAATGAAATTTTATAGCCTGTAAATTTCCTAATATTGATAACACCATTTTCCAAAATCAGGTATTGTCCTTTGATTCCATTGAGAATTCCTTCTACCAANGGGTCTTTGTCGAAATTGAANGATTTAATTTTCTCGGGGTACTTTTCTACCGGATATTTNATTTGGANCACTGGCTCATCCAGAATTTTGAGAGGTACATCATCTGGTAAATGTCGCTCGAGCTCTCGACATTGATGNCTAAGATCAACTTCGGCATTNTTTCCTTTTAGCATGGTTCGCCAATTAGTTTTATCACTGATAAATTTCTTTATGGCGACTTCNACTAATCCNGCTTGTNTACGGGTATCTACTTGAANCCAAGCNTTACCAGCTACGGCNCCTTGGTCGATCCAGCGACTTACTGGNGGGTCGGTTCTGGTAATGCCTACNTTCAATCCCGAAGAATTTGCTAAATATACATAGTGNGGTCGCAGGCAATGNTCCTCTCCCCAGTCAGGTTGACGNCAAGTTCCCTCATGGTAGTGACATATTTCGGGTTTCATCATGCACATATCACAGCTNGCNAGATCACGCATGCACGGAAAACAATGCCCCTGAGCAAAGCTTTTTTTGGTTTTACGGCCGCATGCGACGCAATGAATTTCACCGGTCCAACTTAGCTTGATNTTTTTACCGACGAATTCATTGAGNGGGATNTGTTCTTCGCCAACGATCAGATAATATTCTACAGTTCCATCTGACTGAAACTTGGTATATAGCTTTTTTAGGTTACCTGTTTTCATGGGGAAGNCATCTTAACNGAAACTTACTTTTCATAAAAGTAAAAACTGAGATTACTCNAGTCCCTGCCANATNAGGTCTTTTTGGTATACTTCNGGGAGTGAGGATTCNATTTTTTCATTTGCTTCTTGNTCAAGNCGATGNCGCTTTTTNCGATTNCTTTTAATTTCACTNAGTTTTTGCTGACGATATAGTTTATCTCGCTGAACTTGTCTCTTTANCTCCGNTTGTCGAATTTTATNTTCNGCANTTTTGATCATTTGTAGCTCTCGTTCAACTAGCTCTTCTTCAGAAATCGTNACNTTATTACTATTTNTTTTGTTTTGTTCGTCGATGAAGTCGAAATCATCCATAATAGCATCAATTGCTTTNTTCTGAGGTAAGGGGAATTCNCCTGTTNTNTTTGATAATGGATGAGGAGGCGGANTTACNTTTAAATCCATNACCTCTTCTGTCTTAGGGTCAATCATNGGATGAGGAAANGCTGGCTCAGGNTCTGAGTTCATNTCATAANTATCTTCNCTAAAATGCCAGGTCAANGCCAAGGATANAATTTTCNCACCGTGAGTATAACCTTCTGCGAGAGGNCCTCCTTTACCAGTGCTGAGAGAAATATCCATGCTTTCAGNTGAGTANCGNAAGCCACCATTNTGTTCATTGCTGTTNACGTAAATCTTTTTATTGTTTTCTGTTATTTCAATTTGCCTTCCGGACCAATTAGCAAACANCGATAGAGAATCTGTTANATGNGAGATAAATTCGATGCCCCCTAGTACTTCACTACCTATGGTCCATTCTCCATATTGTTCTNTCTTACTATANCTTCCACCNACGTTNANATGTGCTTCAACGGCTTCTTCTCCAAGGCCNAGTAGGAAGANGCCTCCGGCCTTTGGCTCATTTGATCGGGTNAGAGCACTCTCTGTTTTTCTNGGNTCTTCNGATTCGGCGAAAATAATCAANCCNGATCGGATNGGNCCNTCATTAAANATGAGCTTGGTNCTCAGTAAAAANTGGTANCCATGTGCTATATCTATATTTCCATATTCACGAGATCTAGTTAAAGGNAGNCCTGTAATTTTTGTAGGGTCAATNATTTCGCGAGAATGGTTTAATGANANGTAAAATGAAGNTGAATTGGTTANTCCTAAGCCNATTCCTATTTTACCTTTATTGATTTCGTNAATNGTCATTCCAGATTGTTTAATTGGTTCAATCTGNACAGAACCACGATGAAGACCNCCAACTTCGATAGCAANGCTACCTTCGTCNATGGGNTTTGCTTGTATGATAGAAGAGAANCCNTTNGCTTCTAGNCCNCTNACAGGAGTAATA
The DNA here is from genome assembly GCA_002725955.1 of Pseudobdellovibrionaceae bacterium. Lineage (GTDB taxonomy): Bacteria > Bdellovibrionota_B > Oligoflexia > Oligoflexales > Oligoflexaceae. The sequence goes on from PBRN01000029.1 coordinate 28,943, forward strand.
TCTAGNCCGACAGCGGGTGATGTCAGACCTATCCAANTCAGTGTGGATATAGCCATNCTATAAAATGAGCTAGTCTTTCTTAAAATCAACATCTAATGCATTCCAAAACTTATTCAACAACGGCAATCACATTTGCAAAGATTGCAATCATTGGACCAGCAATAAATCCTTCTCATCTAGCTATTATTTCATTTTAATTTCAATGGCTTAACGTTGATATAGAAAAAGGTTAAATTTGTGGGTGTCTATATTCCTGACAAATTTTAAGGAATTCGACAGTTTAATTATGTTGCAGTGTATTTAACTTTAAAAAACCGTAAATTTACGATGTTATCGCATGTAGTCAATTTACCTGGAAGGTTTTATGTCGTTATAGATTAAATTGCAGTGTGTTAAAGCTCAGGCAAGGCCTGTCGTATTTAGATGGGGTCATTTGCTTGCGGAATAATAGACGCTACTTTGCCATTTGCAATAATCCACATCTGATGGATTGCCCGGGTGGCAGCAACATGCAGTAATCGGCGATCACTAGGTTTATCTTGATAGAAACCAGCTGCCGCATCTGGAATAATAACGTAATCAAATTCCAGACCTTTGACTTGGTTGGCTTCCGTTACATCAATTCCAGGTCGAAAGGAGAAGCTACCATCGAGAACTAGTCTGATGTCAGGCAGATCATCAAGGCTCTGGAAGACTCGTTTAGCTGAGCCTGTATTGCGGGCTATAATTGCGACCGAGCATCTAGGTTCCTCGGTCATTAAATTATTGAGAGCCTCTGTTAAAAATACTGTAGAATGGCCTTCATTTGGAAATGTTGAAACGGTTACAGGAAGTCCGTCTTTAATTGCGATTGGCTGCTCTTTCGGCGCAAGATGTCCAAGTATCTTATGAGCAAATTCGGCTATGGGTTTGGTGGAACGATAGGTTGTTTTTAGCAGGTTCGGTGATACCTCTGGTTGTCCCATTTCAGCCAGTACCTGTCTCCAGGAATCAAAGGTATTTGATGAATCTATTTGCTGAGCTGCATCACCTGAAATGGTAACAGAGCCATTATCAGTTAAAGTTTGACCCAAGATATTTAATTCTGCTGGAGCTAGGTCTTGCGCTTCGTCGACGACCATATGGCAATAGTATGGTAATTTATTTATCCTCTTACCTGTTTTAAAAGCGTGAAATTCTAGTAGGATTGAAAAATCTTCGGAATCGATAGTTTTTGCCAAAGATCCTGACTCTTCATCAAGGATGCTTTTCCCATCTACTGTTTCTATTCTGCTCTTATCAATATCTTGATACTGAACGATACTTAGATCTTCCATTTGATTGAGTGAGTGCTTAAATACATCCATACTCATGGAGGTGGTCAGATGTCCTTTGGATTCATCAACGATAGCTTTGAGCAGATCTTGATCGGCAAAAAGATTGATCCTATCATTATGGCTTTGCAGTGCTTTTTTTCTTTGATCTCGATAAAAATCTTTGGTTAGTTTGATTCGAGCTTTATGTTCTTTNGCAGTAAAANCTTTTNGAATAAGNTTTATATGAAANTTTTCAGTNTCATCAATTATTTTCATAAGAGGTTTCTTATCAATGAGAACTGTNGCCTCTTTTAGAAAANCTTNCATATCATTGGNGTANGGAAATTTTTTTACNATTTCTCGNTGTAGTTCCGTTAGTAACTTNCCCGCCAATANTCNAAACGCNGATCTAATGGCTGGATGACGTTTAAATCGNATNACAGTTGNTGGTGTATCNTGACANATTTTACGGGGNAGGTCCCGAAAAATAGTATGGCCTTGNTTGCGAATCCAGGNATCAAANGTAGTNACTTGCACACGGTGTAANCCCAAGCTNGCTAGCAATTTCTTNGATAGTCTGAGCAAGCCNTCCTCTGGTACAACNACAATAATATTATTCTCTTTATATTTCTCTGGATTCATATAGAGCAAACTAGCNATACGGTGNAGNGCTATAGTGGTCTTNCCACAGCCTGCACTTCCCAAGATNAGCAACGGTTCGCTGTCGGTTGAATGTAGGATATTATACTGATTTTTATCCAATAAGGCTGAAACCTCAGGTGACTCTAATCCTCCNAGTCCTGTTCCTATTTTGGTTGGATTAGNGTTTATCATCCTCTGTGCTTTACCTTGGCCGCCNGCTAGATTTGGTAAGATCCCTCGTGCATCCANGGACCATTTTTTNGCNTCATTGCGNCGATAACTATGATTTGGCGTAGTAACTTGGATCAGTTCTCCGTCTTTTATGGTAAGAACATGGCGTTCCTCGATAATCCCTTCAGCTAATCTTCCAGGAAGCTTCTCNTGGTATTCTTCCCCNTCGCGATATCTGAAAAAAATTTTAGAGACTGGTGCATGTCTCCAGTCTATGATCGGTATGGGGGCNTCGAGGAAAGTCTTATGGCCNAGCAGGATTTCTCGGCTTTGTATTCCTTCCTGAAGCTTCATTCTGGCAAAATAAGGACTACGTATATCTGGTAAGCTGCGNTCTATATTTTGCTCGATGATTGCTCTTTGTGAGTTCATTTGATCGAAAATAGCAGGTAAATCTGCTTCTTTTGCTTGAGCTGCCTCGTCTCTCAGTTTTTTGAGNTCTTCTCCGATCCGGTGTTTATTCANGCCTTTAGATTGAGCGGCCTTTTGTATAGCATTGCGTGTGGCAACTAATATCTTTTCTTCTTTACNAATAATTTCATGATCACTTGATTTTAAGACATTGNTTGCCAAATTGNCCTCCTCTTGTTCGAATCAAAGAGAACCNGAAACCCTTAATATCAGGNTGGTTCTAGTTGATCAAGGCATTCAGTTTGGTAGTTTTTGTAACTGACTGTCGCTTACGATTGGGTATTTATGNAGGGCANATCTTAAATCTGCATNGGATTGCAGGTANTCTTCTTTNGCTTGAAGCTTTTTCAGCTNAGCTGCTAGGGCTTCCATTTTATATTTAATAACGACTACTTCATCACTNCGTGCTTGNGAAAGTTTTATAGTCTCAGCTTTTATTTTCTTATTAAGAGAAAATAGATTTCGTTGTGACTGTTTCNTGCGTCNTTTTGANCCATCAATCCTTGCNAANCTTTGAGCTAANGATTCACTTAGTTCTTTCTGAATAGAATTGATTTTAGCATTGATAATATGNCGATCTGCTATAGTTGCCATTCGTTTTGATTTGAACTCTGTGCCCTCAATAGCCCAATCTAACTTAATACCAACGGTTTGTTGATTCACTTCATCAGCAGCTTCCTGGCTCGTTTGATCATTGTTTCCTCGCCCAATTGCAGAAGCTTGCGCATACATAGAGATATTGGGTTTGCGTATTTCATTAGCCCATAGAAAAGCTGAGCGGACTGATTTTTGCTGCTGTCTAAGAAGTTTCACATCAAAACGGTTTTTCATTCCCCAATTAAGATATTTTTGATGGTACTGAGATTGGGGTACGATATTGAGTCCTATGGTCTCGATGTTAAGATTATAAGGTGCTGTTTCAG
>PBRN01000216.1 GCA_002725955.1 Pseudobdellovibrionaceae bacterium
CGGTTTTCTTTCACCCCGTTGCCAGCCCATCCTTGTTTCCTTGTTAGTAGCCCTTCCCTTGCGGAGAGAGACCTGCCTTGCCGGTGTTGCTTTTGTCCCGTCCTGACTTTGCAGCAAGAAACCACTTTTACAGCTATCCGAGGATTCAGCAGTAACCCCAAAGACTTTAAAAAAAACATTATTATCTTCACACCGGGGGTAAGACTTCGTACCAAGGTTGCTGGTAGTTACCCCAGTAGGGTAACCAGGTAATTGTTCAGCGGTCAGGTCGGCAATAGACTTATCTTGTACCATAAAAACCTGATAGCCCATGAGATTGTCTTCGTAGTTCACACCTTCCCAGCGAAGCTCAATCTTCCCATCACCAGTGACTGTGGTGAGAGTCATGGGAGGTGTCAATTCATCAGCCCCCACAGTGCCTGGATCCTCCTGAGAATCACAAGCTATCAAATTTGCCAGTATCAGACATAGTAATATCTTTCGCATCTATCACTCCTGTTCATCACAATAAGGTTCCGTTTTTTGGATGGTCCGTTTGATTGGACCTTGCATTCATCTCTTAGAAATCTCTTGTGCGCTTTTTTATCAACTTGTTCTCAACTTGTTCTCAACTTGTTCTCAACGAAGATCCTATTCGGTAGCAACAGTTTCCAATTTATTGCTAAGCCTTAATTCGTAGGAATAGGTGGTGCCATTTACAGCTGAGATATAAAGCCAGTCATAATAGAATCCCGAAGCACCCGCAGCATCTGCTTTATCGCCGATAGCAAGGGCGTAAATCCCCTTTGCCAATAAAGGCACTGACTGACCCTCTAGAGAGTATCCATTATGTTCCAAAGGGGTGGCAGATACATCCACTTTGTAAGTAGGAGGGGCGCCTACCAGATTAATGAAATCTTGATCGCTGAAGCCATTGGGGAAATAGCCCATATACTTTAGGCCCGCATTTTGCCCTGCAATCACCCAATTATTACTGGTGAAATTTTCAAATCCAAAAGGCTCGGTTTCATCGGCACCAAAACCACTGGGACTTTTCGTTTGCCATGCCAAAGATTGACAAGTTCCTGCGGTTGCACATGCCGTTCGATAGGCACGGTAGCCTCCGTTTACCACCAGCCTTTGCGAATTCGAATTAGCCGCATCACCAGTAACTTTCCACCGGGGGGTTATGCATTCAACATTAGAGGAAGCCTGAGATATTTCTTCTCCCTCATCCTGAACAGAGAATACAAGGAAGCAATATTCCGTTCCCACAGTTAGGGTTTCGGGGAAGGTGTATGTAACCACACCATTGGAAGTTATATTCGAAGCAGAAGTCTCTTCTTTACTTGCCCCAAGTCCAACGCAGACATTCGCATTTTGTTCGGCGGTAGTATTGGCCGAAGCAATACCGGGCTTACAAGTAGGTAAGTTAGGCTCGCCATTTGCGGCGTTAGTCTTATGGTAAGGAAGAGCGGGAAATTTCAACTCATCCAGTTCGTATTCTGTTTCTGTATTTGAGTTATAACCAGGCAAACCATAATCAGCATTAGCCAGGGCATAGCTGAAATTAGTCAGGATGGTCTTGGTGGCAGCAAGAGGCTCTCCGGCAATATCTAATAATTCTAAAGGCTGGCCCTCCACGACACCCAAGGTTGTAGCATTTCCTTTAGCGCCGTATATGTTATAGCCTTCGAAATCGTCCTCATTGTTGACCGTTTGCCACTGCAGCTGAATGGAACCGTTGCCTAAGTCAACAATCTTTAAACCACCAGGAGACTTTAAATCCAAGCTGCCGATGACCTTCGGTTCACCTTTATCCCCACCGCAGCTCGCCAATGCCAGCAGTCCTACTACGATAGGCTTTAATAATTGCTTTACCCCGTGAAGAGTTTCAACCACGATCATTAAGTATCCCCTTATCCAATGTTGCTCCCTCGACTAAACTTGTACTTTTTTATTTAGACCAAGTTTAAGAAACAGTCATCAAGGCAAAATCATTTATCGACTAACGATTGATAGAATTCTCCGAAATGATGTTAACAAGGTCTACTAAGTTTCGCTAGTTAATACCGGGATACAATCAACGTGAGCTGCATTGTTGTGAAATATAAGGCTGGCAGTGACCCTGCTCTTTAGAGGCTGCGTAAACAACACATTAACTCGGGTAACCAGCCATAAGAACTAACTCACCTCACCATCTTGACCCCCAGATAAAAAAAGGCCAAAATCGTAGTTTTGCGAGTCTTTATGTACACTCTCAGACCATACCAGCAGCAGGCGGTTAATGCTGTTTTGACCCATTTCCGTCAACAGCGGGATCCGGCGGTGATTGTGTTGCCTACAGGGGCCGGCAAGAGCTTGGTCATTTCTGAACTAGCCCGGGTAGCTCGGGGGCGGGTCCTGGCCCTGGCCCATGTCAAAGAGCTGGTAGAGCAGAACCATGAAAAATACCAGAGCTATGATCTAAAGGCAGGCATTTATGCCGCAGGGCTAAAACGGAAAGAACAGACCGACAAAGTGATCTTTGGCAGCATCCAGTCGGTGGCCCGGGCGGCAGACTCGTTTTATCAAAGCTTTTCACTGCTTATTGTGGATGAATGCCACCGGATATCGGATGAACAAAACAGCCAGTACCTGACGGTGATTCGCAAGCTGCGGGCGGCGAACCCCGGGCTATGCATCCTGGGGCTGACGGCCACTCCTTACCGGCTGGGTATGGGCTGGATCTATCAGTTTCATCAGCAGGGTTTTATCCGGACTGAAGAATCCAGGTTCTTTAAAAAATGCATTTACGATCTGTCGCTGCGTTATATGATTGATCATAAGTATTTAACCTATCCGGTTAAAATTGATGCGCCAGTGGCCTGCTACGATTTTTCCACTTTGAAAATAAATGCCGAATCAGGTCGGTTTTCACCCTCGGCGGTGCAGGATGCTCTGAGTGATCAGGAACGAGTGACTCCCGGGATCATAGGGCATATTGTGAAGATGGCTGAGGATCGCCAGGGGGTGATGATCTTTACCGCTTCGGTGATTCATGCCAAGGAAATCTTAAGTCTGCTGCCGGCGGAATCCTCGGCGATTGTGGTGGGGGATACCGATGGGAAAGAACGGGATGACATTGTCAGGCGTTTTAAAGATCGTGAGCTAAAGTTTCTGGTCAATGTTTCAGTTCTGACCACCGGCTTTGATGCTCCCCATGTGGATCTGATAGCCTTGTTGCGACCAACGGAATCGGTGAGCCTGTTCCAGCAAATCGTAGGGCGGGGGCTGCGGCTGTCGCCGGGCAAGGAAGATTGTCTGATTTTGGATTACACCGGCCTGGATCATGATCTGTTTGATCCGGAAGTCGGGGAGAAAAAACCCAATGAAGATTCTGAAATCGTCATGATCCCCTGCCCTGAATGTGGCCATGAAAATGAGTTCTGGGGGATTCTGGATGGGGCCGGGCAGGTGGTGGAACATTATGGCCGTAAATGCCAGGGGGCCCACGAGGATCCCCATACCTTTGAGGTGGANCCATGTGGTTATCGNTTCCGCTTTAAAGTNTGCGAGGCCTGTGGTGCTGAGAATGATATTGCGGCCCGGGTTTGCCATCAGTGTGATGCTGTGATTTTGGATGTGGATGCCCGTTTGCGCAAAGCTATGGAACTAAAAGATGCTCATATCCTGCGGCCAGATACGATGCTGTTTGAAAAAAGCTATGATAAGAAAAAACGAGAACGACTGGAAGTAGCCTATTATGATGTGGATGCGCAGGCGTTAAAAGAGTATTTTTATTTTGAGAATCATGGGCAGATCAAAGCCTTTTACTATAANTTTATTCGGATGCATCAGCGTTTACCGGGAACCGAGATTTCCATTAAGAATGCGGATGATGCGATTTCTTATTTGGATCATTTTCGGATGCCGATGTTTGTCATCGCAAGGAAGAAAAAGTACTTCTGGGACATTCGGGAAAAAATATTTTGAGGCACCATCCTCAACTTTTTTCGTNTATTGATTTAGCTGAGAAAGGATAGTTATGAAACTACCTCAGAATATAAAGAAAATTTTGATCAATGTTGGGGTCATGGTTGGAGTCTATCTGCTGGTTGGTTTGTGGCAAACCAGAAACCTACTGTCGGAGGATGATGGGGTTGCGCCTGGATTTGAACTGGTGGATCTGCAAGGTAAATCTCACCGCTTAGGGGGGNACCCGCAGGGCCAGGGGGNCGCTGTGGCCAAACCAGCTTTGGTTTATTTTTTTGCTCCATGGTGCTCNGTGTGTGATTTAACCAGCAGCAATGTGGAGGATCTGAAAGCCTCTTTTGGGGATGATCTTGAAGTTCTGGCTGTGGCCCTGAGCTATAGCGGGCCAGCGGCGGTTCGGAAATTTGCCGATAATCACCAGCTCAAGGTGCCGGTGCTGCTGGGGCATGACGGGGTGGGCTTAGCCTACAAGGTTGCTGCCTATCCCACGTTTTACTTTATTGATCCAGAAGGTAAGATCGCTCATAAAACCATGGGCTACACTAGTATGCTGGGTTTGTGGCTGCGTTCTTATTTCATGATTTAAATCAGGCATCATCCATCATGATTGGAATCTTCAGGTAGGCTGTGCCGTTGGCTTCCGNAGCCGGCAGGTGCCCGGCATCGATATTGATTTGAATGCTGGGCATTAGCAATTTAGGGGCATTCAATTTTGCATCTCGTCCTTCACGGAAGTTAATAAAGTCCTGGGAAGAACAACCCTGGGTTAGGTGNGTGTTCTTAGCTTTTTGTTCACCAATGGATGATTCAAACGNTAACTCTCTGCCACCCGGCATGTAATCATGCCCCACATAGACCTTGGTGTCATCGGGCAGGGCGTATAATTTTTCATGAATAGAATGGTATAAATCGGCAGCAGAACCNCCAGGGAAATCACAGCGGCCNGTTCCAAAGTCCGGCATCATCAGGGCATCGCCGGTGAATAAACCTTCATCGAACAGAAAGGAGCAGCAAGCGGGAGTGTGACCGGGGGTGGTGATCACGGTAAAACTAAGGCTGCCGGCAGTTACTTTTTCTCCGTCGTTGAAGAGATGATCAAACTGAGAACCATCCACTGGAAAGTCNGCTTGCAGGTTAAACAAATCTTTAAAGGTTTGTTGTACCNTTTTAATCCCGGCACCAATGCCGGTGACTGTCCCGGGAAAATCTTTTTTCAAAAACTGAGCCGAAGAAAAATGATCGGCATGGGCATGAGTTTCCAGCAGCATTTTTACCTGCAGGCCCTGCTCGTTCACATAATGTTTCAGCCGGGTGATGGCTTGNNGGCTGACCCTGCCGCTGGCAAAGTCAAAATCTAANACCGGNTCGATAATCACNGCATCCCTGGAGGTTTCATCGTGAACGATGTAGGTAAGGGTATTAGTGCTCTCATCGAAGAGATGCTTGATGGCCATGGATTCCTCCTGAACAACTCAATATATCTNCGGGCCTCAGCTAGCTGGAGGCTGTCCGTCGTCNTAAATACTTTTTGAAGTGTAGGAGGATACTGGCATCAAAATCAAAAGGCCAGAGTGGATTTGAAATCCCAATATAGTTATTTATATTAGATGTTTACATATTTATTATTTTTTTATATTGAGATGTGATAAAGGTACCNAACTTGACGCTGGTTTAAGCCGGATNGAAAGGTTGAATAAAACTAGATCATTAAACTGATGATTTCTTTATAAACTGAAGGAAAATAAAGATGAACCAAGAGCTTTCAGAGCAGAATGATGCCGAAGTTGCTTCAGCTGTAGTCACTAACGATACCGCTCACGAAGAATGCCAAGTTGGCGCTCCTTGTTGTGGGCCTAAAAAGCCGGTGGCACAGGTATTCAACATGCACAAGAATTTGGGAAGAAACGATCCTTGCCACTGTGGTAGTGGCAAGAAGTATAAGAAATGCTGTCTCTAACCTGAGTTATTGCTGCGCCAGTGGCGTCGAGTCTGTCTCTTCGCCGCTAGTTTCCTCTTCCTCANCATTATTTTCCTCTTCCTTACCATTGTCTTCCTCGCTGGTTTCATCAGCAAGTTTACTAGGGGACTGGACCTTCACTGGAATCCGCAACAAATTCTGGTTGCTGGTGTTGCGGATGCGTAAGTCGCCAATGATGTCAAAGCCCTTAGTCTCAAAGTAATCAGAGTTCAGATAAGGGGAATTCTTGGCAATGGTGCTGCTGATGCCAAAGCTATCATCCGCTTCCAGTTGCAACTTAGTTGGATACGATTCTAGNTCATTGGTCAATAATAGTGACANAAGGTAATCAGCTTTGTCGGCATCAGGGATAGCATAGCCATTGACCCTNACTAAGAAATAGCTGCCGCTTGTAACCGGAATTGTGACTGTTTCATCAGAAGTGGCATTGCCGCTGCTGCCGGCTGGTTTGCAGTTACTGCTATCCTGATCTGAGCATAGAAGGATGGTTAAATCTAAATCTGTTTTTGGATCAGCTGTAGCAGCAAGGGTTGTGCTTATTTTTACAGTTTTAAACCCTGCNGGAAAACTCCAGAAGATATCCCCATCAGGACTCGGCACATCCACATCACCCTTGATGGCTGTGATCTGTTGCTTCTTCTCTAACCCCTGAAGTTCCAATGCCGATAATTTTTCGTCCGGAGTAATATTGGATCCGGATATTTTAACTTGNACTTCACTGAGCAGGTTATCCTGGTCCAACAGGATTTCTTTTTTGTCNGTTTCNGCTTTAGCAAAATCTACTCTAATTTTGTACTGACTTATAGCAAACGGGCCATAGCCAGTGGCTACAATGTTCCAGATNCCGGGATTAGGATCCATCACCGTGTAGGTGGCGGTGGCCAGTTTTTTATCCAAAATTTTTAGGTTACCCAGGGTCGAGCAGTTTTGAGCAAAGGTCCTTTTGTTTTCCCATGAATCTCTGCCGGCCACCAGGGTGTTTCCTCCCTGAAACACATCGGCGATAACCAGAGAACAGTCCCTGTCTTCATCCATTTCANCCCCTTTATGGAAAGGGACTTCCACTTNTACTGTCACTGATGAAGTCCCTTTCGGAACTTCTACATANTGACGGGCAATATCCANGGAACGCACTGTTCCGGATACTTCATAAGCGGTGTCTCCTGCCAGGGTTTGGTGGGGCTTGGTCAGGTAAACCGGGATGCGGAAGGCAGGTGTTGCTTCCACTGTGCCTGAGTCGCGGTCATACCGGTAAGCAGAGATGATCGCCCCATGATCTCCTGCTGGTAAAGTTTTAATCGTTTTTAAGTCCGTGCAAATATGGAGTGTGCTTTCCGACTGACCTGAGGCACCCTGTTGGTCATTGTCGCTGGAGCCTGCTCCAAGAACAGTTAGTTCATCTGAAGCCGGAGAATCCCAGCACTGGGCTTGCTTTAGAACTCCTACTTTCAGCCATTGGCTGGAAGAACCATGATAGATCGTTTTTAATTTGAATACGTCACCGCTGGTATAAAGCTTTTGCAACAGTTCACCGTAATAGGCGGCTCCCAGGGTTGAAGACGGCAGGCGCCTGGCAATTTGCACATCCACTCTCTCGGTGAGTTCATTGGCGTCCAGCCAGATCCCGCGGCCGAACCTTTTTTCGGGCTTGCCTTTTAGGCCTTCGAATTTAGGCTCATCCGCAGCTCGGGTGCCGTTGAAGACCTGGCCATTAGGGTTAGTCCGCAGAATCCTGACCTGGTAATCGATGGCGATGTTTCGGCGCAAACCTTTATCGTCGGTGTAAACCGGACTGGCCATTAACTGGTCTCTTTCGGCTTTCAATACTTCCCAGGCTCGGGGTAGATTCACCATCCCCATCCCCTGATCGATCCAGGTGTATTTGCCCTGAACATACTGTTTCGTTGGTTCCAGGCTTGGGTCGAAGCGATGAACGTTGAATGGCATCGCTGATGTCATGAGCACTCGCTTTAAAGTGATGGCATCGGTTGGTAATGGTCTTTGGGGGTAGCGATTGTTATAGATTTTAGCTGCATCTAACAACAGAGCCACGGCGCCGGTGACCGCCGGTGCAGACATGGAGGTTCCCTGAAAGACAGCAAAGCCCGGTGCTTGACCATTGGTTTGGTTCAGAGGTTGGGCGCTGAGCAATACCCCGGGGGCCACCACATCAGGCTTAAAACCACCAGCTGCTGTCGGGCCACGAGAACTAAAGTCAGTAACAAAAGCGTCAGAAAGAGGATCGTTGGGATCTACTTTTTCCGGATCAATAGCGCCAGCATTTTGATAAACCCGCTGGACATTTTCATTGGAGGCGGTGGCTCCCACGGACAAGGCGAGCCTTGCGGAAGAGACATTACCTACGGTGTTGATCCCCGGACCGCTGTTACCGGCGGAGCGGACAAAGAGAACATTATATTGTTCGGTCATACGATTGGTTAGGATTGCTGAAACCCCGTAGCCATCATTTTCCGGCGATAAAAACCCAAGAGACAGATTAATCACTTCTGCTCCCTGTTTAGCTAGGTCTGCCATGGCAGAGGAAGTGTCTACGCAGCCCCCTTGGGACAGGCAGACTTTGCTAAATAGAATTTCGGCTTCTGAGGCAACCCCTCTTGCCAGAGTCTGATCATTGTCATTTTGAATCAATTTTTTACCGGCAGCGATGCCAGCCACATGGGTGCCATGACCACCAGCATCATGGCCAACCGGAACCGCATAAAACAATTTAGTCTGGTCCTGATCTTTGTCGGTGCCAGTTGCGTTGACTTTGCCGGTGCCAGCTGCGGTGACTTTACCTGTTGTATTTTCGGCGCTGGCGTTAGGGACCACAAAGCTGCCCATGGCAAAACCTATTTTTTCAGCGCCCAGGTTGATAGTGTCACCGGTTAGGTTCCAATCCTGCAATGGTTTGCTATTGCGAAAATCATTGCCGTTACTCGCAATGTAGAGAGTTCCTTTGGCGTCGGCTCCAGCGGGGGAGGGTACCAAGA
>PBRN01000217.1:0-142 GCA_002725955.1 Pseudobdellovibrionaceae bacterium
ACTTTTTTTCTGATTTTTTTACTTTTTCCGTCATTAGTTCGGTTTTCTATTTCTTTTTTTTCTTTACTTATTTTATCTGATTCACTTTCTTCTTTGATAATCGGAGCAGCATCTTCNTCCGCATCATCGATTAAATCTCCTA
>PBRN01000217.1:147-7962 GCA_002725955.1 Pseudobdellovibrionaceae bacterium
GCAGTNGAATAAAGNAGCANAATNGNTAGANACGCNNCCAACACCTTACTATTTTTCATCTTTGAGAACNCCCTTGATAGGACCCCGAATCACTAGNTTGTCTTTTTTCCNTCGATAAGTAAAACCCTCTTCCCCTTTGATTTTCTTACCCGGCGCCGAATAATTNACNGGCATATCCGACTGAATNATTTCTGTTGNNGGGATNAATTCTGCATATCTCGTAGTGATNGTACGNTCCTGACTCNCTATTATTACATTATCAGACAATTCAGCCTTTANCAGAGGAGCNCCNGACATTATTTCTGTGATGCCATTTGAATCATANTAGGCTAGGGCAGTTCCCGCTCGNAGNGANTCTTTATTTGTCGTCGTATGATTCATNGCTACTATNTTCCCATATACTTCAACNACATTGGGNTCAACNAAGTTAGCTAGATCACCAGAAATAGTNGAACGAACTTTATGCCCNGAATAATTGAACATCGTNAACTCTTCTAANGTTATCCGAGGCTTACCTANGGTCTGNTCNACATTTTCACGAAGGAGCTTTTCGTCACGAAGNATCAACGCAAATACCGCAGAAATAAAAGAAATGAGGAATAAAGCGATAAGTATATTTTTACCCAAAATTTAATCCTCTATCAGTAAAAAAGCCTAAACNTAGGGTAACACTTTATATAGAATTAGACGATTTTTGCGGCTAAGAGATCATGCATCCGAATGATGCCTACCAATGGATTTTTATCTTCAGCAGATACTACCATTAATGCTGTAATACTTGCTTTTTCCATTGTNCCAAAAGCNTCTACTGCAAGACTATTAGCACAAACTGTCTTTGGCTNTTTAGACATNANCTGACCAGCGTTCATNTGAAAAACTTCACCTTCATAACGAAGCATAGCCCGCCTAATATCGCCATCNGTAATCACACCCTGCAAGCTTCCNGAAGCTGNGTCTACAACTGGNCAGATCCCNAAATTACCTTGGGTNACTTTTTCAAGAATAGNATGGAAGTCATCCTCATGATTCATACTCTCGATATGNGAAGCAGGAATCATNTGTTGCCGNACAATAGCCAATCTGCGNCCCAAACTGCCTTCTGGGTGAAACTTTGCAAAATCTTGNTCCTCGAAACCNCGNCTTCTCATTAAAGCAACCGCTAACGCATCTCCTAAAGCTAAAGCTACAGTGGTAGATGCAGTAGGAGCNAGATTCAAAGGGCAAGCTTCTTTAGATACNCTNCCGTTTAGAACAAAACTTGAAAGGCCTGCTAACGTCGAAGCTGTATTACCTGTAATCGAAATTACAGTACTACCGAGCCTCCTGGCAAANCGNGCCACTTCAACAACCTCTCGNGTTTCACCACCAAANGCTATCGAAAGNAGGACATCACGTTCCGTAATCATACCAAAATCACCATGAAGNGCNTCAGCAGGGTGAACAAAGAATGAAGATGTNCCCGTACTCGATAAGGTAGCAGCAATTTTTCTCGCAATATGACCNGACTTACCCATACCAGTGCAAATNATTTTGCCTTCAATGTTCACTATNGATTCTACAGCNTCAACAAAGTCCCCCGAAATATTATCGGAAGCTAAAGACAAAGCATCTTGTTCTATTTTNATCGCCTGCCTGGCCCANCCAATAACTTGGGCTTGAGTATGTACNGTCATAAATAAATTAGCCTTTTTGTAAACTAGCTCCAATAAAGTCNCGAATCAGAGGGTGGGGTCGTTTTGGACCACTTTTTAATTCAGGATGAAACTGGCAGCCAACAAACCACTTGTGATCTTCAATTTCTAAAACCTCTACTAAAGATTCATCCGGAGATACTCCNGAAAAAACTACGCCCCCTTTAGTNAATANNTCCCNATANTGATTATTAAACTCATATCTATGTCGNTGCCGTTCNGATATGGAATTTTGCGAATATGCTTTATGNAAATTAGTGCCTGACTCAACATGACAGAGNTANGCACCNAGTCTCATTGTCCCACCGATNTTAGTTACATTTTTTTGTTCATCCATAAGNTGAATAATTTGAGATTCACTATCTTGATCAAANTCGGCACTNGTAGCNTTTTCTATNCCCAATTTGTTTCGAGCAAACTCAATTGCAGCNAGNTGCATACCGAGACAAATNCCNAAAAANGGGACATTATTCTCTCTCAGNTANTGTATNGCAGTGATTTTTCCTTCNGTNCCCCTGTTNCCAAANCCACCNGGCACGATAACCCCATCAAAGTTGGAAATAATTGACCCAACATTGTCTGAATTAATAGTNGCTGCATCAATATATTCGACNGATATCTTAGCNTTATGCGATATACCNGCGTGAATCAGAGATTCGTTAATNGATTTGTAGGAGTCGATAACATCTGTATATTTACCAACAACACCTATCTTACTTGTATCATTAGGATTCTCTAGAGAATCCTCTATACTCTGCCAATCAGCCAACTCAGGAGATCTCGTCCAAATGTTTAGCTGGTCCACAATAATTTGGTCTAATTGTTGATTGTGCAGCACCATCGGAATTTTATAGATGCTATCGGCATCTGCACATTCAATCACACATTCGGTTTTTACATCACAGGTAAGAGCTATCTTCTTTTTCAGATCTTCTGGTACAGATCTATCAGACCTGCAAACTAATATTTGAGGGTGTATACCCAGCTGACGCAACTCTTTGACTGAATGCTGGGTCGGCTTAGTCTTTAATTCATGAGCTGCACTTATCCATGGGACAAGAGTTAAATGAATAAACAGTACATTCTCATCCCCTAAATCATACCTAATCTGCCTTATAGCCTCTAAGAAAGGCAAACCTTCAATGTCACCAACAGTGCCTCCGATTTCAACAATGGCAATATCGGCACCCTGTGCAGACGCAAAAATGGCTTCTTTAATTTCATTAGTTACATGAGGGATAACCTGAACAGTACCCCCTTTATAATCGCCCCTGCGCTCTTTCGATAAGACCTTTTCATATATCTGTCCCGTCGAGAAACTATTTTTTCTCGACAAGCGCGCTAAGGTAAACCTTTCATAATGGCCTATATCAAGGTCTGTTTCTGCTCCATCATCTGTAACAAAAACTTCCCCATGTTGAAATGGACTCATTGTACCAGGATCCACATTAATATAGGGGTCAGCTTTTGTTAAAGTAACCTTGAGACCTCTGGATTCCAATAAAGTACCAACGCTTGCTGCTACAATCCCTTTTCCAAGAGATGATACAACACCACCGGTAACAAATATAAACTTCGTATTGTGTCGCTTACGCACTAGTTCTTCCGATGTAATTACAGATGATCAAATTGATGTTAGGAATGGCTCATATTAAAGAAGGAAACCCATATCCAGACGGGAGGTTATCCTACATTTGACAACAAAAATCGTCAAGATAGTTCATCCATTGTAGTTAAAAATTCCTTATCCCGAACTACTATAATATTGTCGTACCTGCTAGAATGGTTAGTAGACATATGGGCATAGTATAAGTTATGATACTCTACGCTTAGGTAGCAGATGTATAAGGCAATAATAATAATAATAAATATCGCATCTTTTGTCTTGTTGAGTCCTTCCTGCAAGCTGAAAGAACACCGATTACAGATACTAGAATCAAGTGTCCCAGATAATTTGGTAGACCTATCGCGATTGAGTTTTAAGAGATCTCCAACAGGTACCTCTGCAGTCCTCAGTTTCCCAACAAAGACCAAGCTTCAATGTTCCTTAGAGTTCTGGTCTTTGGACGACAATGTTTTGCCCCTAATTTCAGATCCATCTAGTATTGAGTGCAATCATAATCCCGAAAATAATGAAATAGTCATACGTCTAGAAAATATTTATCCTGATACAAGTTATGGGGTACGGGTTCTGCTATGGCCACCTGATTTATCAAAAAGCGTAGCTAAAAGCTTTGTGATAAAGGAGTCGCCGCTAACATTTAGTGCCGAAAGATTGATATTAGCTAAAACAGTTGTTCCTCAATACACGACAGAATTTTCATCTGTTAATCTCAACTCGTCTCTTAATAGCTATGAATTATCCCAGAAAGTGCAGGGTAAACTCGGCTGTTCCAACCAAAATTTAGAGTTTCCTTTTAAGTCAAATGCAAACCGCTCATTTTCAAATATACAGACCAGCGGGTTTGCCGAAGGCTCTGCCCAATTAACAAAAAACCAACAAGCCATGCGCCATGATTTCTCGTACCTCCAGACTTCATTAAACTGGGAGTTTTCTGCCACAATAGAAGGGGAGGATAGAAGCTTTTCAGTTTCGCCACCGGCCTATATCGATACTCTTAATATCAAGACAGGCAAAGATTTTCGGCTAAAAAATAATAGCTTAAATAAGCTGCCAGAAAAAATTCCCTTAACCTCAAGCGAGATTCAGTTTTCATGGGTCACAAAGAACGTAACAAGAAATAGCTGGATCAATATCGATATTTCAAACCAATTCAATAAGATCGTATGTCGATTTCCAGAAAGCAGTGGTAAAGCATCGATACCAAAACAAGAGCTAGAACTACTTGCCCAAGGGGACTACAAATTGACTGCAAAGTTAGAATCCTATTTATACAAAACAATAAAAAGTTCCGATATTGTCTTCCTTTTTGGTTCAAATGACTGGCGCTATGCCAACTTAACAAAACTATAAAAAGGCTTGTTGTGAATTCTATGCGATACATAATCATCTTTTTTCTTCTCCAGTTTGGATTAAGCAGTGACCTGTATTCTGCTACCGTGATAAAAGTTTCTAAAAAAAGAAGAAAAGTCACGATCGACGAGGGCAGCGAGCAAGGCCTATCTAAAAAACAGCGAATATGTTTTTACAAATCAAGTGGCAAGAAAGTGGGATGCGGCAAAATAGTTAAAGTCAAAAAGAACAAGGCCTACGTTAAAGTCAGTAAAAAAAGGATTAAAAAAATTAAAAAAGGGATGACCGCCACCCTTAAAGGTGCAAAAAAGGCATCAAATAAAATTGGAAATAATCCCTACCGCTTAAAAGTGAGCTACGTTTTATCAGCGATAACACCTGCTGCCTTTCAGAAGGTTGCATTTAATGAACCAGCAGTCGGAGAAAGTAGCGTCTCATCGCTGTGGACACAAAACGGGTTTAATAATAAATCATTTTTTGGTTTTGGCTTTGAGTTTGATATTCCAATAAGCACCTACTCGTTAGGGGTCGGACTAAGAACACGAACCTATCAAGAATTCAATGCCGATTCAAACTATACCAATGACCTTACTAAGTACGCTCAGGTAACCCAGGTAGGTGATTCTAAGGGTCTCTTTATAGACTTTAACTACCTATCATTTGGCTCCATACTTCTGGGATCAGGTTTAGATGTCGACCTATTATCAATGACAATGCAAAGTGCCGTTATATCTGAAGGAGACGGCAGCAGTAGCTTATTTGCAGAAGCAAGTGGTGCGGGAATCACCACAATATCTTTAAGATTTCGGGTTCAATACTTCTTAGATTTTGGTAGCTTTGGGCTCTCTCCTTCCCTGACACTAATGGTTCCCGTGAGTGCCTCACCAACTGGAACCTATACCAGTACAGAAGAAAATTTTAAAGACGAGCTAGCTGATATAACTCCAGACGAAGATTTAGAGCAGTCTATTGCTCTTTCAAAATCATCATTTGGAGCTGAAATCTATATAGGAGCTTACCTTAATTTCTAGGCCTTAGGAATATCTGCATGGTGAAAATGGCTCGATTGAAAAAACACCATCTATGCCCTGCAGTATGTTTGCTATTTGAAACGCACAGAGATGAGCTAGTTGTAATCCATTTTTATACAGCCCTGTAAAAACAAAGACCCTGCGCCCTAAACGTTCAGAATGTATTGGTCCGATCAAAGGTAAACGATCTCTGGTTCTGGCGCGTATACCCACCAAATCAACGATTTCCGAATCATTAAAAAGTTCATCACTAATACCCATCTTATCCACAAGTTGTTCCACAAGCATCAAACGACCGGCCAACTTATCGGAACTACCGTAATATTCTGTTTTTTTTGAAATAGACCCAAATCTAAGTCGGTCACAATGAACAGAAAAACTACTGGCACCTTTAACAAAAGTTCGATCAGCAACTTTATCCACAAGTGGAAAATCTATTACCTGACCAGCTGCGGGAACTAAGTCCAATGGTAGTTCAAGCTTCGACAATAGCTGCTGGGATTCAAAGCCTGCAGCAATAACTACTTCATCCGCAAATACATGACCCAGCTTCGTTTGAATGATAATCTTTTCATTTTTCACTGAAAAATCAGTAACGCATTGATCATGAATGGTAACTCCGGATTTGACAAAATAGTCTTCCATGATTGACATCGTCTGCTGAGCATCGAACCAGCAATCAGAAGGATAAAATAGAGATCCTATTGGATCATTTTTAAATAGTCTTTTACCGTACCAATCCCTATAAAACTCTTCTTTGGAAGAAACTTTTCCCCGATGGCAACCAGAAAACTCTCCGCGATGAACCCTTTTATTTATAGTCGCAAACTCATCTGCAGAGAAAAAATATTCCCAGACCCCCGAAAAATCTTTGCGGATTTCAGCTCCAGTAATTTTCTCAATTTTTGCCAACCATGATTTAATAGTTAATTGGCCATGCATTTTGGCTCTAAAAGCATGGGACTCTGCCAATAAATGGCCCTTAGTACTTAGAACCCCCTGAGAAGCATGACTTGCTGATAGTTCTGTTCTTAATGGCCCTATCAAAGAAACAGAGAACCCTCTACTTACAAGTTCAAAAGCAGCCGAAAGCCCAGCAATACCTCGGCCAATAATTGCGATGTGGGGTGATTCACTCATGATATGGTCTTACTAAGTTGCCAGTTGTGATAATAATGAGAAAACTGTTTTTCTAAATGATGTCATTGCGGGATTGACTCGCTGAAAATAAACACGATTGGTTAACAAAATCCCATACGCACTCTTTGCTGGATCAACCCAAAAAGCCGTGCCAGTAAAGCCCAAATGACCCCATGAACTCTGCCCACCAAAGCCGCATTCATCTCCATCTTCTCCAGGCCTCCACCCCCAAAACCCTAAAGGGTTTTCTTTGGTTTTATTTCTTGTCAGTGATAATTGCTCAGACAAAATGTATTCCAGCAATTTAGCGAAACTTTGTCCGTCACCAAAAAGACCTGCATGACCGGATACCCCTCCCATAGATGCACAGTTCTCATCATGAACTTCTCCTTTAAGTCTTCTTTGCCGAAGCGGACAATAAGCCGTTTCTATTAATTCCTCTGATGGTCTATGATCCAAAGGCCTAAATAAAATACTAATATCTTTATCCAGTTCACCTACAAGACCTCTAAAAACTTCATCTAAGCTGTGTCCACTCAAAGCCTCTGCAATATAACCGAGTAAAATATAACCAATATCAGAGTATAGAGGCTTATCTGAAGTAAGTGAGCAGTGGCGCAAGCTATTAAAGAAAACAGGCCATTTATCAGCTTGCGGATTCATCTTAAAATCTTTGGATAGGATTCCTAACCATAGATTTCTCCATGCGGGTAAGCCTGACGTGTGCGTCAATAAGCCTTTAATAGTGATGGATTTAAATTGTTCTGCTACCGATAGATCAATAGGTAACCCACCAATTGGTTGGTCTATATCTATTTGGTTTTTTCGACTTAAAAGTTCGATAACCGGGGCTGTACAAATTGCCTTAGTCAAACTGGCCAAATCAAAAAGGGTAGGGGACTGACTGCCAACACTATGGCTCCATTTAAGTTCAGAAATTTTTCCGTACCTGCCCCAGCCAACCCATGCATGGGTATAC
>PBRN01000218.1 GCA_002725955.1 Pseudobdellovibrionaceae bacterium
ATCGATTCCGTAAGGTGTGATGTATGCTGATTGATTTTCTGTTGTTTTTAGTAGCTTAATAGGGGGAATAAGTGGGCATTTTATCTTTGATATAGTTTCAATAGAGTTTTTCCATTTTTGCAGATCTGGGCTGTTTTCTTTAAGATGTTCAGGGTGACTAATACTTATCACCAAGGCAAAGTCTCCGTATCCAGTATATTTAAAGCTTCTAAAATGACTCCCCCATCCTATGCAATCTTTACTTGAGCGATCATGAGTTTTGTATTTTTCAAATATTCCAAGAGCTTGAGTCGAATCAAAGGCTGAACTGAAGCCGTTTCTGAGGGGCATATAGGGTTTGCTGTCGGTTTCTGTTTGTTGCTTGATCGGACGTGAAGGTCCTTTACGGTAAAAAAAAACATTTTTTAAGCCCTCTATCCTACTGATATGATGGCGTTTAATTGATTTTTTGGTCAAAACCACTCAAATACCTTTGTTTAGCCCTTAAACACTTGTCGTAAATATGGTACTAAGTTTGTGTCTGGCAATCAGGGGTCAACAGCATAATTAGCTGTAATTGCTTGTGTTAATAGAGAGCGTGTTCTACTTCAATTTGATTTCTCCACTGGCATAGTCTTTGCTCTCTTTATGAATAGGGATAATACCCTAAGTCTAACAGAAATTTGTTGATCCTGTTCTTGAAGAAAAATGTGGAGGTAAAAGATGCAAGATAGTTCTGTTGATCAAGGTCAAAAAAATGAAGGTAAGGTTGTTTCGATTTTTGACTCAAAGGCAGCCACTCGAAAAGTAGTCGAGGAAGAAAACACTGAAGAATTGTCTTTTGTCGAAATAATGAGAAAGAATGCCGAAAATTTCGATAGAATGAGAAAAGAAAGAACCAAATCGAATAAAGGCGTTATTCGATCCTACCGTCTGAAAACATAAGTTATTTTTTGAAAAATTGTTCCCCCCCTGATTTCCTGTTGTTAATATAGTTGTTGTTGAAAGTAGATTTTATGAAAGATACAAGTAGTGAGAACGGAAATGTTCTCGATTTTAATGCCTTCAGATCCAAAAAGGAATTTGAAAGAGACATTAGCCGTGGTCGTTTGCCTTTGCACGTAAGTCATTTGGATGGCAAAGTAAAAGGAAGCCCTCATCTCAATCAAGATGATAAAGAGGACTTTTCCCAGCGTATGCAAAGAATCCGACAAAGTCTCGAAAAGATTAATTTGCTGATGGCTGAACTGAAAAAAAATCCTAAAAAATAGAATATAATCATCTGATTTGTAATGATGGTGAAAATCAGCGGTAATAGTCGACGGTTGAACGTCGATTGATTACTGTTAGCTTTATTCAGATTTCTACAAACCCGTGTTGGATGGCGTATCTTGCAAGTTCGATTTGTGAACGCATGCTGAGCTTGCCCATGATGTTAGCCTTGTGTCGATCCACTGTTTTTACGCTGATATGAAGGTCTTTCGCTATGTCTTTTGCTGTCATCGCTTGACCCACACATCTTAGTACGTCGACTTCCCTAGGGCTTAATGGATGCTGAATAGAAGGCTCTCTTATTTTTTCGGCCGCAGGCAATGCTGTCGCTGTTCTATCGGCGACCGCAGAGAAATAAGATTCTCCAATAGATACCTTACGAATCGCTTCACAAATGACCCTTGCCCCTTCGAGCTTTGAAACCAGCCCGTTTGCACCTGCAATTGTAGCATGCGCTAGATTTTCTTCAGTATCAAACCCAGTAATAAATAAGACCTTAGTTTCTGGATAGGTCTCCCTGATGTGCTTCGCTAGTTTGAAAGTTAGTGTATCCATTTGAATATCAAGCACTAAAACATCAGGATAATGTTTACCAACTAAACTAGCTGCATCTTGAGAATGCCCGCTATCAGCAACAACCTGTAAATCAGGCTCAAGCTCGATAATGGAAAGCAATCCTTCCCGAACAACGGGATGATCATCTAAAATGACGACACTTAGCTTTTTATTAAACATGATTCTTAGACCGAATATTAAATATTTATTTCGATCACTGTAATCGATTTTATTTATTTTTGTCAAAACATAACTCAAAAATGCTAGAAATTACTGTGTATGTTAATTTTGACGTGTCAATTGGCTAGGTGTGAAACTAAGGTTTTGTAAAGAACGAGTGGACATATGTGGCATCTTTTGTGCATATATTTTCGTGTTTCAGTGCGTCTCTAGTGCGGGATGGATGAACAAAATTAAGGCCCAGAGGTAAGAATAGCTGGTGTCTTCTGAAAATATGGCGCATTTCATTCAAACTTTTTGTAATTCGGATTAGTCAAAGGCACTAACATTAAAGGGATCTTATACTACATAGTACTTTTACCAGGTAATTCTGGCTATTAGAGTATCTAATGTGTTAGTCTCCCGCTTCGGTCGAATCCTGCCCTTGGTATCAGCAATCTAGGAGATCTTTTTTCTCATGTCATTGAAAATAAGAAACATCTGTACAATCGCCCATGTAGATCATGGAAAAACAACATTAGTAGATTTTCTGCTCAGACAGTCTGGGACATTTCGCCTGCATGAAAATGTAGCTGAAAGGTTGATGGATAGTCAGGACCTAGAAAGAGAGAGGGGCATTACCATTTCAGCTAAAAATGCTGCCTTCAATCTAGATGATACCAGAGTAAATATTGTCGACACACCTGGTCACTCTGACTTTGGAGGTGAGGTTGAACGGATCATGGATATGGTTGATGGTGCCATTTTATTGGTTGATGCGGCCGAAGGACCTTTACCTCAGACTCGATTCGTACTTGAGAAAGCTATACGCAAAGGCCTGAAAATAATTCTGTGTGTGAATAAGGTAGATCGTCCTGAATGCGCAGAAACTGACTTGGTTAGCCAATCTGTAGATAAAACCTTTGATTTATTTGTCGAATTAGGGGCCAACGATGAACAATGCGATTTTCCGATTGTCTATGCCTGTGCGCGTGAGGGCTGGTGTACCTCTGATGTGAATGCTGTTCCAGAGTTATGTTCAGGGGGCGGTGAAAGAAATTTAAATGATTTATTTAGACTTATCTTAGAAGTGCCTGCCCCTATACCTGTCCCAGATCCAAGCCATGATGGCTTGAAGATGTTGGTTTCGAATATAAGTTACGATAATTTCGTCGGCTTTCTTGCTCTGGGCCGCTTGCAAAGTGGTGCGGTTAAAAAAGGTCAGACGATTTATCGACATGGAATTGATGGGGATGGTCAGGCTATAACGGAAAAGTTTCAAGTGACAAGATTGTTCCGATTTCAGGGCAATCAGCAGGTAGAGGCAGAGGAACTATCGGTAGGAGATATAGGTTTGATTGCAGGTAGTGAGAAGTTTACTATCGGCGATACCGTTGTTGCGGATCCGCAGATAACTCCCTTAGAGCGGATTGAAGTCGAATCTCCGACAATGCGGATGATCTTTTCTATAAATACTTCTCCTCGATCTGGCTCGGAAGGTAAAGCGATCCAATCCCGTGAGCTGAAAGCTCGGCTTGAATCAGAGTGCAAATCTAACCCTGCCCTAGCTATGGAAGATACTCAGGTAGCTGATCAGTTCTATCTGATGGGGCGTGGTGAACTTCAATTTGGCATTATCATTGAGACCATGCGCCGAGAAGGCTATGAATTTATGGTCGGTAGGCCTAATGTTTTATTCAAGAAAGATGATAAGGGTCAAGTTCAAGAGCCTTTTGAAAAGCTAACACTTGATTTGCCAGAGCAATATACTGGAGATGTCACAAATTTGTTTCAGCAGAGAAAAGGTGTTTTGTCTGCTTATGAAAATGTAACTTCTGCTGATGCCACAGAGCCTAGAGTAAGACTCAGTATAGAAATTCCTACTAGAGGTGTACTGGGTACTCATTCAGATTACTTGACTTTGACTCGGGGAGCAGGACTCATTAGTTCGGAAGCGGTAGGTTATAGAGCTCATTGTGGTGCTATTTCTCATCGTTTGGTGGGCTGTTTGATTGCCGACAGGTCAGGAGATACTACTGATTATGCTTTGAATATGTTGCAACAGCGGGGTAGCTTATTTCTTGGATCCGGGGTCAAGCTCTATGAAGGCATGATCATTGGTGAGTCTGCGAAAGAAAATGATTTGAACGTTAATGCCTGCCGTCCAAAGAAATTAACTAATATTAGAACCACTTCATCTGATGGTATCGTCCAGCTGAATACTCCAAAGAAAATGAGTTTGGAGCGATGCATTGAGTGGATTGATGATGATGAATGGATAGAAATCACTCCAGAGACTATTAGGCTGCGAAAGAAGATTTTACCTGCAAATCAAAGAAGTGTTCGTAAAGCAGATAAAGAGCAAGGTGTTTGAGGTTGCAGTTTGGTCTTGCCCCGATGGAAGGGGTTACTGACTTATCTGTAAGATGTTGGTTTCAGTTAATTGGCCAGGTTGATTTTTTAGGTACCCCTTTTTTGAGGGTCACCGATACCTGGCCTGCGCATCAAATACCAATGGATTTTTATCCTGAAGGCCGGCTCGCTGACGTAATTCCTAAACCTGTCATTCCTCAGGTTATGGCAGCTAAACCAGATGCTTTTTTGCGTGTTGCTGATCGTTTATTAGATCAGTTTCCGTGGGTTGATTTGAATTGCGGTTGCCCTTCCTCAAATTGCTTTAGAGGGGGAGCAGGTAGTCAGTTGCTTGCGGAACCAGAACGTTTAGATCATTTCATTCAAACGTTGATGTCTGAATTGGGTCCGGAATCTGTTTCAGTAAAAATGAGAACAGGAATTCATCATAGTGATGAGCTTCCTAGTTTGTTAAAGGTCCTAAAACCCTATAAGCTCAAACGTGTTACGGTTCATGGACGTACTAGGGCAGCAAGGTATGGTGGAAATTCAGATTGGAACGCCGTAGCGGTGGCTTCTGAATTTTTAGACATTCCTGTTGTTGGCTCCGGTGATATTTTTTCCGCATCACATTATCGACGATTACTCGAGCCTATAACGACTTTAGGAGCATGTATTATTGGTCGCGGAGCATTGCGTAATCCGTGGATTTTTTGGGAGCTTAAATCAGGTCAGACCCAATCGATTGATGCTGAAGTCCTTCGTTGGAGTCTCGGGACTTTAGCAGCGTTAAATCTTCTCAGAGCCGAAGATGAGTTGGCATTATTTGATTTATTGAGAAATGGCTTATTATCAGTTACTTGCGGCAGTGATGCCGACTTGTGGCAGAGCCGATTTGCTATGATTGGTGCTTATTGGGGGGTCACTCAACCTGAACAGTTAAACTTACCTCCTAAGGTTTTAGGTAGAATAAAGATGCTCTGGAACTATTGGCGTAGTAGTTTGCCTGAAGTATTTTTTGAACCCCGATTGCTAAGGTTGAAAACTTTTCCAGACATGATGACCCGGATTGCCGAAATATCAAAGTTCTGGGGGCATGATTCAATACCTCTTTCTCACCAGTCGAAATTAGACTGGATCTATTCATCAGATAAGAAAAAAAACACGTAGCATGACCTTTAATTTTGATATAGGCCATTTAACGTAGCTTCATTGCCAATTTTCACGAAAACAAGGAAATAATGAAGCAGATCAAATAGCTATATCCCTAAAACTGGAGGAAAGTCGGAATGGTAGAGCATATAGTTCTTATCAAGTTCAATAAAATGGCTGATGAAGACAGCAAAACCAAAATGCGCCGGGAGCTTGTCGCTCTCAAAGGAAAGATTCCCGGAGTTCTGGGGGTGAATGTGGGTCCTAATTTTACGAATCGCAGTAAGGGTTATGATGAGGCTCTGGTGGTGAGAATGGAGAGTAAAGAGGTGCTTGAATCCTATATAGATCATCCGGCGCATAAATTAGTCGTTCAAGAGTATATTAAGCCCATTATGGAAGACATACTGGCTGTCGACTTTCACGTTAGGTAAAAAAACAATAAGTAACTATCTATAAATGAATATGGGTAGTTGTATTGTTAGGTAGCCTTTCGATAGGCGATTATGATCAAGCTTCATATATTTTTTCCGATCATCCTCTTACTGAGAAAAATATTGTAAGTTAAGAGGAATCGTCTCTTTGGCCGGTGGTAATGAAATCTTAAATAAGGGAGAACATCTCTTTCACGAGGGTGATGGTTCTGATGGAATGTTTGTCATTCGTCAGGGTGAAATTCAGATCTATTTGGAGCAGGGTGGCACTGAAGTTCATTTAGCCACTATCGAAGCGGGTGGTATGATTGGTGAGATGGCTTTGTTTGATAAAAAGCCTCGTTCTGCATCAGCAAAGGTTGCCTCAGACCAGACAGAGGTGACTCGTATTAGTAACGAAGATTTCTTGAGGGTTCTAAAACAGGTACCTAAATGGTTTGTTACTTTAATGTCTTCATTGAGTTCTCGTTTAAGGGATACCAATCAAAAATTGCAAAGGCTTGAAAAAGAACTTCATGGTGAGCGGATTCCCATGGACAACCTGTTAAAATGTCTTAGTGTGTTGTCTTTGATTTGGCATAAAGAAGGATACAAAGAGGGAAAACAGTGGTTCTTGGAAAGAGACTTGGCTGAAAATCAAATAGCAGAAATTCTAAAAATTCCTCCCGCTATCCCAAAAGATATCCTTGCTACTTTTGTTTTGTCTGGCTTTTATGCGTTGAAAAAGAATAACTATAAGAAAGATGTTTTGATGACCCCAAATCGAGGTATTCTCGAAAGGTTCACTAAGTTTTTAGTTAAATTTAATAAAAGTTTTCCCGATGATCGCGGTTTCCCCAAGTCATTTGTTACGATTTGTCTCATTATTGCTAAATATCAAGATGAATCTGGATATGATTATGTGACTGTTCCATTCGAAGAGATTATAGCCACAGGTAAAGAGAAGGGAAAAGATACTTCAACTTGGAAAGATTCAATTGGTTACTTTAGACAGATGAAAGAATATGTAAGTCTTGTCAAAATTGGCGAAGGTCAAATTGGTCTAAAGATAAGGCGCAAAGATTATTCTCGATTTATTACATACTGCAAAATTTTAGATGAACTAGATAAAGCAGGAGTCACTTGAGATTCCTTTTATATAATATTCAGTTAGATTTTTCCTGAGAAATCAAAGAGAATCCCGGGCTCGCCCAAGTCTTCATCGTTATATTTTTTGTATAGAACTCCCAGTATAGATAATTGAAGGATTGAAACGGATTTTTTGCCGACGATATCAGAGCCAAATGGTATATATAGTCCGATTCCAGCATCCGCATATTGGCTTGTTCTGTCGAAGCTTTGGCCTTTATCGAAAAACATGCGGATGCGCGATTCTCTTGGGAGTGCTAAAAAGTTAGGTGGTAGTGGTAGGTAAGCAGGCCATAGTACATCGATTCCAATAGTCATAATATTATCAACTGGAGGTAGGGTAGGTTGATCTATTCGAATACGAGCGCCAGTGACATCTTGTGGCAGAAACTTTACATTGTCGGGAATAGTATCGGTCCCAAAAATTGAGGCAGAGAATGTTTGAATTTCTATATCTAATTTACCAATCCTGCAGTTGACATCCATTGAAGTGATTCTTTGTTGATAAAAGAAATCTTGTTTATTTGCTCCAATCATGGAGCTACCTCCGCCGGTTAAACTATAGTTACAGTGATCGCTTTTATTCTGGAAATTAAGATAACTTCCAACTGTAGGATGACTTAAGGAAGGTTGTTCTAGATTATCTGTATAAGCCGTTGCGATTTCGAACTTAAGTTCTTTGGCATAGAATGGACTAAATATAAAATCTCCTAGGAATAACCTTTCTCCATTTGTCGCAATTCCAAAGTTTTCGATGATGGAGGTTTTGGCTACCATTGATATTTTAGGGAAGTTAGTTAAAAAAAACGTATTGTATCCGATTTTTTTAGTCTCGGGCTGATATGAAAAAAAACCAGTGAGACCTGCTTGAGCATACCGCAAAACTTGGAAACCCAGCATTACTGATAGGCTTTCTCCGGGTAGCTGAGCTACATAAGGTAGCCACAAGACTGAATATCCATCATCTGCGATTTGATTCATGGATCCTGGGAAAAAGTGCACACTCCCACTAGTATTGGAATTATTGAATCTATTATTATCAAAGACCTCGCGATTGGGATTAAGGTCTACTTGTTGAATAGATCCTTGTATATCAATATTGGCGATCCATTTGTTGGTCTTTTTTTGTGCTTTGCCCCAGTAAGTTTTATTATCTGTAGTTATAATACGTACATCTACTGGAATTTCGAAATTATATAGTTGAGAAATTTGTACTTCAATCGTTTGCCAGTTGGGCTGATTCTGTTTCGGATGTTTAATAATGTCTGAGATCGCAAAATCTGGCCAATTAGGAGTTTGCCACCATTTTTTGTATGTTTTAACTAGCTGGTTAAGTACTATTTTAGATTCTTCTTTACAGTCATTTTTTAGATAATTGATGTATAAGGATGGAGTAACTTTTTTGTGCCGATTCTCTAGCAAGAAATCCTTGTGAATTGCAGTCCAGGATTCGTTACCTAGCAGCCACCATGAATAGCGGAGAGAAAGTGAATGCCTAATATAAGTGAGGGGGTGTTGATTTTTAATTGGTTTGATCGATTCCCATTGATCATTTACTAGTTCATTTGCCGGATTTTCTATGGTGAGAAAGAAGGCAANTAAATCCTGACCTTGTCGAAAAGGAAAATGAAATCGGGGTGGGTTAGTTGGTGAGGATGAAAATAAATTGTGAACTCTATCATCTGCTTTTACTGCACGCCANGCTCCAAAGTCCGCTAAACCNCTCATAAACCAGAGGTCATCTGGATTTTNGATCACGATNGTTTGGTCGATCCANTGAATGCTAATAAAATAGGCGAGTTGCCATAGGCTCCAGTTTANCCAATCTTCTTGGACTATTTCCCCNGTNGCTTGCAAGGGCTTATTTAAAGAGATAATGCCTGGTATTCTTGCGCTAAAGAGCTGTTCAGTTTCAACAACAATGAGCTTATTAAATGGTGAATTTCCGAATAATTNATAAATCTCTTTAGTAAATATCTGACTATATTTTGTTAGCTTCGTTCGATTTTTCTTGTCTGCAATAACGGTTAATTCAATATCATTTACTTTTGTCTTAGTGACTTTCGCCCCCCAAGTAATGATAAAGGGTAACCTTTTGCCTATCATGGCTAATTTCCATTGGGTCTTATTTTGAGAAGTTTTAGCAGGNCTGTGCAGTNTNGTGNCATCAGGGATAGTAATATTGGCGGAGATCTTCTGAATGGCCTTTATTTTATAGTGAGTTGAAGGTTCNCTTTCGCTAGGNCATTGCTCAAGCATTTGTGGATAAAATTGATCNATAANCCATTTTGTAGNNTTGATTTGGTTTGGTGCAAGNTTTGANATGAATGATAACTTGCTGTNTAATTTTTCTACTTTTATTAACCANGGTTTANGTTGGGACCATTTACTTNTATCCGAAGTGATTTTGATAATNCCTTTTGATTTAGGNTTTCTATCAAATTTTTGATTCGAAGGTGAATACCCTAGAGCGTAGTCTCGGTTNTGTNTTGGATCATTCCAAGCTAAGTAATAGCAGATAGGATANGNGTCATTTTTTTGATTATGAGTGACATGGCCTCGAATCGTTCCCAGTTTATCTANGGTAGCTTTTAGATTTANANCNTCTGAGCCTAATAGNCTTGAGCTANTAAACAGNGGGATAGTAGCTAAGCCTTTGATAGCNAGTATTTTGATCGACTTTGAAAAAGATGGGNTATTTTTAGCAGCTACATAAGTCATTCAGGTTATTTTCCATTTAAAAAATTACCGAAATCAATGGTTTCATGNTCTAAAAACTAGTGTGGTTGCTTGGCCGGCCTAGAGTGATCAAAACACTTTACTTAGGCTTAACAATGTCAATCTGTATTATTTTGANTACTTAACATTATAACTTACTACGTACTCATAAGATATTAGTCCNCTATCTATTTATTATGGTTTTGNCGAGCCAAATAGTCTATGTACTTACTCTTCGGTATGANNTTTAAGTCCCTCATACCTTTNCN
This sequence comes from Pseudobdellovibrionaceae bacterium, assembly GCA_002725955.1. GTDB lineage: Bacteria > Bdellovibrionota_B > Oligoflexia > Oligoflexales > Oligoflexaceae. The sequence goes on from PBRN01000218.1 coordinate 10,019, forward strand.
ACTTTGAGTGAAAGAGTCAGTATATGGACTTCAANAAGAGTCTTNANNATAGAGAAGATTTTCAAAACAGAATTTTGAAAGTTCATCGTTGGAAATCTAAGTGGGCGCGTAANCAGCACCTAGATAGTTATCGACTCTATGATCAAGATATTCCNAGCTTTCCNTTAATTATAGATAGATATGGGGATTTTGCGGTTATTAANTCCCGATACGGNAGNATTNCAGATGAGAATGAAAANGCATCCTTTGANTGGGCAATTTCTGGCGATCTATCTCATNTNCTNGGTTTGGNTNCNGATAAAATAATATGGAAATCNAGAGAGTTAATGAAGGGCCTAAACCAGTATCAGAAGCAAAACCAAACTGGTAAACGGATATCAATTAGAGANGGCAAGTTAAAGTGCTTAGTAAACCTCTCTGATTATTTGGATACAGGNCTGTTCATGGATCATCGACCCATGAGGCATAAATTAGTTACTGCNAATGTTAGCGANAAAACATTCCTTAATTTATTCTGCTANACAGGTGTTGTTAGTGTCGCCGCAGCNATAGGTGGATACAATTGCACCAGTATCGANATGTCNAATAGTTACCTTTCTTGGGCTCAGGATAATTTTAAGCATAACNANATAAACNTGTCCGAGCATCAGTTCCTNAGGNGNGACGTATTGGCTTGGNTNAAAGGTTTAACGGAAAATGATAAGTGGGATTNCATTTTTTTGGATCCCCCTACTTTTTCCAANTCGACGGGCATGACAGGCTGCTTCGATGTAGTAAGGCATCACGGAGATTTGATTCATGCTTTGATGCAGCATTTAAATCCTGGAGGTGATCTCATTTTTTCTTGTAATAAAAGGGGGTTCAAGCTGGATCAGAGAGTCCAAGATAGCTTCATGGTTCATGAAATAACCTCTACAACTATTCCTAGGGACTTTAGAAATCAGAAGATCCATTACTGTGCCAATATATCAGTTTAGGTAAAATAGCATCTAAGGTGAAATTAGTGAAGAAAGTCAGTAAATAAGGCTGGTATTATGCTCAGATTAATCTATAATCTGCGAACTTTTTAGTGGGTCAAAATAAGATCCGGACATCTAGGAGCACAATCAAAATGAAAGCATTAGTTGAAGAAGTTAATAAAGTTCAACGACGGATCAAGGTCGAATTGACCCAAGAAGATGTAAAGAAAGCCTTTGATACCGCATATCAGAAAGTGCGCAGAAAGGCTAAAATACATGGCTTTAGGCCTGGTAAAGCCCCTCTCAATATAATCAGAAAGTTTTATGGTGAGTCTGTGGCTGCAGATGTTGCTGATAACTTAGTTCGATCTCACTTATTTTCTGCAATTCAAAGTGAATCTTTGCAACCGATGGCGGCGCCGGTGTTAGAAACAGCAGATTTACCAGAGGAAGGCAAAGAATATTCCTTTAGTGCTGTGATTGATATCATGCCAACCCTTAGCATAGACGGATACAAAGGTCTGACCCTAGAGTACAAGCCTGTAGTTGTTGGTACATCGGCTGTCGAGAAGGAAATAGAGGTTCTCCAACGTCGTCAAGCAAAGACTAAGCCAGTTGAAGACGGGGCTGCTGCTGTTGAAGGTAACATAGCGACTATTAGCCAAGTTGCTTTTGACGCAGATGGTAAAGAGGTTCCCGAACTAAAGGCTCAAGGTATGGCTATAGAGTTAGGAAAAAATAATATTTTTCCTGAAATCGAAACGGCTGTTGTAGGCATGAAGGTGGGCGAAGAAAAGAAGGTTGATTCTAAGGTTCCGGAGGAATTTCCCGTTAAAGAAATAGCTGGTAAGGACTATTCTTTTCAGCTGTCAGTCGAGAAAATTGAAGACCTCAAGGTTCCTGCTGCTGATGATGAATTTGCCAAAGACTTAGGCTTGGAAAGTTTGGAGCAGCTGAAAGAAAATGTTAGCCGACAGCTGGAGAACCAAGCAGAACAAAGCAAAAAACAACAATTGGAATCCAGCTTATTGGAACAGATTATAAAGAAAAATGAATTCGATGTACCTCCAGCTATGGTTGATCGGGTCATTGACAGCATGATTGATGATATGCAGTGGCCTTCTGATGCAGAACGAGAAGAAGCAAAAAAGAACCCTGAATATCGTGATCAAGCCAGAGAAGCAGCAAAGTTGAAAGCAAAGAACACCTTAGTGCTGTCTGAAATTATTAAGACTGAAAAGCTTGAGGTTAGCGATGAAGATGAGGATGCCTATATCCGCAAGATGGTGGCTGGTGGTACTCAAAATGGCGAAATCGACGAGAAAATAGTTGAGAGTATGAAAAAGTCTTTTGGCCCTCAGGCTAAAGAAAATTTATTGTTCACAAAAGCATTAGATTTTGTCATCGAGCACGGAACCGTAAAAGAAACAGAAGCTTAGCTGCAAGTCATTGGTTCTATGAGCCTTTAAAACTTAATAATAATAGATTTTATTCCACACGACCACGTCAGCTTTGCTTTGACGTGGTTTTTTTATCTAAAGTCCTCGTGATATTGGTCGAAGACAAATGCATGAAGCATCTTGTCATTGAGCAGGATGTCTATTAATCTTATAACCTTAATTTTTAGGGCATACTTTTGGTATAAGCTGTTGGAAAGTGTGCACAAATTCAACAATCTATCTTGAGGGTTCGACATGGCACTAGTCCCAGTGGTAGTAGAACAAACAAATCGTGGAGAGAGGTCTTGGGATATATACTCTCGCCTTCTTAACGAACGAATCGTAATGTTGGGTTCACAGGTTTACGATGAAGTGGCTAATGTAATTGTTGCCCAGTTGCTTTATTTGGAAAGTGTCGATCCTGAGAAAGAAATTCATTTTTATATAAATTCTCCAGGGGGATCTGTTACTGCGGGAATGGCTATTTATGACTGTATGCAGCTCATTCGTTCCGATGTGAAGACATATTGCATTGGTCAATGCTGTAGTATGGGAGCTTGGCTGCTGGCTGCTGGTACCCCAGGTAAACGTGCTGCTCTGCCGAACTCAAGAATTATGATTCATCAACCTCTTGGCGGTGCTGGAGGTCAGGCNACGGATATTCAGATTCAGGCTGAAGAAATTTTGGGAATGAANCGAAGAATGTCTGAAATCTTGGCTCATCACACTGGTAAAGATGTTAGNGATGTAGANCGTGATATTGATCGCGATAATTTTATGTCTCCAGAGCAAGCATTAGAGTACGGAATGATAGATGAGATTATTAAGTCNGGNGCNGCNAGNNGCGCATCAGAAGAAGAGAAAAGCTAGTTTAAATTGAAGCCATTTTGATTTTGGGTTCAGAATGATATCTACTTAATGGGGAGAGCGAGATGGCCAGCAAGGAAAGCGGATTACATTGTAGCTTCTGCGGCAAAGGTCAGAAAGAAGTTAAAAAGCTCATTGCAGGGCCTAACGTNTATATATGCGATGAGTGTATTCAGNTGTGTAATGACATCATAGCTGAAGAAGTTGAAAAAGAAGAAATGCTGACAACTAGTGGCAAGATTCCGAACCCCAGAGATATCACCAAAATTCTTGATGATTATATTATTGGTCANGACAAAGCCAAAAAGACTCTGGCTGTTGCGGTTCATAACCATTATAAGCGTATCGATGCNAANCAGGTGAAAGANGAGATAGAGCTNTCTAAATCNAATATTCTTCTTATTGGGCCTACAGGAAGNGGTAAAACCCTTTTGGCGCAAACTCTGGCTAGAATTTTGAACGTTCCCTTTACAATATCTGATGCAACTAATTTAACCGAGGCCGGTTATGTTGGTGAGGATGTNGAAAATATTATTCTTAATTTATTACAAAATGCGGATTATGACGTTGAGTTAGCGCAACGTGGTATAGGTTATATNGATGAGATTGATAAAATCGCAAGAAAGGGTGATAACCCGTCAATTACTCGCGATGTGTCAGGTGAAGGTGTACAACAAGCCTTGCTTAAGATTATAGAAGGTACGATTGCCAATGTGCCTCCTAGNGGTGGAAGAAAACATCCTCAGCAGGAATTTTTGCAGGTAGATACGACCAACGTCCTCTTTATTTGCGGAGGAGCCTTTGCCGGCTTGGAAGATATTATTGCTCAAAGGGTCGAAAAGTCAGCAGTAGGCTTTGGAGCTGATATTGTTACTAAAAGNCAGCGAGANCTNTCTGANTTGCTTGGGCAAGTCACAACTGGTGATTTGGCTAAATTTGGACTTATTCCAGAATTTATCGGTCGATTGCCGGTAATATGCACCCTTTCNCAGNTAACCGAAGATGCTTTAATTGAGATTTTAACCAAGCCAAAGAATGCTATCGTTAAGCAATTTCAAAAATTGTTTGAATTTGANAACTCTGAGTTGAAATTTACGGACGGAGCTNTGAGAGCCGTGGTNCAAGAGGCTTTGAAGAGAAAAACAGGGGCTCGTGGANTAAGGGCGATTTTGGAAGAAGCAATGCTGGACATAATGTATGATCTCCCGAGTGANGATAATGTAAAAGAAGTTGTCATCACTGAGGANGTAATTTGTGANCAGGGTGATCCCATTAAAAANCTNAGAACACCCGAGGAAATGGCAGCTATGAAAGAGAATCAAGANAGTGAAAAAGCTTCTCTGAAGANCTTTGGCAACGGTTCTTCGACCTAACTCTATTTAATGAATATTTAAAAGCATTGTCATCCCAGATCCTCTTGAGATAGAATAGTTCTTGTAGCTACCACTACATTACAAAATCATAAAACCTTTTCCCGGATGGGAAAAGGTAGGGATTACTGTATCTAGGAGGTTACTTTATGGCGGATGAGACTAAGGACAATATTCCAGCCAACATTTCTCAGATTCCGCTTCTNCCTCTTCGGGATATCTTGGTATTTCCGTCGACCGTAGTCCCACTATTTGTNGGGCGGGAAAAGTCGATTCAGGCCTTGGAGCAGGCAATGGTTGCCAACAAAGAAATTTTGTTGGCCGCTCAGATTAAGGCGAAAACCAATGAGCCTTCNCCTGANGAAATTTACAAAGTGGGAACGATCTCAACTATTCTGCAGCTGCTCCGTCTGCCGGATGGAACCGTAAAGGTTTTAGCCGAAGGTAAGAAGCGGGCAAAAATTAAAAAGTTTCTTCAGACTGAAGAGTTCTTTTTTGTTGAGGCTGAGGAAACTCCGGAAGAAATTGTGCCGGGTGTTGANAATGAGGCNTTAGTNAGAACTGTCAAAATGTCGTTTGACAACTATGTCCGCTTAAATAAAAGAATTCCTCCAGAAATGCTTTTGTCGATCGCATCGATTGATAATGAGTCAAAATTGGCGGATACCTTGGTAGCCCACTTAAGTAATCTTAAGCTTGAGGATCGACAAAGGCTGNTAGAGGAAACTAACCCATCAAAAAGGTTGGAAGAACTNTACGGTTATATCCAGTCTGAAATTGAAATTATGCGAGTCGAGAAAAANATTCGGGCTCGTGTGAAGCGTCAGATGGAGAAGACTCAGAAAGAATANTATCTGAATGAGCAGATGCAGGCGATTCAGAAAGANCTNGGTGACCGGGATGATGGTCGGGCGGAGATGCAGGAAATTGAAACTCAGATTAGNAAGAAGAAGTTGTCTGAGGAAGCCCGAGAGAAGTTAAATAAAGAGCTTCGAAAGCTTAAATTGATGTCACCNATGTCAGCTGAGGCTACNGTAGTCAGAAATTATATCGACACTGTTCTTTCTCTTCCTTGGGAAGAATATAGTGACGATAAAAAGGACATTGCTCATGCCGAAACGGTGCTCGAAAGAGATCACTATGGCCTAGAAAAGGTAAAAGATCGTATTGTCGANTTTTTATCTGTTCGCAGCTTAGTAGATCATTTGAAGGGGCCTATTCTGGTATTAGTTGGGCCTCCCGGTGTNGGTAAAACCTCTTTGGCCCGCAGTGTTGCAGAGGCTTCTGGNAAGAAGTTTGTTNGGGTATCTCTTGGTGGNGTTCGGGATGAAGCCGAAATTAGAGGCCATCGTCGTACTTATATAGGNTCCATGCCCGGCAAAGTTATTATGTCGTTAAAGAAGGCNGGGTCTTCCAATCCGGTTGTTCTACTTGATGAAATTGACAAGCTTAGTCAAGATTTCAGGGGAGATCCTTCNTCTGCNNTGTTGGAAGTTCTTGATCCTGAGCAGAANCATAGTTTTGTNGATCATTATCTTGATTTNGATTACGATCTGTCAAAAGTAATGTTTATGGCGACTGCNAATAGNCTTGATACTATCCCCGGTCCGCTTTTGGACAGAATGGAAGTTATCCGCCTTAGTGGTTANACGGAAGAAGAAAAAGTTCAGATTGCGCAGCAATANCTTGTTCCNAAGCAATTGAAGGACAATGGGCTTGGTGATCAAAAGGTTAACNTGAGTCCAAAGTCTGTTAGAGAGCTGGTTCGATACTATACCAGAGAAGCTGGGGTTCGAAANCTAGAGCGTGANATTGCTNCNGTNTGCCGNAANGTNGCTCGNAANCATATGAGTAAGTTGATCTCTAAAAAAGATGCTTCTGATGATAAGTCTNCAGAAGNNAAGGATGCGNAGAAAATTAAAATAGCAGAAACAGTTACAGACAAAAGTGTTAATAAGTATCTNGGGCCGAGAAGATATCGTATTGGTCTGCANGGTGTTGATCATGAAATTGGCTTGTGCACAGGCTTGGCNTGGACTCAGGTTGGTGGTGAGCTACTCTTGTCTGAAGTTGCTGTTTTACCAGGNAAAGGAAAGTTAACCTTGACCGGTAANTTAGGTGAGGTCATGCAAGAGTCGGCTCAGGCAGCATTGAGTTATGTAAGGTCAAGGTCTTCGTTCTTAGGCTTAGATGATGATTTTTATGAAAAAATTGATATTCATATACATGTTCCTGAGGGNGGGATNCCTAAGGATGGTCCTAGTGCNGGTCTTTGTCTTGCTACTGCCTTAACAAGTGCCTTGACTAAGAGGCCTATTAGNCGTGATGTGGCTATGACNGGTGAAATCACTCTACGNGGTAGAGCTTTGCCTATAGGCGGTTTAAAGGANAAGACTCTNGCTGCTCATCGNGGTGGTATTAAGAAGGTNATTATCCCGAAGGAAAATGAGAANGATCTTCATGAGGTNCCAAAAAANATTTTGAAAGATGTNAACGTGGTGACTGTAGAGCATATGGATGAGGTTCTGATGCATGCNTTGGTTTGGAAAAACCCAGGGGAAGANAAGGATCAGGANGANTTGTTTGAAAAGCTNCGCAAGATTACAGAAACGGANATTAGTTCCGCNGAGTTGTCTTTTCATCACTAAGNANAANATTTNTTANTNATTTTAAAAAAGCGTAACATTGTTTGTTGCGCTTTTTTTTTGCACTTTTTCNAGTTTCGATAAATTTNAAAGAATNCTCTCCANGGNAAANTCANTTTTTCTTTAATTTTCTCAAGAATTTACCGATANCGNTNTNNCGGAGAGAATTGGAGCGAAATGAAGAAGTCATCGAATCCCAAAAAAGAAAAGATGAAATTTGTTGAGGACCTAAAGCGGAGGTGGATGGCCACAGTAGATGCTTTAGTTGATCCAATTATGACAATTGATGCAGAGTTCATAGTNACCAAAACTAATAAAGCGATGTCNACTGCNACTGNNAGTNATATNAAGAATATTATNGGAAACAAATGTTATNAGGTTTTTGCCAANCGAACNGATCCNTGCCCNGGCTGTAAGATACAGGAAACATTGAAAAATGCTGAGTCTGANAGGTTTGATNTAGATAAGATCGTTTCAGATCGNTTNTATGAAGTTACTTCGCAGCCAATGTTTGATTCAGANGGNNATGTTGAAGGTGTCCTNCATATATACCAGGACCGGACTGAAAAGCGACTTCTCGAAGANAAGTTATTACAAAGTGAAAAGTTAGCTTCTATTGGATTACTGGCTGGTGGTATTGCCCATGAGCTTAATAANCCTTTAGGTGGCATNCTGATTTTCTCACAAATGCTTTTAAGAGAGNTGGATTCAGGNAGTAGCCAATTTCAAGATGCTAAGGAAATTGAACTGGCTGCAAAAAGGTGNAGTACNATNGTNGAAAGTCTACTGGATTTTGCGAGAGCACAGCCGAGCACNCAAAAAGTAGAAGACTTAGAAGATGTAGATATGATAGCNGCAATTCAATCGGCGTTNCGNTTTGGNTTNGTTGGTCAAAAAAATATAGATTNTGAAGTGAGCCAATCATGGCCTGAAGAAATTTTAATTGCTAAAGGTAATCGGCATAAGGTTACNCAGCTNTTCTTAAACTTAGTTCAGAATGCNTTTCANGCAATGCCTGATGGTGGGGTTCTCAAACTTAGTGCTGATGTTATANATANAAATGGAAAAAAATATGGAGTATTTGAAGTGAGGGATACCGGAGTTGGTATCGATCCACTTCACTTAAAAAAAATCTTTGACCCATTTTATACTAGTAAGAATGCAGAACAAGGAACGGGATTAGGGCTATCCATATGTCATGGTATTGCTGAGGATATGAATGCGGAAATTGAGGTTGAGAGTGAGATAAATCTAGGAACTTGTTTTCGTATAGTATGTTTGATTGAATATGGTCAAAAATTAGATCTTGTAAGTGCATAAACTTGTCGGATGGACTATGCAGCAGACAAATCATCGCATGGTGTTAAATACTCTTATAGTTGTTAGCCTTTTTGTACTATTCTGTGTGCTTTATCTCATTACTTCTCAATTTGGTATCCGTTCACCACAGGTATCTGAAAACTATATCGGCATAAATACTTTCCTGGCGATAATAATCTTTGTTACATTATTTAGTACTATTAGTAATCTTTTCTTTGTAAATTTTGAGCGGGGTTCAGATACTCTAGGCTCTAGCTTTCTGATGTCTCCCTTGATTACCATTTTAGCAGTTGTTGAACTGTTGCGTCTCACGGTAGGAGTTAACGAAAGCTTCTATCAAGTGACATGTTTTTTGTCGAATAGTATTCTCGTATTTTTAGCTGTTTCTTTATCATGCCATCTCGTTCGTATTGCTGATAACTTAGGTTTCATTGTGGCTATTAGTTTGGGTGGTCTAAATTCCATAGTGGGCTTTGTCTTTTTTTTCTATGAGGATTTCTGGTTGTCGGATGAAGCTTTGCTTATCAGTGGATTTATGCGAGAATTTTTGATTGGATCTACTCCAATTATCATCAGTATATTAATGTTTTTTTCTTTATCATTGAGATCAGTAGTTTCCTATCGAGAATCATGGAGTTTCCGTTTCTTGGGGGCGGGGTTCAAAAATAAAGAAATTGTTTTTTTCTGGCTGCAATCTATTAGTACTTTGTGTTTTTCCGTTTATGCTTACTCTACTTTTTTTACTACTTTTGAGAGAGCTCCTAGGCAGGCAGATTTTCTATTTCCAATGCAAAGTATTACCAGCTTATGGTTGCCTTTTTTATACTATCAATTTGACTTAAGTTTGCGTTTTAGAAAGAAGTATCAGGAGCAAACATTACTTGCTGGATTGGCATCTAATGATGCTACCTCTTTTGTTCGAAGATTTTTTAAAAGGAAATCGTTATATACTAATATCGGTGTTCGGACTTCAAATTTTATGATTGACCATGATCCTAATGGTGATGCTAATCGATCCTTACCTATTTTATTTAGTCAAATTAGAGCTGATGACATTATAATTCGAATACATCAGATACTTGGGGATTCATTAATAAATAAGCGGGTCATTGGTAGTCAGGTATTTGGTTCCTTAGATCCTAAAACAACTGTCCATACTTGTATAGATGCGATTTCTCTATGTGCTGTTATTCATCTTGATGTAAATCCGATGGTTGAAAAAAGAGTTAATAATTTACTTAAGTTGCTACCTATTCTTGATCCTAGTTTGTACGAGGTGATTCAAGAAGAAAAAATAAGAAGNGTTATATCAAGAACNCCCCTTTTCTTTTTTNTNGACTATGATTGGGTNGANCAAAAAATCCAAGTTTCNGGNGANGANATAAACTACTCTGTNCATGTNTCTCANATGCCTATTAAGGANAAAACGATAGTTCTTGATTATTTGAAGACCACTAAGAGTATAGGNAATTTTATATGGATAAGTGATAAGGCTAGAAAAAAANTAATGATGGAAGCTCCNTANCTATCAAAAATTATAGAGGCNTTACCTGTNCCNGTNGGTGATTCAGAAATTGTCGTNTTTTTAGTNAAATTTGAACAACTNATACCAAGATTGCANTCATATTATGATTTTGAGTCATGGCGAAAAGTTTTAAGTGANTATGANTCTAGNANGGAAGCTCGTCAGGTTCTCAGTATGGTAGGCTTGCAGTTGAATCANTTAANAGAAGGTAANCANATTTTGCCTTTGGTCGAAACTATTAAGATGTATAGATGGTCCGGTTTTCGTGANAAAGATNTNGCCNTAGGTTTTATCCTCAGGGCTTATTATGTTTATAAGGAATTAAAAGATATNACAGACCACAANTTCCCNGAGAAAGAAAAGAANATNTTTTTAGATGCTATTAAGGTAGTCGGCTATCCAGCTCAAATGGCTCATGTNGCTCANTTTGAAAAAAGAAANATTCGTGATACNGATATGATTTTGAGTGTGTGNATGGATGTTAGNCATGNTAGTTTTGAAGATGCTTGGATGTATATTGCTACGGCGGATCATTCGTTTGCGANTGCAGAACAGATTCNGTTGTATTGCGATATTATATTAAANGCCATTGTCGATCCCAAGNTTATAAANCATAAGATATTTAGGNATAAGATTATNGAGACATTTCTTAATGTAGTTCAGCATATCGAAANTTNNGATGAAGGANTAGAGCTCATAGANCAAATAAATAANGAAATTGCTCATTTTATTGTATCTGCAAATTTAGAAATAGAGTTGTGCAATTACTTCATTGATGGNCAATATTTTCTTGAAGCTAAATTAGCAGATNCCATTGTCTTGTCACNTGAAGCAATANCAGCTCTAGACATNTTCTTTCTGGAAAAGCAGCAAAGATTAACACCNTCGGCNAGCTTGTCTGCATTAGCNAATCGTTGGCANGCNTATAAACAGCNGGCAGAATTAGANGTTNCTTAAATATCTACAAAAANCCAATAGTATTTGTAATGCTGTAGTTNTCTCTTATCCTTTTATGTNTTTNTTCAATNCCNTCCAGTGATAGTATGATTTGTCCTTTGCCTAANTCGAGGTCAATCGTATTTACCTTTTTACCGNTTTTATTTTCCAGTAAGCNANTTTTAACNTCGCTNAGNTCATTGATTGGTTGGTTNTTAATTGATGTTACAATTACNTCTCGTAACTTTTGATANCCTTGATTAGACTCATCCGCAAGAACTTGGGAAATTATAATAATACGCCTGCGATTTTTNATCTGATTATGNTTTTGCCAGAGATATATGAGATGCTCNGGGGCTCTTTGCATCCAATTGTTTCCCCAGCTCTTTAAGTANCCNAGACTGAGCTCTTGAAATACTAATCCTCCNGCNACCAACCANGNTTCTTNNCCATANGGTCGATTTGGTATTAANTCTTGATTGGGTTCATANCGTTTCACTTTTTGCTCGATTTCTAATTTTTTNCCATTTCTCAATAATTTNATTTTGACTAGATCGCCAGCNTTATATCTNGATATTAGNTGGATAAAGTGGGTNCGNCCCCATAATTTNTGTTGAAAATANCCTCTTGAATCAATTCTATGNNGGCCTACTTGGAANAGAATNTCAGAAGGTTGAACTAAACCTTTTANAGAACTATATTCAGCAACTTGTGTNACNAGGACGCCATNTTTAAAATTTTCTGCTTTTAGCCATTTTCTATGGTACGGAGATTTTAGTGGACTGATTTTGATTGATAGTTTGANAAAACCTGAATCCTNCGGTGTTTTACTGTNATTTAGAAATTTTTNTATTGTTGAAGAAGGAATAGCAAAAATAATATTTTTTTGCTGACCTATGGTCAAACCAGTGAGTAAGTTGTCTGATATNATAGGCTCACTCCAACCNAGTCCTGAGTCTTGATTTACNTCTAGTTGATATAGAGCGATACCATAATTGGCTGTACCAGAGTTACTAATGCTAATTTCTCGGACCTGAGATCGGATGGATGAGGGNTTAGATGATCCNTTACCTTTTATGACTTCTACGATTCTGCCTGCTTNTATATTGCGATTGAGCCTTAAAGGTTTCATTCCAGCCAGTGCNGCAGGATCTTCNGGNTCCAANATAGCTAAGTTNACATTAAAATCCCTGTAAACTATTTTNGCTTTCCAGTTTCTGGGGCTGCCAAATCTTTGAAATTCTATCCTGGTAGCATGGCTGGTAGCATTAGCTGTTACTAATACTTGTNTATNATTGATCAAAGTNCCAAGGAATTTNTTAGTTTTTACCGGTCTCTTGTTCCATGGAGCGTCATAGTCCGGGCTTTGNGTAAANCTGAAAATTTTTAGGACAGANTTTTCGATATTTCCTGCATATGATATCGAATCAACATTACTAAATAATAATGAACATAAAATTATTTTTTTTATCATCTATGTCCTCATCNATCTTTAANTGTNATTATCCTATGGCTTCTAATGATGAAGCCATTTTTCTGGTTTAACCTGATACTTTTCAAGGATTTTNTTGTGATTACTGCGAGCTTCAGCAGATGGAATGATTAAAGGTTCCGGTTGATTGAAGAACTTAAATACGAAATANTTCTCNGAAGAGCTTTCAAGTAGTTTATCCAGCTGGGCGAGAGACTTGATCTTGATTTGGTTTAAAGACTCTAGGGGNAGAGAACGATAGCGATCTGACCAGTTATTTATTCTGTCTGGTAGGCGTGCANTNAAGATTATGATGTCAGATGCTGTTTGATAAGTGGTGTCCCACCACGAATATTTATTGAGGTAGCGTANAGTTGCNGGAGAATCACGGTACCAGCGNTTACCCCATGACTTCANAAAGTCCCGGTTCAAGGTAGAAAATATCATCCCCGCAAACACGAGATACCTNGGNCTAATNCCATANGTATTTGNNGGCTGGTAGTGCTNTGCCGAAGGTCCGGCTGTCATCTTAGTCTCGATTTTCGTTTGCCCTCTTTGGAGAGTAATAGGGATAGTTTCNCCTTTTTGNCTTAGGTCGCTTAATACATGAAAGCTGACTCGCTCTCCTAGAAAGTTNACTTTACCGTCNACTCCGATGGGAAACCCATCCATTTTNAGNAGGATNTCTCGAGGTTGAATGATTTGATATGCTGACGACCACGGNGCAACAAAACTGACTTTGACTCCTGCNGGTTTTAGTAGTTGGTGAAATTTTGCNGTAGANGGGTTTGATGTAGCCCCTTTCATCGTGAAAATCCCATCNTGAGGATGACCNTCATATTTNCCATCTTTGACATCGATGAGGAATCTTTGAACTACTGGTGGNGGAATAATATAACCTGTATTTTCTGCNGTAATATTNGACTGAAATGCGACCCCCACGACTTGTCTGCCTTGTAGAACTGGTCCACCGCTATTACCTGAGTTGATTGCAGAATCTACTTGAACTAANAGATGTTGNTGNTATCCGGAATGGACATACCTGCGATATCCAATTCTTGAAACTACTCCCTTTGTTATNGATATCTGTTCGCCGCCTTTAGGGTANCCAATGGTTGCAACNGGNGACTGNAGGCGTGGCATANTCCCCATNACTAATGGNGTNAGNCCTTCNAAAACGGAAGAGTCAATCGGTTTAATAAGTGCCAGATCACAATCGTGAGCTATATATTNGACCTCTGCTCTAATAGCNCGNTCGATCCCATCCCTAAGCACGGTAATAAATTTGCCNCGTGCTACGACATGAGCATTGGTCATGATNAGGCCNTCGCCAATATAGAAGCCAGAACCAGAGCTGGACCTGGCNGGGCGATGCAGCCAAGGTTGATTGGCCCTTGGGTTNTGAGATACAACCTGAACTTTAAATATAGCTTTTCNAATCCTNTCGAGGTTTACTCCAAAGGATTTCGTTTCAAGTAGGCACAGCANTNCACACCAGCTGAGCAGNCTGAGTGGTTTAAATAACNAAGTTAAACAAGTCACCCTCATTAGCCCTCTCATGGTTTCNGACTTCTTTAAANNAGNTCCNAGCTGTTTTTTCGATNTGAAGTTGTTAATTCACTGAAATGATTAATTTTAGCCTNTTGGTTGNTAAATTGCTACTCATAGAGTGTTAAAGAANATNTATTGTNTTTAANTTANTTTATGATATTTTATAAAAGATGTTATTAATATCATG
>PBRN01000219.1 GCA_002725955.1 Pseudobdellovibrionaceae bacterium
ACGGTAAAGTCATTGTATAACGAGTCCCCAATAACAAAACCCGCTGCAATCCTCTGGCTTTCATATCGTCTGCCACAGCATCTGCAATATGCAACAGTGGAATGTTTACTTTATCGGCAATAACAGAACTGCTCACATGAACTGTGTTACTAGCCAGCAACAAGGCATCACAACCAGCCTTCTCCAAGACTAAACAATGATCCACTATATATTCAACCGCCAACTTTGGTTTTACAAATAAGTCAGACACCCTACGAAAGTCCAGACTATGAATCATCATGCGTGGGTTTCTTTGCTCCCCCCATACTTTAATTACTTGCTCATTGATATAGCGATAGTATTCTTGGGTGGAATGCCAGCTCAACCCGCCGATAACTCCAAGTAGTTTTCCTTGCTGCGGAGTAACAACCATAGAAAAAAGTGACCTTCAAAAGCTAACTTAATCTCGACCAAATGATACTTATAACGTTTCAAACTCGATTTCAAAGCCTCGCAGGCTTAACCGCTCTACCAAAGATGTCCCAATCATAGCGCTGGGAGTACCAACTCCGCAATGAGCCGTAGTCTCCCCAATACTTAGAGCTACCGCAGACTCCGCTAACATGATAGCCGTCGAACCATAGCCAGGATCCTTTGGACCATTGAACTTGACTCTTGCGCAATGAGTGCCGTCTTTATCTATACCGTGAATAGCCACCCGAAAAAAACCATTCTCAATGATATCTGGGCTAGGTCCACCCCCTATTTCGGGCAAAAATTTTGACGCCAACTTACGTGAAGTCGGGTGCAAGGCCGTCAGCGCAAAGCCAGTAACAGCCGCTTGTATCACACTGGCCTTAACCAAGGCAACAGGTCCTGCACCAGCCAGCATAGTTTCAGAATAATGAAAGTCATCTCCCCATGGGCAATCCCACAAAAAGTGACTACGCCTGACAATACGGCTATTAATTTTTTCCATTATGAAAGGAGTAGTCCACTTCCGATAAAACTTATCGTATAGAGGCCTACTCTGGTCAACACCATAGACAGGAGGCAAACTAGTCAAAGCATTAACATTCCCAAGACGCTTCCGAATCTCCCGATCCTTGCCTAGATTAATGACATCCATCAAACTTTCTGCGGTACCACGAGAAAAAGTACCTTTTATGGCGCGTACGTAGTATTTAACTTTGGGAAAAAAGGAGCCAAGATTTTCCTTAGCCTGTTGTTGCAAAAATGCAGAACCGATATCTGAAGGTATCGAATCAAAGCCGCAGCTATGAACGATTTTGACCTGCATTTGCTTCGCTTTATCATGATATTTATCTATCATATCAAATATAAAAGGCATTTCGCCAGTGAGATCACAGTAATGAGTTCCTGCCTCAACACAAGCTTTAACCAACGGTTCACCATAACGCAGATAAGGTCCTACAACCGTTAACACAACGTTAGTCTGGTCAGCCATAGCTTTAAGGCTATTTTCATCCGTGGAGTCTGCTTCAATAATATCCACATGAAGGTTGAGCTGTTTCATAACCTGATCCAGCTTTTCTCGATTACGCCCCGCTACCGCCCATCTAACTTCATGGCTTAAATAATTATGGCTTAAATACTCAGCAACCAGCTTACCTGTGAAACCAGTGACTCCATATACAATAATATCGTACGCTCGCTGCTGCATTTTGATCTCCAAAGATAAAACAAGATCAACACTATGTTATTTTGAATAACATGAAAAAACTACCTAGGCTAGGACTTAGGAACAGAGACATATTTTACCGTCAAAACTGCAGATAGAAAAATAAAGAAAGCTGACCAAGAAAAGACTATTTGAGGACCGACTCCAATTGCCAACACCCATGTTCCAAAGAAAGGAGCAAAAATACCTCTGACACCTGTGAGAAAAGTATGAACACGCAGATATACCGGAGCGCGAGATCCTTGACCAAAAGCTAGAATACCAATAGTCCACGCCAATTGCCCACCAGCACGCCCTAGCCCCCAACAAAACGAACCTAAAACCAAACCAACAAGAGAAGAACCGCCTATGACAAAAATCATAAACCCCACCGCCATCACCACATTAGTCACCGCACGATAACGGACAATACCAATGCGATCAAATAAACCGCCCCAAAACCTAACAGATATTAACATTGCTATCGGAGGAATACCTCCCATCAACCATGCTGCCGTCCGCAAATCCAGCCCAAGATATTCATCGTTATTAATGTAAAGATAGAAAGCAAAAAGGCCGCATAGATTGGCAACACCAAGCATAAACTGGAATAATAAAAATAAAGAAAAATTTCTATCCCGTAAAACTAGCCGAAAGCCCGTCAGCAAACCAATATGAAAACTCTTCTGTCGAGAATGAACATCTAAACGGCCCATGGGGATCAACACTAGAAATCCCAAAAAGGCCGCAACAAGATAAATCCAGGCAAAGTATTCGGGGTGATTTTTCAAGTAATCGCCAACCCACCATGCTGTCAATGCTGCAGCTAACTGGTTAAACCAGCGTGTGGTGGCCACAGCTTTCCCCCTCATTTGCTGATCATAAATCTGTCCATAAATCACCGACAACTGTGGCATGCTTAATGACAGCAAAATAGAAGCCAGAGTTACCTGAAACGTAAAGGCCCAAGAACTAGTTTGATAACCCAACAGCCCCACCAGGAAAAAAATAAAAAGAAGCAGCACTCCTAAAACCCGAGGCCAAACATAGGAGCTCACCAAAGGTAGTTTTTGCGTCCAATTTGCATAGAACAAAGACAAAACCAAACCGACCATCAATGCCGATTGTAAAAATGCAGCCTCCATATCACCTGCACCCAAAGTCTGCTTGGCCACAACAATCGCAATGGGGGTTACCAGTGTCATCAGGATACCAGCAACAGCTTGGTGAGCTATATCGACGGATAATACTTTTGAATTAACACTCGTTATGCCAAAGATTCTCTTTATCCAATTCAGTTTCTCACCCTCTGCTTGAACTTCACACCTCTTCAACTCCATGAGATGATCGGCTATTTGATTCAAATCATCTTTCTTGCCGCCTTTTATTACTTAGAGCGCCTTAATGTACAATAGTATACTCATATAGACCGACTATAGGCAGCTAAGATGATTGTTTCATCACACATAGAGGTGTAGGATAACTATCGTCAAATTAAGTTTGCAAAGGCTCAAAAACTATCGAGGCCGTTACTCTCCAAGCACTTAGTCAAAAAAACTATGGAGATAGAAAGCCCTTAAAGATGAACAATCATCATAAAAAAGATCAACCTGAGTGGGAATTAAAATATGTCCTATCAATCTTCAAACATGCGCTTCATCACGATCATCAGCCATTTTTTTTTAACGAGCTTGATAACCCAAACGACAGCCGTCGCCAAGCCCACTCCTAAAAAAGGCCCTCGAATTCTTTGCGTCGGGGATTCCCTAACAGATGGGTACGGGGTAGATAAAAAATCAGCATACCCTGCTCAATTGGAAAAGCGACTGCATGCTGGAGGCATGCCCCATGCGCAAGTGATCAATGCAGGAACTCCAGGTGCTACCTCATCTTCAGGTCTGGCCACGCTAAGGTTTCACTTCAAGAGGATGAAACCAGACTTGGTGATCTATGCACTGGGTGCCAATGATGGACTGCGAGGCATCTCTGTGCAGGAGACGGAAAAGAAATTGGCCGCCGCTCTTGAATTCATGCAATCTGCAGGAGTCAAAGTGATCCTAACCGGCATGCAAGCCCCTCCCAACTACGGCAAAAAATTCCCTAAGGAATTCGCAGCTATTTTTCCAAGGCTGGCTAAAAAATATAATGTTCATTTGATGCCATTCCTACTCGATGGAGTAGGCGGCGAACGAAACCTTAACCAAGCTGATGGGATTCACCCGAATGAGGCCGGCTACAAAGTAGTGTCTCAAAACCTATATGATCAAGTCAGGAAAATTTATGTCGATTCTGTCAATTAAAGAACTAACCAAAACTTATCATCAAGGTCATGCGGTTATTCCCGTTCTGAACCAGCTGGAACTAGAAGTAAAAGAAGGGGAAGTAGTCGCCATCATTGGTAAGTCAGGAGCAGGAAAATCCACTCTGCTGTCATTGATGGCAGGTCTAGATGCACCCGATAGCGGTACGATCACCGTCGACAATGTCCAGCTTAGTTCCGCTTCAGAACAGGAAAAAGGTGCTTTCCGCAGTAAAAAGCTTGGTATTGTTTTTCAACAGTATCATCTAATGTCATCCCTTACAGCCATAGAAAATGTCGCCCTACCCCTAGAAATTCTTGGGGATAAGAACGCCATGAACGCAGCCGAAAGTGCGCTAAATGCTGTTAATCTAAGTCATCGCCTAGACCACAGACCACAACAACTGAGTGGTGGAGAATGTCAGCGGGTCGCCATTGCCCGGGCTTTTGTTGCTCGCCCATCGCTATTATTAGCTGATGAGCCTAGCGGTAACTTAGATGAAGAAACAGGCAAACTAGTCNTNGATCANCTATTTGAAATGGTCTCNGAAACTAAGATGACAATGGTACTCGTGACTCACAATCATGATCTAGCNGACCGCTGNCAAAGAACATTGACCCTGGAACGAGGTATCTTATGCTGATCAAGCTTGCATGGCGAGAAATGCTTAACAATAAAAGGTTTAGTNTGCTTTTTATGCTGAACCTTGCTATTGGCCTCTCAGCATTTGTCACTCTTGATGGCTTCAAAAGAAATCTCGATCAAGTCCTGCAAGGAGCATCAAAGAANCTTCTNACTGCGGACTTGGCCATAGGTAGCCGNCGCGAAATTAATGATGAGGAAATCAGCAAAGTCNTTGACCTTCTNGGGCAANAGNCAAAACATCANGAAGTCTATACGCTATACTCCATGGCTANTNATGGTGACCGTTCTACCCTNGTTGAACTCAAGTTCATCGAAAACAGCCATCCTTGGTATGGACAGATANAACTCCGCCAACAAGGAGTTATAAAATCAGGAACAGTCCGTAATATTAATGAAAAAAANTCCGTTTGGTTAGCACCTGAGCTCTTGATCCAGCTGGNTATGCAGATNGGTGATAAAATTAGCCTNGGGGCTNAAGANTTCATCGTTGAAGATGTCATAGAAGATGACATNGGNATGTCATGGACCGGAGCCAGCGTNGCCCCNAGNATCTATATGGGCTCTAATCAGTTAGAGGCCACCCAGCTCATGCGCAAGGGCAGCACATTTAGACATGGTGTATTATTNAAACTTCCNCCNGATCTNAATGCCAATGAGGCCGAAGAAAAAATCAATGCNCTTTTTGATGANCCNGCAGTGCGAGTCACCAGTCATCANCATTCAGGCGAAAACACAGCGCGGGTNCTGCAATACCTNTCCGACTATTTAGGNNTAGTTGCNCTAATAGCCTTCTTCCTCTCTGGNGTTGGAGCNGCNTATTTGTTCCGNGGCTATCTAGGCTATAAAACAAAGGAAATTGCCATTCTTATGGCNGTAGGTCTAGATCCCATNAAAGCAGTCTGCCTGTATATGATGCAATTATTTGTCCTCGGCCTTGCGGCTGCNTTGATTGCTTCGGCTCTNGGCTCAATGTTACTGCCCGTGACTGGAGTCTTAATTTCACAGCTAAGCCCCTTACCGCTGGANCCACAGCTCCCACTTGCCAGTATTATCCTGACCATTATTATCGGTGCTGGTGGTGCCGTNATCTTATGTCTACCCNTGCTCATGCATATTTCTCACATCAAACCAGCANCTTTATTTCAGGAGGCCAGCGGTCACTATCCTCCTGTATTTGGGAAACGCGAGTTTTTAGGCATGTTGCCTGTGGCTATCACTTTTTATTTAGCTGCNGTATGGCAGGCTCANAGNTGGTTTGTCGGTTCACTTTTCGTAGGTTTGTTGGCTGNCTCNAGTGGCCTAATNATNNGTACTGGCTGGCTGGCTTTAAAAAAGCTNCCACAAAAAATGGCNACCAAACTGCCATTGCGCACTGCGTTCCGCTACCTCAGNCGCTCNCCAGTCCATGCTTTGGCAGGTTTTCTNGCCCTTAGTGTTGGCTCGCTTCTAATTAATTTAATTGTTCAGGTGCAACATAGTCTTAGTTCTGAAATAGGCAATCCAAACGGNAAAGAAATACCGTCGCTATTTTTATTTGATATNCAAGAAGATCAGAAACAAGAGATGGTGGANTTCATNAAAGAACAGGGNAATGAAACCCTCTATACNTCNCCCATCGTGCGCGCAAGAATCAAGAGCATTAACGGCAAACCTTTTGAAAAAAACACCGAACAAAACTTCAGCCGCGAAAAGCAACAAGAAGCTCGCATGAGAAACAGAGGGGTAAACCTNTCATGGGATGCTAAATTGACCGCCAGCGAAACTCTTACCAAGGGGCGTCCATTTTCAGGNGACTATGTTTTTGATCCGGCTGCGAATCCGGNAAAACCAGGAGAAGTNTCACTGGAAGTTCGTTATGCACGNCGCNTAGGNATCAAATTAGGGGATCAAATNACCTTCGATGTCCAGAGNATTCCCATCGAGGGGAAAGTAGTCAGCCTCCGAAAAGTTCAATGGAATAACTTCAGACCTAATTTCCTGATTAAATTTCAGCCAGGGGTCCTCGATGATGCACCTAAGACTTTTATTTCAGTCATCCCAAGCATCGGNTTTGAGGAAAAAACNAAGCTACAAACAGCTATCGTCAAACAATTCCCNAACATATCAATCATNGATGTTTCGAAAGTAGTAGGCAAAGTTGTTAGCCTGACNGAACAAATGCTGTGGATCCTTAACTTTATTGCTGCNATTGCTTTACTAGCAGGACTNATTGTCATCTANTCTATCGCTAATCATCAGGTGAAATACCGCACAGCCGACAGCAATCTGATGAAAATTCTCGGAGCTACCTTTGGCCAGATAAGAGCCTCTGTGTTATGGGAATTTTTCTTTCTCAGTCTTGGTGCTGGAATTTTTGGCGGAGTTTTGGGNCTTNTNGCCAGCTGGGTNTTCACNGTTCTGGTGCTAAACGCNAGCTGGCAAGCTGGCTGGCTGGCTCCACTGGTAATCAGCCTTGGCTTAATNATGACTTCTCTAATCGTCGTCATCAGTGCCACTAATAAAGTTCTGCGNCAGCACCCCAAATTATTACTATAANNACCCAGACACNCACAATCTTGAAGNCAGCCGATATCAAAACGAGCTGTCNGCANNTATTATCNGNCNTCAGCAAACTAACCGAGAAAAAGTATGGCATCCTAGCCTAGCTTACGATAAAACTTANTATGTNATCATATAGNTTAAATTTAATACACGCAGACCTCAGAGGAGTCTTTGATGAAATACTTGCGTATATTAGCAATCATAATTTTAGCTGGCGAAGCTGCTTGGTGGTATATTCCAGCACTAATAACAAATNCTGCGANCGAAGATCAGNNGAAAAAAGGCAACTTGAAGGTCANAACTACTNAACTGGANGACCANNAAATTNCCTATTATCANCGTAGCAATGATCAAAATGAAAACACNTCNACAAAAAAGCANGNCTCCTTAAATAATAATACTCCTGTTGTTATGCTGCATGGNTATGGTGGTAACAAAGATAATTGGTTAAGGTTTGCCNNANATCTGACCAGCAAGCAAAACCCAATCATCATACCTGACCTCCCTGGTTTTGGAGAGAGCTCGAGACTGACCAANGCTTCCTATGATATTGAATCCCAGGCCGATCGAATTGCATTGCTTATCGATAAACTNCAACTGCGNCGTGTTCACCTATTAGGNAACTCTATGGGAGGGCATATTGCTCAAGTNGTTGCCCTTAAATATCCAGANAAGGTGAAAACCCTCGGTTTATTAAACTCAGCTGGCGTCAACGCACCTTCTCCGAGTATTTATCGGAAAACCCTCAAAAACACGGGCAAGAGCATGTTGGTGGTAGATAGTCATGATGATTATGACAAGATGCTTCAGCTAATTTTCTTCGAAATTCCAAACATCCCAAAGATAGCTCGTATTCATTATGGACGTATGGCTATGAAACACAAAGCCTTTAATCAAAAAATAGGCAGGGACATCTTAGCCAAACCTTTCCAGATGGAGGAACACCTCAATAAGATTGAGCAACGCACTCTGGTCCTATGGGGTGATCATGATCAGATCATTGATGTCAGTGCTGTCCAAGTTTTTGAACGTTATCTGCAGAACCCGCAGTCAGTCATTCTTAAGAATTGTGGTCATCTACCAATGATCGAAAAACCTCAGCAAACGGCTCTACTGTATGGTCAATTTATTTATCCGGTAGTTACTAGTGGATCGTCTGGGGAATAGAAAGATAACTAGGAAGGGTCAAGAGCGGTGTAAAATCTTACTTTTCTCCCTATGAAGAGGCAATGACCTTACCCGCTCTTCTAAAGCCTATCGCGTACAAAGATCCCAGTTCATACCAGCAATCCAAGATCTCTGGATATTATTCCTGAGTTCTTCCAGCTGATCGCAAGTCATTTCGGTATCGAAAATCCATAGAGACCCCAGATGATGGAAACCATAGATAGGTGACCAATCTTTGATATCATTATCGCCTAGATCAAGAGCGATGATAAAATCGTCAAAGACCTCCATGCCCTCTAAAGAAGTAATGCCTTTACCCGAACAACTCAACTCGCGCACATCCTTCACCCGACTATATTGGGTGATATCTCGGCTAGCCCAATCTAATAAACAGTCCTTAAGCGCTGGGTCCTTAAAATCTAAATCCTTTAACAGGATATCCCCTAGAGGATGATCAGCAGGTGGAGGCCATGTTCCTTCACTTGACAACCCCACAGCAACCAAGGGAGTCATAACAAATGCAAGAATTGCACAACGAACCGCAAAAGAAACAGTAGACAACTTCATCATTAGATACTCCTTATTTTGATTATTATTGACCATTGCTATCAATTACCTAAACGCCTGTCAACGCCCTATAGAAATAGCTACTGATAATCGGGTAGATCATATCGATTCACACTGAATGGCTGCAGATTCAGAGTAAATGACCGCTATATTCAAATCACTGTATTTCAGACACTCTCTATTGTTTGTCGTTAAAAAAGCAACATATATCAATGTTAAAAGATATTGATATTACTGTTAAATTATCGATTTTTTTATTTTTTTTAAGTTGAGTGGTGCCCGAGCCGATAAAGGGGTTCGACTTCTTCTGAGGTAAAGCTATGGATAAACAACTTTCAACCATGACCTTGAGAGCTATCAAAACTATTATTGTGGCTATAAGTGTCAGCCAATGCACTGGCGCTACCAATCTAGCAGACAACAGAGCAGCTGAAGCTGTGATTAAATCTAAATTGCCACCTAGCAAGGTCAGTCAGTCAACAAATCAAATTACCGGAACACAATCAGAAATTGAAGTTCCGGTTGACGAGCCGGTAAGCGTTGCTGGTAGTTTTCTCACTTGCGCCTATAGCGATTTAGCCAATCCCAACAATAAGGTTACTTATGTGTCATGCAAGTGGACCGATGACACCGGAGCTAAGCTTGAACCTTCAGACGATGATGACGGATCAATGACATGGAGCTATGATAACCCGAATACAAACCTGATAAATGTCCAGCAAAGAGTTATTCAGGAAAGCCCTTTCTGGTCAGTTGAATATACTATTTCAAGTCTCCAAGAAATGACTCCAGAACAACTGATTGGTTATGCCAACTTCGTAGAGGTTCAACTGTCTGTGGAGGACCCTGAAAACGAAGATAATCCCGAAATTAACCTTGCCAATAGTATCTATACGGCAAACGCACAACAGAGAAGTACGGACCCTAAACCAGGATATTCGCAATACCGTTTATATATAAACTCAAATGCCGATGAATGTGCACAAAATGCTACAGTTATTGAGGAGTTAATCCTATACAAAGGTGGCATCAAACAAGAAAATAGTTTTTTTGGTCGTGAAGGCACTATCGGTAATGATGACAATGAAGTTCCTGCATTTATTACCGCCAGTCACAAGGGACAGTTCTTCACAGGAGTACTAACCCCGGGTTGGGCGGCCTTTTCTGACCTCAATCAAGATACTTTGTGGATTTCTAATGATAATCCGGTTACGTCACCATTTTCTGAAAATAGCAATCAAAATGCTATAACGTTCAACTCAGTTTTTCTGCAAATAGATTTCGGCACTGGCAATCAGCAGACCATTGATGGTTTTTTTATCAATGGAGGGGGAACTAGAGGCGACTGGGTTAATTGCTTACCAGATGAATTTGCACTTTGGGGTTCTAATAATAATCGAGACTATACACCCCTGCCAGGTCTGGCAGGCACAAACTCCAATAATACCTCTTTTGGGAGCGCAATCGGTGCTGACTGAACTATGTATTGGGTTCGAATAGCTATATAAACATTACGACAAAGACCTTGGCAGCTCGTTTACACACAACTTAAAGATTCTAGGCATCCCTTGAGAGGGAAACTTTGCAAAATATAATGATCGATAAGATCTTAAATACTACCAAAGTCAATTATCTCTATCATATAAAAAAGGTTTTCCACAGAATTTAACCTCAACCCCAAGTAAACCTTATCAAACCATCCAATCAAACTTCAGGATTCTAACACAATCTCTACAAAAAAACCTTTATCTCAACAGCTAAAGAACTAATCAGATTACAAGTTAAATCATATCTCTAACTCAAGCCTCTAAGTACTAACAGCTAAGCCAGCCCAATTTTTCTTAACCTCATGATTTACCTTAACCAACCGATAAACTATCGATCCTGCAGAATACCTTAAACATAAGAGCTAACTATGGAATTAAGGTCTAAAGTCCAAAAATTTATTAAAGTTAGTAATGAACTAATAGTTGGCAAGCCCAGACAAATACAATTGGCAACAACCTGCCTACTTGCGGATGGTCACCTTTTACTCGAAGATATTCCTGGAGTTGGCAAAACAACACTAGTTAAGGTCTTCGCTCATTTACTAGGACTTGATTGGAAGAGACTTCAATTTACTAATGATATCCTACCATCCGATATTCTTGGGACCGTAGTTTTTAATAAACAACATAATAAGTTCAGTTTTCACGAAGGTCCAATCTTCACCCAACTCCTTATCGCCGATGAATTAAACAGAGCTACACCGAAAACCCAAAGTGCATGTTTACAGGCTATGGCAGAGAGAAGTGTCTCGATCGACGGCAAGCAACATAATTTACCTTCACCTTTTTTTGTGGTCGCAACTCAGAACCCAAGGGATAACTACGGTACTTTCCCATTACCTGAATCGCAAGTCGATCGTTTTCTCATGCGTATTTCTCTTGGGTTTCCTAACAAAGATTCTGAAACAAAAATCCTCGAGGGTCATAACCCCATTGCATTACTAAAAGAGCAAAAAACAATTCTAAATGGTGAGGAATTGCTAGCAGCGCAGGCAGCCATCAATGCCGTGCATTGTAAACAAGAAGTTATCAACTATCTTTTAGAAATAGTCCATTATACCAGAGAACACCATAAAGGTTTATCAACCCGAGCGAGTCAAGGATTTCTAAAAGCAGCCAAAGCATGGGCTTGGCTTCAAAACAGAGACTTTGTGATTCCTGAGGACATTAAGGAGGTCGGACATAGTATTATGAACCACAGGTTGTTAAGTGAAGATCCACCAGATGGTGAGCGCATGAAAGATTTTTTAGATGAAATTTATTCAGGTATTGATGTGGTAGCATCATGACTGCAGTAAAGCAGATCACTTCCGATCGGAATTCATCAAAGATTAAAACAGAAAAAATTAAAGAGCGGATCTTTTTAGTACCAACTTTCCAAGGTTTGATTTTAGCAGCAGGATGCCTAGCCTTCTTTACCCAATCGATCTTATATGGACATGATATTTCTTACGGCCTAGCCGTAACCCTTATTACATTAACTTTAGTTTCTGGGGTACTAGGCAATAATAATCTAAAACAGCTTTCAATCCAATCTTGTAAAATTATTCCTGGTCCAGAAAACTCAGACTTGAGATGCTCCATTCGATTCGCTTCCCGAGGTAAAGAAGCCCATCTAGCTCTAAAAATCTCATTAACTGAATCCTCAAAAAAAGGTTGGAGGCAAAAAAAAATAGCTACAATTCAGCTACCTGAAGTCGTTATCGGCGAGAACCGCGCAATCAGTATTTATATGCGAGCGACACAACGTGGCATTTACTCGATCCCTAGGGTACAGGTAGAATCCCGTTTTCCATTGGGTTTATTTGTGGCATGGAGGACCTATTCAAACCTTGGCGAATATTTCATCTACCCTCAGCCCAACATTGCTCACTGCTATAACCACAAAGAAGGTCAAAACCATTACGGTGACACCACTAATCCTTTTGGAAATGATGGAGACTTTTCTGATTTCCGGAGACTAAGAGAAGGTGAATCAATGAATCGTGTAGACTGGAAGGTTTTAGCACGTACTGACAGGTATGTAGTGAGAGAATTTTTAGACGGCAGTAATAACCGCAAACTGATTAGCTGGTTCGATTGTAATCAAGAAAATGATGAGGATAAATTGCGCCAGCTATCCGGACAATTATTTGATTGCTCGCGGAAAGGCGATGTTTTTGCATTGGCCTTACCAGGTGAACAAACGGCATGGGGCACCAGTCAGGAACATTTATATCTTTGCCTGCGAAAACTAGCGGAGTTTTCATGCAAATAACCGAGGATTCTGATCAAGGAAAATGGTATCTATGGCAGCTAAGCTTAGTTATATTTTATCAATGGATTTCTCTGCCAGCTTGGTTCATCGCTTCGTCAGGCCTGTTTATGGCCTATGGCATCATCAGACGGGGAACCCAATTACCCTATGTACATTCAGCTATTTTCGGTGTTATAGCCATTGGGATCGTAATATTTGGGATGTCAGAAAAAGCCGCCTCCTTCCTTTACTTTTTTCAAATCACCTCAACTGTTTTTTTGCTTTACTGTATGATCCGCCCTATGCAAACCAAACTCTATAAAACATCACTTGTCTTATGTTTTTTACTACTGATGTTGCAAACTCAGGTCGTGGAAACCAATTTCCTTCTTCTGCTCGTTTTCATCGATTTTATCGTAATAACCTGGATGCTATATGCCATTCAGGAATTTGATCGCCAACATATTGATCTACGCCGTTTTACCCGAACCATTGGTAAAACCATGCTACAAATATCCCCTCTAGTGATCGTCGTATTTATCATTTTACCCCAGTTCACCAAAAGTTGGCGCATTAACTTTAAATACAGATACGGACAGACCGGGCTTAGCGACATATTGAAACCAGGTCAGATTGCGAAATTGACCCGCAGCCATCAGCTAGCCTTTCTAGGCGAAGGCCCCTTGGGGTTGAATTCAGACCTGTACTGGCGAGTCGAAAGCTTGGGAAAAACTAACGGAATGGTTTGGTCCCGCCACCAAAAAATGAAAGAGGCAAAATCAAAACAGGTAAAAGGCATCGTTCATGGAGAATACAAAATTTTTCCACAAAGGAAGCACGACCAACGAATGGTTGGGCCTGACTTTCCTCTTACTATCAAATTAAAGCCCCACAAATGGCAGCGACTGCAGGATGGTAGTGCTCGTTTTATTAATAAAGAAAGAGTCACTTACAAAATACACTTTGGTTCAGTGCACCCCTCTATCACCATGCCTGATAAAGGTTATCTTGAATTTAATCCCACAGAGGCCCCCCGTGCGGCTCAGCTAGCTCGTAAACTTCGCCAAGAAAAGGGCAATAAGCTCAATCATATAGTGCATGCGCTGCGTAAAGAGGTCAGAAAAGGATTCACATACAGCATGAACCCTGGTACCTATTCGGATCATTCTCTGGATAAGTTTTGGTTCCAGCGCCAAGTGGGTTATTGTGAACATTTTTCCACTAGCGTGGCATGGATTTTAAGAGCTGCTGGTTTCCATACTCGAGTTGTCATCGGTTATCTGGGAGGAGATTATCAACCAGTCGGTAGCTTTTATGCAGTTTATAGTCGTGATGCTCATGCCTGGCTGGAAGTCTTTGATCCCCAGCTAATGAACTGGGTCAGAGTTGACCCAACCACTTGGGTTGCTCCTGAAAGAATATTGCTAGGGTCAGATTACTTTCAAGATCAGGAAGCACGATGGCTAAGCTACATGCCAGAACTTATCAGACATCCACTACGAATTCTTGGCCAACAGTCCAGAGCCATGAGCACCTACGGTATTTTGGTGATGCAAGAACAATTAAGCCTGCTTTACGAGGTTGACCTATTTGAGTGGATCATACCTGTATTTACTGAAGCCACTTGGATGATCGGAATCATTTTGTGTGCTGCTGGTATCTGGTTATTTAATGGCAGAGAAAGATTAAACACCATCAAACTAATTAATGATTATATTTTAATTCTAGAAAATGCAGGGCTGTCAAAGAATAATGGTGAAGGGTATTATGAGCTTATGGAACGTTACCTATTACGCTCACCAGATCAAGAGAAACTTCATCGTCATTTTGTGCAGCACTGGCTAGAAGCTCACTATGGCCCTCGTACTCCCGATCGGTCAAAACTCATCCAATTAAGAAATATGCTCCAAAAACTTGACCATACTTAATCACTATTAACTTAAGTTGAAGAATTGACCCTCTAAAATTAACACGCATAGAACCAGCGGGAAATCATACTAAAGCCATATTTGTCTTCATTTGGAAACATAGCGCTTAATCCAATCCAATAAGACATAACTGTTTGTATAACGGATGTATTCACTCTCCTGATTACCAACGCCGGTCTTGACCCCACCTTTGACAACGCCTAGTAAGATCGGTTGATTAGAATCATCAGCCTTGAGATACACGGGCCCCCCGGAATCGCCATAGCCAGTGCGCTGAGAGGCTCCGGGAACACCAACACAGAAATCATGATCCGGATCAAAGTCCACGGCAGGTTTATCGCAATAGCTAAAGGCTGTGACCAGGGAGGCATAGCTCATGAGTGGTGTTCCGGTGATGCCTAATCCAAGACCAACAGTGATCGTAGGTAGCCCTTCAACCAAATGTTCTTCCAAAACGGTAGCAACCGTCGCTCCAAACTGGGTGGCATCTCCGTCTAGTTTAAGAAGCGCAGCATCCACCCGCTCGCTACCCAGTAATGCAGGAGCAAAGAAATAATCAACCACTCGGAGGCGCCCAGCAAAAGCTCCATTTTCCTGAATATGCACCCCTACTACTACCGGATCTTCTCGACTATCTAAATCTTCATATACTGGGCGGCAATGGGCAGCGGTCAGTATCCAATGGGATGCAACCAAAACACCACCACAGGAGTTAACCTCCTTTCCTTTCTGACTAGGAAAGGGGCTTATCCCACGAATCGAAACATACGAGGTATAAGCCTTTGCATCGACAGGGTCACCGTTGATGATCGCATATGCCGGTAAGACAGGCAAGAACACAAAACCTAGTAAATATGGCAGTAAAAGGACTCGTAAAATTCTTGTCACGGACTTAGCGTAAACAAAATCGCTTCGATTGTTCCTATAGGTCTGCATTATTTAACTCCTTCATAAACCATATCTAGGAGCATAGTGCCAGCTACACACCCGACTAACAATCCATTCACTTAAACTGTTTATAGCTTATTCTGTTTCTTGATTAAAGGACTTTGGCTAAGCATCCTGATTGAATCATCTGTGTCGATCAAGACCAACCTATCACTACTCTAGATAGAGTTCTCATTAGGTGGATTCATAAAAAACAACAAAAATTATTGGTTATGAGAGATTTTTAAATAGAAACAACGTTCAATCTGAAGAACTAGATGTTATAGCTTTTAGCAATTTCTTTTTCTCATAGAAAGAAGCTTTAACAACTCGACCTTCGGTGTTACGACACCATTTATGATAATCAGAAGCCCTTTTCATACAGCGCTCCTGGTCATAAGATGCATTCTGATGATTGTCATTAAAGAACCCAACTTTATCAGGATGCCTCAGACATTCAGTAAGTGTAATATAGCAACCACTGTAGGCGACGTTTGAGGTTAGACTAGCTAATTTTTGTTTAGATTCATAAAAAGATGCTGTAACGATTTCAGCTGGCTTACTGCCACACCAGCGATGATAATCAGCTGCACGCATCAGACAACGATCTTGATCAAATGAAGAATTCTTATGATTATCGTAGAAGAAACCGACTTTATCTTGATGTTTTGGACAATCGCTAAGAGTCATGTAACAACCACTATAGGCCATGTCTGAGGCTATACTAGCTAACAGCTGCTTTGACTTAAAAAAAGATGCTTTAACAGTTTCAGTAGGTTTTTTACCACACCAACGATGATACTCAGCTGCACGACGGAGACAACGATCCTGATCAAAAGAAGCATTCTTATGATTATCCGAGAAAAAACTATTTTTTTCCCTATGCTTAGGACACTCGCCTAAGTTTATAAAGCAACCACTATAGGCTACGGCTGAGGTGATGCTCGCTATTCGCTCCTTTTTCCGATAAAAATAGGCTTTAACGATTTCATCTTCCTTATTATGACACCACCGATGATAGTCAGTAGCTCTCATAAGGCAGCGTTCTTGGTCCTCAGATGCATTTTGATAATTATCTGAAAATAGCCCAACCTTTTCCGGATGCTTTCTACATTCATCCATTTCCACAAAACAACCACTATAAGGATCCTCAGCTTCAATTTCAGCAATCAGCTCTCCTTCATCATAGAAAGAAGCTGTGGTTGTAACATCAGCATCATTACCACACCATCGTTTGAAATCAGCTGCACGACGTAAACACCGATCTTGGTCATTTGATGCATTCTTGTGATTATCAGTAAATAGACCTATCTTCTCAGGATGTTTCTCACAAGATTCCTGATAAATAAAACAACCTGTATATGGAGTTTGCGAATCGATCTCCATCACCAGCTCGCCCTTATGATAAAAGCCAGCGCTGGTCACTTCTGAAGCTGAATTCTTACACCATTTATGAAAATCCATAGCCCGTTGCATACAGCGATTTTTATCATTGGATGCATTTTGATGATTGTCAGAAAAAAGACCAGTCTTCTCTGAGTTTTTGACACAGCTTTCCTGCCTTATGTAACAACCGCTATACGGTGTTAACGTATCGATATGTTTTTTCACAAGTCCTTTTTCGTAGAAATAGGCCGTCGTAAGCTGGTTGGGTTGGTTCTTACACCAGCGTTTATAATCATCAGCTCGTTTCATACAACGCTCTAAATTAGTCGAAGCTTGTTGATAATTATCAATAAAAAGACCTGTCCTTTTCGGTTGTTTATTACAAACTGATTGTTTAATAAAACATCCATCGTAAGGAGTATCTGAAGTTGCTGACACCAAGATATTACCTTCCTGCTTAAATTCTGCAGTGGTAATCTCTCCTTCCTCATGCTCACACCAACGATGATAATCATGAGCGCGACGCAGACAGCGTGCAAAATTAGTATTAGAGCCTTGATGATAGTCTTTAAACTCACCTATTTTTTTAGGATGTTTCCGACATGTATTCTGCCTAATAATACACGTTGTTTTCTGATCGGCTTTGATAACAAAATCAAGATCAAAGGGAGATGGAGTTATAGGCGTATTTTTTAAGGCTGAAAAAATCTTTTTCGATTCAAAATCTTCATCATAATCAACCACGAGGAAAAGACTAGGTATTAATTCTTCGACATAAACAGAAACGGCATCTCTATATTCATCCCCCCGATAATAAGATAGTCGATTTTTTTTCTCGATAGTATCTTTGACCTTTTTATAGAATATTCTCGCTGATTTCATAATGGTATGCTGTGAAATGTCACCACTATATGCCAAATTACTAACCCGATTATCCTTGGCTAAAAGCTCAAAAATATCAGCAGCAATCGTCGTGATACGATTAATTTTTACATTTAGCCTATTTTCATTTTTTTGAGTCTGACCTTTCAATGCAATCAAGGTTTTCATTTTACCGCGCTTCTTATAATCTATCACAACAACGTAATAATTTTGAAATGGAACTGCGAGATCGGCATTCCCATCTAATGTCGTTTCCGTTGCCACTAAATCTGTGTTAGCCTTACCTTTAAGAGCACTAACATCATAATACTTCACTTCCGCATTTTCAGGTTGTCCATCTGATTCATTTTCATCCTCATCATAACTGATAGATAAAAGAAAAAAACTTTCCGAGTTCAGACTGGTTTGATTCGTATTATCAAGCTCTTCAGAAAACAAAACATCATCGATAATGATTCCCGAATAGCTGGTTTGCTGACGATTGTAACTTCCGGAACTCCTATTTTTACCTTGCACCTGTTCCTCATCACCTTCAGGTTCACCTTCCTGAGCTTGACAGGCAACGAGTAAAGCCACCAGAATACTTGTATTGAAAGTCCAGTGCATCACTTGCTTAATAATATGAAACATCCACAACCCCATATGATTTCAAAGCGCAGAGCCTTCAAAAAGTATCGGTTTTCATATTGTCCGCATTAGTCCTAGTGAACTATTAGCTCTTACAACAAAAAAATCCTTTAATTTCAATTAATTAGAATATTTCTATTTGAGGTTTATCATATTATTTTTTGTTATTGATAACTATCCCATCTCAAAAATAGTAGTTGCACTATTATTCTCGTTAGCAAGGATGAGAAATATTGGTCTAAACAAAGAGATGAATAGATCTGAGAAAAGGTGATAGGGGAGAAAGAATTCATAAAAAGATGATGGGGAGAAAGAATTCATAAAAAGCTTATGCAGCAGAATTCTAATCAATGCAGCGACATAAGCTTTTTTCTTGGCAAAAGAATAATAATTAAGGCTCGATCAATTCGAGAAAATCTTCTAACCCGTCACCATTTTGATCTGGGAATCCATAACCAGCCTTAATCTGGCGACCATTCTCATATAGAATGAACCAAGGACTGCTCTTTACAACCTCAGCTTCGGCAATGGCATTTAACTGAGCATAGTCATCAGATTTAGGGTTCCACCACAGCTTATACACGTCGACAATATCCTCATGAGCTCGATGAAAGGCAGGGACTGAACCCATATTCTCCAGCAAGAGGCAATGAATACAATAAGTCAGGCCGAATTTGATTAACACTGGTTTATCCCATGAAGCTGCTATTACCCTAGCTTCAAAGTCAGATAAATCACTAATAGTATTTGATTTATTCCATGGATCATCTTGATTGAGATCATGCATAGCTCTTGGTTCGTAAGGATAATACTGCCCCAACCCCATATCATCACGGCTATCGATGGCTATTTTTACCATTTTTAATTTCTGCAACCATTTCCAACTATGCATTCGATCTGAATCTGATATCTGATTATACAGCATCGAAACATATTTTTGAGCTTCATCCTTCATAGCTGCATCTAATTCTGATATCGTAAACATCGCATCTCTATTGCCTTCTGTGGTATCTTTATACCATGCCACAGCAGTAAGAAAAGGGTCTGCGTCCAGAGCAGGAGCAAAATGTTTTTCCACCTGAGGCTGGAGAACAGCTTGATAAAATCCAACCGTCCGATCTTGCGATTCCGAAAGTTTTATTAATTGAGAAAATAAATCTTTCAGCTCCGCATCGGTAAAACCTTCTGCTGCATAATCTTCATAACTCTGATCGTAACCAGATTCTGGATTGCTAAACTTAAGCTGGGAATCTTTGTCTGAGCATGAGCTCAATAACAACAGACAACTCATTCCCATAATTATTTTGGTATATAAACCAAGGGACAAATTCATAATAGCCTCACTATGTAAAAATCGATGTAGGGGGTCAGGTTTAAACAACTGCATTGCGAATCTCAATTAGACGCATAGTGTTTTACTCAAAAGCAATTCCTGTACCAACATCCAAAGCACCTTAAGTAACTATTATCTTTAAGAAAAGAAATAAAATGCTGAGCTGTCATTGCTCGAATTGTCAACAACCGTTCATAGTAACAAAAGTAATTTACAATTAAATTTGTTATATGAATTGATAGCAATGTTCTTCTCCGATTTTTGGAGATAGTTCAGCAGTACAAATATAGTTTGAGGGTGGAACATTAGTTTAACATTGCAAATTTTTTTCACAGGATAAAAAATAAGCGAGATACTAACAGAACTTAAAAAAGTGGGAAAAGAATTAAAAAGATCAGTAATCCATGAGGGGACTTTAACAACGAACGAGCATGGAATAAGTTTTGATAACTTACCCCATACTCATTGAGTCACTTAATAATCAACACACCAATCTCCGGGATTATTAGCCTGCCCGCCTGGAATCACTTTACAACTCATACCATCGTAGCAAGGGAACGGAGATCCGTTACCATCCTCATAATTCCGACAAAGCTTACTCTCAGACTCGCGAGTTATTTTTAAATCAACCTCGCCACCATAACGACGACCATGGAGCATAATATTTAGCTCTTCTGCTCCTTCGGGAACTGCAAGCCGGCAGCGCTTGCCAAAGATACTCCTGGCTCGACAATCATATTCATCCAAAGTTGGAGTTACATCAAACCGCAAATAAAGATGAGCACTATTGCCATAAACAGATATATTCACTTCCTCGCCTGATATCACTTGCAGCGATTCCATATTTTTTCTCTCGTCTTCAGACAGCTCTATCTCCTCAATTAATTCTGAGGAAGATATGATGGGAGAAGACAAATCATCAGGATTAAACCAACAATGGGGTCTGAAACCAAGCTTATCTTTATAGCTATGACATGCATAAGGTTTAGCTTCGATCATCGCTTTCAGACCTGTACGATCTGTCACAGCTTTGCCTGGAATTAAAGTATCCGTCCATGATGTATTGCACAAAGCGCCAGCCACATATGTATCTAGTCTGCATTGGGCTCCTGGATGTGCCGTTGATGTGCGTTGAACTTTGCTAGTATCGGGAGTATCTAATTCAGGCAAGCGACTTCTGCTAAGCAGATCCCCTAGCCCTTTGCCTGCCACCACGGTTCGATAACAGAGTTGTCTTTCTTTTATGTTGCTCCATGATTCATCACAGTTTTTCTTCATTGCACTACCACCCTGCAGCAGCAACAGTTCCGCCTTAGCGCGATCATTAATTTCTCTATCATTTGCCCAAAGTTTGCGGGCGCAGCTGATAGTGGCAAAATAGTCAGACTGACCTTCGCTAGCGGCCCAGTCCTGAGGACCACTAAAAACGGCTCCTCCAAGGTGATGCCCCACCTCATGACATACGACTAAAGCAAAGGCATCTGATGACACCCGCCGCGCCAATCCACCAAACATATTGACATTCCAATTCATCCCATTTTGAAAGGCCTGAGCATTAACTGTATTATCATTCCAAAGGCGGTGAATGATTAGCCTGGCTCCAAAGGCATCAAAAACTTTATTATAAGCGGCTTCCGCTCTATCAATCACAATATTGAATTCGTCTTCATCAATACCACCTGTAAGAGGCGGCGGATCCAAATGGAGATCATTATCCGGCATAAATTCATGACCAATTACCAATGATGGCGCCAAGAATATCAGCGCAAGAAGAAGGGATGGTTTCATCATAGAAATTCTCCTAAATGGTTTTATATCATTTCATTGTGTCACAGTGCAGGGTTTTTGGGCAGATAATTATTTCTTTACCCCACCGTATAAAAAATAATCCAAATCACTAAATAAAATCAGGTTATTATCTAAAACACAGAGTTATCATAATCATGACAGGTTATCATATTGATGAGTAAAAACTTCGAATCTAGGTCTTTACTCACTTTAGAAATCAATTGGTTCATTCTAAGCATTAGGGGATCAGGAAGAATTTGAGGCCTAGGTCTCAATTCAACCAAAAAAGTCTCAATCAAGCAAGAATCACCTTGGGTTGAATCTGTAGCTTTAACATCACTAGCTCATAAACTTGACGCATCACCAATTTATAGCTGGCTTGAACCACGCTCATGCAATTCATTCATAATATCGATTGAAGCCGAACAACCAAAACGATCAGCCCCAGCTGCCATAAGGACTTCAGCATCCAACAATGATCGAATGCCACCACTTGCCTTAATCTGCATCTTATCACCAACAGTCTGTCGCATCAGTTTCACATCGTCGACTGTAGCCCCATATTTGGAAAATCCTGTCGACGTTTTGATAAAGGTAACCCCTGCTGCCTGCGCTATCGAACAAGCAATCACCTTTTCATGGTTAGTCAATTCGCTAGTCTCTAAAATGACTTTTAGGGGACATTTACCTGATGCATGAACAACAGCTGAAAGCTCTCGGTATAGGTGATCGTAATCCTTATCCTGCAAGTAACGGCGATTCATAACGATATCAATTTCCTTAGCTCCAAGACCGATTGCTTTTTCTATATCAGCGACTTTCGTTTCCAGCAGATCCTGCCCATGAGGAAACGAAATCACGGTAATCGGCAGCACCCGTGTCCCTTCGAGATGCATTGTCGCTAAATTGAGCCACTTGCTTTCGATACATACTGCCTTAAAACCGTAAGCTCTGGCTTCGGAGCATACCCTGATCACATCAGTTTCGGTAGTATTCGGCCTCAGAGCGGTATGATCTATTTTCATCGCTAAACGTTCGGCTTTGCTATGGGATTCCATATGATTATCTCCCTTTGTTTTCATTAATGATTAACACAAATATCGATATCAGGATACTTAACATTAAAAAGAACTCAAAGGCAACTTTACAGACCTATCCTAGCCAGAACGGTGAAAACCTCAAAAAAAGACTACAAAAAAATCTCTCCAGGTGAAATCTATAAAATTCTCAAAAAGAATTCGCTTATATAGAAACTAAATATCGAGGACTCAAACTGGATGATTCTACTCTAGATACCTTTTGGCTACTGTGGTATCGCCTTCGCATTTTATCTACAAAACTGGGAAGTATCTATGTTCGCTTTATTGGGTTCAATCGGCTTTACCGGTGCGATCGTCAATGATTCACTCATCATGGTGGATGCTATCACCAAGCTAGATCTGAAACGCTCACATCAATCTTTGCAAAACATTATTGAAGGTGCGTTAACTAGATTTCGCCCCATCTTTCTGACTACGATTTCAACAATCATCGGTTTATTACCATCATCCAATGGCATAATAGGTGTTCCGTACGGATATATATCCGCTCATCATTTACGTGGTTTGGGGATTACTCATTGGTACACCATCCGTCCTATTCGTAATCCCTGTCCTTCATGATGATTAAATGATATAAGCAACAAAAGTATTAAAACCTCAAAATAATAAGCTTTTTTCAATCAACCACTGAGATTTATACAAACTATACACGTTGTTTTGACCCATTGTTTTCCTGACTGGCTTGAGCAAGTATATCTTGGTTTCTGCGGATTATTAATTGAGGAATGAGACTCTTATGATCTCTATCACGAAGTCCATGCAATTATGGATTAGCGTCAGCTTAGGTTTATGTTTTACTTCACTTACGGCATATGGATGGGGTGAAAGAGGCCACGATCTTATCACTAGGGTTGCTGCTCATATTCTGGAAAAAAAGGGGCCTGATGTTGCCCCCTTGAGTCGCATTATAAACCAAAAGCAATTTATGCTCGGCCATCTATCAAATACACCCGACATAGTATGGCGCAGCGCCGAAAAACCGGTCACCAGTTCAAATAGCCCGACTCATTACATCGACCTTGAGTTTGTACTTCAACCCAAACAGATTATGAATCCAACAGCTTGGCCAAAAAATATTAATGAACTCGAAAAAGCTATTGCGACTCAATGTTCAACAAAAAATAAAGATTTTGCGTGTGCCCCAGGGAAAACCTTAAGTAAACAGATGAAAAAGACCGGGCATGCACCATGGAGAGTCGAGCAATTATTAAACGCAATGTCAGCAAACCTCAAAAATCTAGGTCATAAAAATCCAGACCCGAACACCGTC
The DNA here is from genome assembly GCA_002725955.1 of Pseudobdellovibrionaceae bacterium. Lineage (GTDB taxonomy): Bacteria > Bdellovibrionota_B > Oligoflexia > Oligoflexales > Oligoflexaceae. The sequence goes on from PBRN01000219.1 coordinate 23,905, forward strand.
AAAAAAAATGTTGACGATGCTCTCCTATATGCAGGTCTCGCAAGTCACTTCATTGGCGATCTCGCCAACCCTCATCATACAAGTAAAAACTATGACGGCTGGGATACAGGAAATGGCGGTCTTCATAGTTATTTTGAAACCGATATAGTCAATACCTATCCTATGGGATTTGACAAAGAGGTATTAGAATGGGCTTTGGCAAACAAACCATATCGAAAACTGCAGCAACAGTTTAACCTTAACTCAAAATCATCACGACATAAGGTAGCATTTGCCCTGGCAGCTAACAGCTACAGCTATCTGGGACAGCTACATAGCATCGATGACAAACATGCTATTATCAAACGCAGCAGTAATGAGCATGGCCTGAAGATAAAAGCCAAGAGAGCTTCTCCTGATAAAGTCAAAGCTTCATTTAAAGATTTCACAAAGAGCCGTTTGGCTTTAAGCGCAGATACTTTGGCTAACCTTTGGCTGGAAGCTTGGATCAGAGCAGGTAAACCTAAGCTTAATGGCTATTTTAGCTATTACTATCCAGTGAAGCCCGATTATGTATGGCCCAATTATCTCAACGATGGTTCGAACAAGAAATCGACTTCACTATAAAAA
>PBRN01000220.1 GCA_002725955.1 Pseudobdellovibrionaceae bacterium
AGGAGCTCAAAGAAATCATTGAGCAAGATGAAGATCAAGATGAAGATCAAGATCAAGATGAAGATCAAGATGAAGATCAAGATGAAGATGAAGATGAAGACAAAGATGAAAGTAATGAACAGAGCCCAGAAAGCGCTAAGACGGACACAACCGCAACGACGACACCAACAGAGACAGAGACACAAACCAATAACTTAACCCAAGAAGGCATCAAGGATCAGACCGCTAATCAAGAAGCAGAACCACAGCTGGGAATGCCTGCAGCGCCCGCAGTCGAAGAAAATAGGTATGACATATCAGAAGAACAAAGAGTTCAAACAAAAGGCCAAGTATTTTATGTTAACAAACAGGAAGTACCTATCAGAAAAAGTCCGAGTAAGTCAGCTCCTGTAATCAAAACTCTTTATAAAGGCGACCCAGTAATGGTAACTATCACAGGAGAATGGGCAAAAACCCAAAATGGCTGGGTCGAAAAAGAAGCACTATCACAAACCGTCATTCCTCGCACCAAACCATCTTCTACATGGCATACACACTAGATTTTTACATTACGGCACATAAGAAACAAAAGATTTATACATTCTAACTGGCTCCAAAAGTGATAGACTTGTGAGAATCAGAGTCTGTTGGGGAGGTCCAGGGAGTTGAATACTACAACTGTAATCAGTAAGTTTGGTAAAATCACACTTTTTCCAATTAATAGCCTCCAGTCTTTCTCAACATTCTGTAAATCAGCTTTTATGGGGATGATAAACCCAACGATTAAAATGCGATTATTGTTTCAACAATTAGAATTTGTAGGAAATCAAAGTTTTGGTATTATTCTTTTAGCCGGATCGATGGTCGGCGCCATTTTCGGCATTCAGCTTGGAATTATATTTAAAATCTTTGGCGCAGAATCCATGATAGGAGCTGCTGCTGGCTTTGGTTTGTCTCGAGAACTGGCACCAGTCATCGGAGGATTTCTAGTTACAGGTAGAGCTGGATCAGCCATGGCTGCTGAACTAGGAACAATGAGGGTCAATGAACAAATAGATGCTATGCGCGTAATGGCAGTGAACCCCTATAATTATCTTGTAGCTCCAAGAGTCATTGCTGCCATTTTAATGATGCCTATCTTAGTTATTTTCTTCGTAGTATCTGGGGTCTTAGCTTCTTTCATTATTGCTTCTACATTTTATCAAGTAGATACGGCAGAATTTCTTGCAAAAATCCAATGGGTCGTTGCCCCCAAAGACCTTTTCGATGGATGTGTCAAAGCAACGGTATTTGGGTTCATTTTTTCGACAATCGGTTGTTACCAAGGCTTTAATGCGTCAGGTGGAGCTAAGGGTGTGGGCGAAGCCACAACCAAAGCAGTTGTGATTTCATATGTGGCTATATTGAGCGCCGACTATTTTATAACATATTTACAATTCTACATCTCCTCGTAAAAATTTACCGGGCATTAATTTCACTTCAGACACTGCAAAAAGCGTCAAATTCAATGATATTATAGGAATAAGTATTAATGCGACCAGCAAATCAAAAGGTATTCTTTGCAATTAAGAGGAAGAAAAAAATATTTTAAAATGGTCTCACTACCAATAACTAGTGCTTTAGTTTTTACTCTATTTTCGAGCCTAGTTTTTACGGCTATCATTGGAAGTCGTTTCGTTGAATCTCGAGTATCAAAAGTATTCAGTGAATTTCACAACAGAACCGGTATCCAACTTAAAATAGCTAACTACCGTGTATCGTTTTCTGGAATTACCTTTGAAGATATCACTTTAAAAGCTGAACACACATCTGTGATCAATCGTGTTACTACGAAGCTTCAGTTAAATCCCTTTAAAAAAGATTTTGGAAGAATAAAACTAATCGAAGTAGGGTCAATAAAATGGAAGTCTTCAATTAGCACACTACAAAAAATCTTAGGTTGGAGATTTAACACACACCAAAGGATTAGTGATAATAATAAAGTTGATCTGCTAAATAATCCAAGCTTACCGGAAAAATTCATCATTCAATCTGGAACAATTCATATCACCAGTAATGAAAATAATAATCTAGTAACAATCCTCGGATTCAAATCTCACCTTGATACCAAGCTTGGCATCTTAGATATCGAAACTAAAGAGATTTATCATAGCAATCACCAAATTTTAGCTCAAGTCAAGGGTCAACTTATTACCAAATCTCTAACTAAAAATTATCCTTTTATACTTTATCACCAAAGTGATATAGGTGAATCTTGGCAGGCACAAGGACGACTCAGAAAAAACCTCAATGCTTTCAGGATTTCCAGAAGAGGTAAATATATTCCACAAGAAATTTTGCAATCCATCCCCCTAAAAATTACCAGTCAACCCAATACAAATTGGGCCATGAACATTGCNATGTCGATTCCAAAAGATAAAAAACCANTCAAGTTCGCTTTCTATTTAGGTATTNATAATATTGCTTCACATGCAAANCTACTTAGCTCNGAACCAATAATTATCCCNGGCCTNAANATAAAATCNAAAGGATCNATTAATCTCTCTACGAANAATGCTGANATAAANTCTGGTTCNATAACCTATTTTAATGGAAAATCAAGAAANNAAATCGGGCTCAAANTCCGAAACATAAACTTGTCTAATTTCTTTAATATGAATAAGCTTAAGATAAAAGGNATTGTCGAAATACCTGAAATANAGTGNCAAGATCTAGTNACAAACCTCCCCGATAATTTCAATTATAAGCTNAAAANATTCAAATTATCTGGAACANTTGGAGCTGAAATCGCNCTTTCNCTGAACTTAGAAAAGCCTAATCAGTCAAACCTCANATGGTTAAAACAAAAGTGGAATTGCCATGCCGAAAAATCACCTNAAAATCTTGATTTCAGCCAGATGAAGAAAATATCTAAAGAAAAGACACCNAGNCACCTATGGATCGATTATAAAAATATTCCNCCAGATTTTATTAATGCCTTGGTAGCTTCGGANGACGCAGGTTTTTGGACNCATAAAGGNATTGAAATGAGCTCGATTTGGGGAGCTTTATTAAAGAANCTTTCCAAAAATCANGTNGTCATGGGAGGCTCCACNATTACTATGCAACTGGCTAANAACCTATTNCTNTCTAGAGAAAGAACTCTATCAAGAAAATTTCAAGAAGCCATCTTAAGCTGGCAGATAGAGAAAAANCTAACAAAGCCACAAATTCTTGAGTTGTACTCGAACTTAGTTGAGTTTGGGCCGGAAATATANGGTATAGACCACGCNACAGATCACTACTTTGGGAAAGTAACTACAAAAATAAACCTTAANCAATCTATATGGCTAGCAACAACTNTACCNGCTCCCAAAAANTCGTATCAACANTTTTGTGNAGGAAATATTNATNCCANAATCAATAGCAAAATTGAAAATATTTTTGATAGAATNAAATCACTAGGTCAAACNAATNTTGATNTACTATCTAAANAACCAATAAANTTTATTAAACCNAATCCNCACTCAAACTATTGNCCNAGTGAAATAGCTCANGTTCCGGCGAGCTCTATACTGAAACCCGCTGGGCAAATAAAGTTCTGAAACCTATGATATCGTGTTTTCTTCCACCCANGGGTCAAACTTCCTCACAATACCTATTTCATAACCTAAAGATTTAAGCACTTGATTAGTNGTATCAAGTTGCACTGTTTGTTTATTTTTTTCGAGCTGATACACAAAATTTAANCCAACACCNGATCTTTCAGCAAGTTGNGTTTGAGTTAGACCTCGGCGCTTACGCTCAATTTTTACAAAGTCTCCAATGTCCATAAAAATCCNCTCCATGAAATAAGCTATANAGCNAACCTCAAGATAGACTTCTGAGGGTTTACNGCCTCGTACTTNCCTTTAGTGTTTAGTTGCACTCCAGATATAGCATACATAGTATCATGAGTGAAAAAAATTAAATCTTTATTTTCNAAGGTTTTATACAATTCTCTCTTTTCGTCGATAATAAGCTCGGGATACCTATCGTAACCCATCGTGATCGGGAGATGAATCCAGTGGGCACCCGGGATCAAATCAGCAACAAATATAATACACTTATTTTTACCCTTTACTCTTGTCATCATCTGCCCTGGTGTATGCCCTTCGGAATAATCAAAAGAAATAAAGTCTCTTAATTCATCTTCAGGGTATTTACCACAGATGATGTTTAAACGCCCTGATCCCTCCAACTTCTCCTTGAGGCTGCTAATAAATGATGCCCGATCTCTGGCATGCGGCTGCAACATTCTCTCCCAAGCAGCAGCACTAACCAAAAAATTTGCATTTGGAAAAAGGAGATCATCAGAGCCAGTTTGCTGATCAGACCAAGAAGGTAACAGTCCACCAGCATGATCAAAGTGCAGGTGAGACAGTATAACATGGGTAATATCTTGATGTGATAGGCCATGATTTTCTAGGTTATTTAAAAGAACGTGTTCTTTCTCTTGGATACCGAACCTTTCAGCCAATTTAGGTTCGAAAAAAGCACCTACTCCGGTCTCACACAAGACTTTAAAAGGCCCAGTTTCGATAAGCATCGCTCTTGTAGCAAGATTGATTCGCCCGACTGAATCAGGTTCATACCATTGAGACCAAACTGGACGGGGTACATTCCCAAACATGGCACCACCATCTAACTTTTGGCTATTACCAATTATTGAGCTGATATAGATTTCAGACAAATATAATCCTCCGGTATAAGTTGCTCCCTTATATGACGAAAATATAAGATTTTTCATTAATTTACAATGATAGCTATGAATCAGAACAATAGGACTGCCATTCCATTTCTTATGACTGAAAAGCCTTTTCTACAGAATCAAGGTCATAGGTAGAGTGAATAGTAAACCAAGTTTATTTATTTATTTAAGCACCTTACCGCACCCACCTAACAACTGATAAGTAGCTAATAATATTTATCAATTGCTTGTTCATTTAAGTCACGCTCTAAAAATTCCGAAGAAAAAGACTAGGGAAGAAAAGGGCTTAGGCACAATGAAGGCTTCGAACTACAACAGAATACAAAAAAGTTATAAGGTAATTTGTACTTCACTAATTATAATTTGGAGTTCCTTAGTTTATGGGCAAACAGATCCACGTAATGCTAATGCAATTAGAGTATCGCCGGAAGATCTTAGAGACTCCTATCTAACCAAAGATCTGACATCACAAAATCTTCGCCTTACTATAAATAAGGTAATGAATAGTAAGGGGCTACATAAAAAAATCAGGTTAATACAAGAAAATAAACCAAGCCTAGTAGCACGGGAAAAATTTACTGAATCACACTTCTATAAGTTTGCAATCAACAATGATGAATTCTGTAATTTTTACGTCAGAGCAAGAACCTCTTTGTATCAAAGTCCATTGATGATAGGAAAAATTCCCAACCTAGAAAATATCAGTATACCTGATGAAGTGACTTTTCCGGATCTACGGGAATCTATATTGGACTTAAAGCTAAAAGTTGCAAATGGACTAATACCATTGATGTTCACCCACAAAGATTCATCTTTTCTTCATACTGATCAAAAATCATGCATTGATTTTGAAAATGGAAGTATCACAGGTGTATGGAAAATATTTTTTCGAATTAATGAGCAACCATTTATCGCAAGTTACAATAAAAGTGGCCTAATAAGAGTAGATAAGCGTTTTTTTCATGCACAAGGTCAAGTATTTACTTACCCTAAGAACAAAATGGAAACTCCCGAAACCACGGCTTTTCCAGTAGAACTATCGGATAACAGTGAATACCTCGAAAATAAGTATTTTACGACCAATCTCAATACATCCATTTACGCAAAAGCTCAAAGTGCTAATGGTATCTTTAATATAGAACCATCTGACCCCAGATTTGAAGAGGCAGCCGTATTCATAAATGCAAATAGAATGATAGGCTGGTACCAAGGAATGGGCTACACCGACGATCAATTTGGCTCTCCAACTAGAATGACCTTAAATATACACGCAACTACTGATGGAAGTTCTAATAATGCTTATTACTGGCCTGCCGATAGCCGCAATCCTCCTGCCATTTTTATTGGGGATGGAGATGGAAAATTTCTCCAAAACTTAGCAACCGATATTGATGTCATAAGCCATGAGTTTGGTCATCATGTGATATGGCAACGTATTCAGGAAACATCAGGTGAATCATTGGTTCTCCACGAAGGTTTAGCTGATTTCTTTACCTTCGCTAAAACAGGAGACCCGTGCTTAGGAGAAAGTATATGCCCATCAAATACTAACGTCTGTGCTTGGAATCAATGCTTAAGAAGCGCCGAGAATAATTATCAGATGGGTGATCCAGAAATTTCAGGTGAAGCTCATGTTCATTCACAGTTTGTATCAGGTATGCTTTGGGACATGATTGCTATCGATGGTATACCCTCCAGCGATTTAACGAAACTACTGCTGGCAGGTATCGACGACCTCGTCTATAACAGTGGTTACTATGATTTAATCGCAGTTATGATCTATGCTGATAATGAAATGTACGCCGGCAAGTATTGCTCCAAAATACTTGAACGCGCTCATACCCGCGGCCTGCAATCCGTAATTGCAGACAACTCTTGTAGCGAATTGCCTATTATGCCGGACAGTGATCGTAATTCCTTATCAAGGTCATCGACTGGTTCAACTACTGTGAAAAATAGCCGTTCAGGCACAAGCCCTAGCTTCTGCGGAACCATCAATAGTTCGAATAATATTTCTAATACCATTTTGATGATTATTTTGACTTTACCATTTGGGATATTATTGATCCCAAGAGTTATAAATGAAATTAATTTTTTTAAGCATTAAGGCCCACAGATAATCGTGATTAATATATTAAAAAAAAATCATCCGAAATCTGACTACTCCAAAAGTACATTATTAAGCGTTTCTGCTTTATTTTTCTGGTCATTCGGAATGATTGCATCTGCCCAAGAAAACCAAAAGATTGAAAGAATTGCCAACGAGCAACAGACAATAAACGTCAACCAAAAACAGACAATAAACGTCAACCAAAAACAGACAATAAACGTCAACCGAAAGTCGACGCCCATCAATCTCACACTCAGCAGTATATGGGAGGGAACCTCAATCAGGTCCTATAATATAAATGCAATGATTGAAATAAGAAAATCTTTTCCGAAAATAAAGATGATTCATTTCATAAACCCCGCTTACTTCACTAAAGCAAATAGTAAGCATGAAGAGATTATTGCAAAGATTAAGTCAATTATTCGACCAGGAGATGAAATCGGCATGCATCTGCAACCCTGGAGATCATTAACCCAAGCAGCAGATGTAATTTTCAGACCGGGCCCAACCTATTGGGGCGAAACACTCTCTTCTTATCAATGTATCCAAGACTGTGGGAATGATGTTCCCCTAACCATATATCGAGAGAGTGAAATAAGAAGTATTTTAGGCCAAAGCATCAAAATATTCCAAGAAAAATCATTGGGAAAGCCAAAGTCTTTTTCTGCTGGAGGCTGGCTTTCTTCAGAACCCATTTTAGAAGCTATTGCAGATCTAGGCTTTGTATATGATTATTCGTCCATCTCTCCAAAATTACTCAAAAGAAGAATAGGAACATTTCCTTTATATCAATGGATCCAAAATCGCTGGTCTCATATTACACCGTATACGCAACCGCACTATATTAAAACACGCAATAGTGTGATTATCGAGGTCAGCAACTCATCGGCTGCCATAGATTATTTGACGGAAAAAGAAGTTTTAGAAATCTTTAATAACTACATTTCCGAAAGTAAAAAAAATCTAGATAAAACACTGCTATTTCAAATTAGCTTTCACCAAGAAACTGCCGCACAGTTCTTGCCAAGAATCAAATCGACTATTGAGGCCATCATTGAGATGGGAAAACGCAACAGCGCAGTGATCAGATCCGAACCTATTGCAAGTATTGTTGAATTAAATAGCGAAGCAAGCCATTGATTGTTACCTTCATCAAACCTGATTGCAAGGAAGGAAGCGGAAAATGGTTAGCAAACTAGTAGATGTACACGCCCATTTAACACACAGTAAATTTGACTCCGACTTGGACGACACGATTCAACGGGCTGAAGCCACTGGACTTGGAGCCATTGTGGTCAATGGGTTGGAGCCCAGATCCAATCGGAGAATTCTAGAACTAGCAAAATTGCACCCCATCATTAAACCTGCTTTGGGCATCTATCCTATAGATGCAATCAATCAACTAAAGCCTGACTTGCCATTTCCCGTAAATACATTTGATGTTGATAATGAAATTTCTTTTATCAAATCCCAAGCAAAAGCAGGTACAATCATAGCAGTCGGAGAATGTGGCCTCGATGGCTATTGGGTCTCTGAAGAAACTTTTCCTACACAAGAAAGAGTTTTTACAGAACTGATAAATATCGCCTTAGAATTTGACTTACCTCTCATTATACATTCCAGAAAACGAGAAAAAAGATGTATAGAGATTCTAGAACATCACGGAGTCAAGAGAGTAGACTTCCACTGCTACGGCGGTAAAGTTAAGCTTGCTATCAAAGCCGCAGAAAAAAATGGATGGTGGTTTTCGATACCAGCTAATTGCCGATCAAATGAAGCATTTACAAAAATGATGAAAGAACTGCCTGATCAAAGTATTCTCACCGAAACAGACTCTCCATACCTAGCACCTACAAAAGGTAACAGAAATGAACCTTGCTCAGTAAAGGGCACGGTGGACTATCTTGGACAATTAAGATCATGGAGCTTTGATGAAGCCCGGGACCTTATTTGGAATAACTATCTCGCACTATTTTATCCGAAAAATACCTAGATTTCTTCACACTGCGGATCTAAAATCTCTATGTAATAGCGGTCTAAATTAAGATAAGAATTCTGCATAGTTGCGCCTAAACTAAGGTTTCTTTTTTCACTATACATATAAAAACAAACATATTGAATATCTTGTTGCTGGGTTATTTTTGCTCTAAATCTTTTCTGAGCTCTGATATGGTATGGGCCCTCAGGTAGCCCTGTGAGTCTAAACTGCCCATTCCATTCCGTTGCCCCACTATAGGATGCCCTGCCCTTAATATAGATTTCAAAGTTATCAACAAAACTCTGATTGTCTATTGCGGGATAGATTTCAACTTCATAAGATCCGTCTTCCGCTGAAAAAAGTCTGCTAGCTAAAACTTTTTCAGTAGCAATTTCCAGCTGATTGACATCGAAAAAGCGTTCATCTTCTAGATAAACCGTAGGCGCAGCAATGACTCTGCCTTCAATATAGTAATCGGGAGCTTCCTGCCTTTTTACTGCAGTACTTTGCTCATCGGGCATATATCGAGATCCAGTACCTGTGTCAATACTACATCCAACCAAGATAAAACAGGCCAAGCTCATACTTGCAAACAAAGATAATCGCATAAGTTCTCCTAAAACTCTCAAAGCCTCTGGATAATTTCTCAGCAAAAAGGTTTTATCGCAAGGTGCTTTTTAATGTATTCCAATAAACTAAATGAACATAGGAAAACTAAATGGTAATTCACCCAAACGAAATTGAAAAACCCAAAGCACTGGAATATCAACGCTATTTATAACAATATTATTTTTATAAAAATTATAATTGAACTGCGGAGCCCTATGAATTAATAGGCTTTTTTATATTACGCCAAAGCTTTATCATGGACTTTGTAAGTAGAGAAAAGCTGGGAAAATCTGAGAAACAGAATCCAAAGAATAGCTGACTTTTTTAAACCAACAGAATCAAGGATATTTTCCCGACCAGATTGAACCGGTCAGAACTAACCATTAAGAAAATGTTCTTTAACCTTCTGCAACATTTTTAAAGTGCAACGTAAGGCTCCATTAATAATTTCCACTTCCCATGTGTCACCTTTACCTTTACCTTGCAGGTCGGTTAACCATTGGACCAGAGAATCGTAAAATTCTTTACGTCCTTCTTTCATGGAATGTTCCCATGTAGCAGCCAGCCAAGAAGCCCACACATCCTGTCCATCACCGATCAAGTTGACCATATTGTTCAGCTTAACGGAGCTCTCATCCTCTTCCCAGCCACCGGATATCCTAAAAGGATATTGATCCTTGTCGCTTTTATGCAGCCAGAGACGATAACGCCCATCTACTTCTGCGACACCGAAATCATCTGGAGAAGCACCATGATATCCATCGGGCCGTTTCCAAGTAACCGAGGCCTGCTCATATCGGTCAACTGACATATTTGTCTCCACCAAGATTGTCTATAAGCAACGGGATCCTACCACAGCATTATCCATCGACATAGAAATAAAATCGGCAGTGCTCAGAGGTTAGATTTAAGCTGAGTCACCTGAGACATCGACAGGATGGTATCCCTTACCATGGTATCTTTCTAGAAAACTCTCTAAAATGTGTCTTTGATCAGAGTCAAAACTATTAAATTGGACGCCCATACCCGGCGTTTGAGAAGCTTCGGCGCCATTTCCAGGGGCAACCTCTTGCTGGACCCAAATAACCACTCCTTTAGCCTCAAGAGTTTCCTTGCTATCTGGTATAGTGAAGGTGAGAGATACTTCTGCATCCATTTCTAGAGGATTGTCAGTTTCAATAAAAACACCACCTGAACCCAGGTCGCGACAAAAATCGAAAAGGTAGTGCCCATCACTCTTATAATCGACCAAAAGTTGGATAGGAATCCGCTGCCCGCCTCTTCCATTGGCTGCGTCTTTGGTTGACGATGATTTGTTAACCTTGGAATCCTTCTTTGTGCTCATTCAAGTCTCCTCATGCAACAATGCTAGCTTATCTTTTAGATTTGTCTTTCAACATTTGAACATATTTGTTGTGTTCTTTTAAAGTCGTGGAAAAATGATGTCTATTTTTTCCATCCAGAACCAAAACATAATAATAATAACCTTGGTTAGTAGGCTTAAGTACGGCCGCCATAGACGCAGCGGTGGGTGAACAAATTGGGCCCGGCGGCAGCCCTTTATAAATCCTTGTATTATATCGATTAGACTTATCTTTTAAATGTTTCCACTTGATATCACCTTTATAGTTTTTAATGCCATATATTAAAGCTGCATCAATACCAATCGGCTCACCTCGTTTGATACGACTCCATATAACCTCAGCTATCTTAGTTCTCTCATCTTCGATCATGGTTTCTAATTCGATTAATGAAGCAAATGTCACAGCCTGATGCAAAGACAGCTTCTTCTCCCTTGCCGATTTTTCGTAACCAGCAGGCATTCTCCTGAAAAATGTTCTAACCATCTGAGAAAAAACGACACGAGCAGTCGGCATTCTCGTATAGCTATAAGTTGCCGGATATAAATAGCCTTCAAGACTAGGGGCTTTTACCCCTAATGATTTAATAAAGTTTTTATCTCTTGTCAGACGAGTCAAGTCTTTCACGGAACCAAGCTTATTTGCCGACATTCGCTTGATAATTTGACGAATATTAAACCCTTCAGGAATCCTCAGATCTAGGATCGATGGTGTATATATTTTCCCATTGCGTAGATCTCGAATGACAGAATCCGGACTCACATTGCCAACGAATCGGTAAGACCCGGCCTGTAACTTACTATAATCGGAAAAAAACCTAGTATAAGCCACAAACCCAAGCTTACTTTTCACGATGTCTCTACTAGCCAATATTTCAGCGAGTTCAGTTAGCTGCATCCCTCTAGAGAACTCGATAACCTGGGCGCTGTTCAGTTTGTGCAAAGTACCGCCCCACTTTTGCAACCGAAATGCAAAAGCCACCAACAAAAACAGACTTATAAGGGTTAAACCAATGAAAAGACGTCTAAATGTTCCCACTAATCTAATCGCTCCTCTGAAATATCAGCATCACAGTTAAGGATATCACATTCCCTCGACTCACCGTGGGTCTTGGATATCATACTTTTTATCCCTTAGTTTAATCTACTGATTATATTAGATATATTAACATAATATGATCTTCTTACAAAAAAGTTGCTATTTTAATTAAAATACTTATAATAACGCCACTTTCTTTTAATGTAAGGGAAGACTTCTTGTGTTCGGGAGAGCCCTTTTGGCGACTTTATCACCCTTAGATCAATTGAGATCGTTGTATCCAAAAAATATGACCGCCATCTCCGGTCTTTGCTCTAAACTTGACTGGAACTTTATCAATCCTGACCTGTTATTAGAAGCATTGACACATAGCTCGGCAGCCAGAGATTTCAACCGTTCCCACAAAGACATTCTTGAGCCGGTTCCTTGGAACGAAAGGCTGGAGTTTCTCGGTGATAGTGTACTAGGACTAGCTCTCAGCACAGCCCTGCTAAAGCATCCCGAAAAATTCCCGGAAGGCGAACTATCCAAAATAAGGGCTGCCTTAGTTAACGAAGAAAGCTTAGCACTTATTGCAAAAGACTTGGGCCTAGGTGAAGCACTTATCCTAAGCAAAGGGGAAGAGAAAGGTGGAGGAAGAGAAAAACCTTCGGTATTAGCTGATGCTGTTGAAGCGGTGCTAGGGGCCATTTTTCTTGATGGTGGATTTGCTGAAGCAGAAAAGATCATCCTTAAGTTATACGAATATCAGCTAAGCAAACACCTAAAGGACCTTATACAAAAAGACTTTAAGTCTAGACTACAAGAGCTAACTCAAAGCAAGTATAAGGAAATTCCAACATACGAAGTGGTGAGTCAAAAAGGACCTGATCACAACACAAGTTTTGAGGTAGAGGTAAAGTTTCGGGGAGTAATACTAGGTAGAGGTGATGGAGCTACAAAAAAGAGAGCTTCTCAAATTGCTGCACAAAACGCTTTACTGAGCCTACAGAAAGAACCAACTGCTTACGGCTTTTTGAAGCCTTCGGAGAACAACCTATGATAGAAGGTATCGTCACAATAGTGGGACGCCCCAACGTTGGGAAATCGACCATATTCAATAAACTAACTCGTTCCAAAAAGGCTATTGTGGACGATCAACCTGGAGTTACACGTGATCGCCTATACGGGACAGTTTCTATCGAGCATGACTCTGATGATGGGTTTCTGATCATTGATACTGGGGGCTTTGAAACAAAAGACCTATACTTCCAACCTTTCGCAAAAAATATTGTGTGGGAGCAAACGACCATTGCCATAGAAGAAGCTGATGTAGTGCTGATGGTTTTCGACGGCAAGTCAGGCCTACACCCTCATGATAAACACCTAGTACAGTACTTGAAAAAACAACAGAAAAGAGTTGTTTACGTTACCAATAAAATTGATGGCCCGGAACAAGAGTCNGTGGCATGGGAATTCTACGAGCTGGGTCTAGATGAAATCCACAGCTGCACAGCTGCACATAATAGAGGAATCTGGAGCCTAGCTGAGCGANTAAACCAAGAAGTCNCTGAATCATGCAGCCAATNTAAAAAGAAGACTGCTGAAAATGCAGTAAATATTGCTCTNATAGGAAGGCCAAATGCCGGAAAATCNAGTATATTAAATAGAATTGCAGGTGAATCAAGATCACTTGTNAGTGANGTAGCTGGCACCACTAGAGATGCTATCGATACTTATTTACTCTACAATAAAAAGCAATACTGTCTAGTCGACACTGCTGGCATCAGAAGAAANACTAAAATATCTGATAAAATTGAATCTCTAAGCGTGATGCAAAGCCTAAGGGCAATAGAAAGGGCNGATGTAGTCGTTCTTATCATTACCCCAGANGGACTCACTGATCAGGACATNAGACTATGTGGNCTAGCAGTATCCAAGTTCAAGCCNGTAATTATTATTGTTAATAAGTGGGACTTAGTAGAAGATAAAGAGACCNGTACAGCAAAAGAGTTTGAGCTNGATATNCGNCAGAAGCTTGGTGATATCTCNTATTTACCAATTATGTTTGTTTCTTGCTTAGAAAATAAAAGAATCCACAAAATCATGTCTTTCGTTGAAAATATTAGCACTCACTACAACNAGAGAGTATCAACNTCAAAGTTAAATGAAATCTTAGCAAAAGCNGTACAGGAACATACACCAGCNGTTATTAANAAGTTNGGTAAACGAGTCAAATTTTATTATGCAACCCANGTGCGGATGGCACCTCCCACTATCGTAGTAAAATGTAATGTGGCAGAAGAAATTCAGACATCCTACANACGTTACCTTATCAAGNGATTCCGNAAAGANNTGGGNTTTAATGACATACCTCTTNGGGTCATCTTTAGAGGGAAAAAGAACGAACTACAAACGCCTGAAGANAAGGGACGCCCCNTAAAGGCTTATGTCCCCGAAAANATCCGTACTNNCCCNCAACCANATCAATCTGAATANCAGCNTTGAAAAANATTTNAAGCTNTGGATTAATCNGACAAGCAGGATNCTACTTCTTGGGAANGACAATCTTNGAATAGAGTAAGTTCTCNCGACGCAACCACTCTTCAGCTAAATGGGAAGGTATATTTTTATCTANTAANACTTCCCGCATAAGCACTTGNCGGCGACCAAAGTGAGGTTTNCGAATAGGCAGCGGACGATGNATAGCATCTAAAGGTNGCCCNGAATANCCTGCCTTCGANCCCAACATACTTGCAGCAAATNCNATCTGCTTCCTGGTTAACTCATCCCGACTCTTNCCNACGAAAAAATGCGAAATAATTGGATCCTGAAAAGCTCTAATGTAAAACTCAGTAATAACTGCTTCTACATTTGCAGCCCCAATTTCCTCGTATAAAGTCTTTTTACCGGACATTTTATAATTAACTCCTGAACACCGCAGATAACTCTTGGCGGATCACCGGGTATTACATAGCATANGAAATAAAAAACAAAACTGATTATTTGCTTCACAACCTCAACAACATGAATAGAGAAGAAACAATCATGACTATAACCAACGAACAAGCAATCGAAGCTACCAAGGCATCCCCGCATCAAAAGGTAAAAGTCGCAATAACNGATATAGATGGTGTTCTTCGTGGCAAATATATCAATAAAGAAAANTTTTTATCGGCGACAAGGTCTGGATTTGGTTTCTGCAANGTCGTTTTCGGCTGGGATAGTGCNGATGTATGCTACGACAATTGTNCNTANACAGGTTGGCANACNGGGTATCCAGATGCNGAANCTCATCTNGATCTNAGCACAATGCGAAAGATCCCGTGGGAAAANAATATCCCATTTTTCCTCGGNGATTTTGTAGATAGNGCTGGAAAAGCCCTNTTAGCATGCCCGAGACAAATACTAAAAAAAATAGAAACTGATTTACAGGCAGAAGGTTACGACAGCAAAATNGGNGTGGAATTCGAATGGTTCAACTTTAAAGAGAATCCTGCTTCAATACACGAAAAAGAGTTCACAAAACTAGAATCTTTAACCCCGGGNATGTTCGGCTACTCTGTNTTGCGNTCAAGTCAAAATCATCAGTTTTTTCATGANATTATGGACAAACTCTCACTATTCAGAGTACCAATAGAAGGCTTGCATACTGAAACGGGCCCAGGTGTTTTTGAAGCAGCCATATTATGTGATCGNGCTCTTGAAGCNGCTGANAGNGCTGTATTATTCAAGTCTGGNGTTAAAGAAATAGCNCACAGNCATCAAATTATCTCTACGTTTATGGCAAGATGGAATACTGANTTACCCGGGTGCTCAGGGCANATCCATCAGAGCCTAATTGATATCAAATCTAATGAGAATGCNTTCTATGACGCCAACAACACTCACAAAATGAGCTCCNTCTTTGAAAGNTATTTAGCNGGNTTATTACAGGTGCTACCAGAAATACTNCCNATGCTTGCNCCAACAATTAACAGCTACAAAAGGCTTGTAGAAGGCTTCTGGGCNCCCACAAGAGCNAACTGGGGAATCGACAATAGAACTACAGCATTCCGNGTTATACCNGGATCAAGCAAATCTACNAGACTAGAGTGTCGGGTTGGAGGNTCTGANATNAACCCTTANCTGGGTGTCGCTGCATGNTTAGGNGCTGGCCTTCATGGAATNCGGAATAAANTNAAGTTGACNGAACCTGCGATCNANGGNAACGGCTATACTCAAACNATTGGCACAAAGTTACCTTCCTCACTTGAAGAAGCCTCAATCAAAATGAGTCAGTCCTCNGTNGCAAAGGAAATATTTGGCAGCGAATTCGTAGAGCACCTTTGCAATAGCAGNCTTTGGGAATGCCAAGAAGCAAAAGCTGCCGTGACTGACTGGGAACTAAAGCGGTACTTCGAAATCATATAAAGGTAAACCAATGGAATTTTCTCATTTTTCCTTTCCAACTCAAATTGTATATGGCAATGGTTCCATTAGTCAGATATGCGAAAACCTTAAAAAAAATGGCAAGAAACGGGTACTGTTAGTTACCGATCGCGCCTTAGCTAGGCTACCCATCATTGAAAACATCGTAAAGTCTTTGCATAAGAAAGTTAAAGTTTCCATCTACAGTGATTTTGCCGGTAACCCCATCGTTTCAGATGTAGATAATGGAGTTAAAGCTTTTAAAGCTTTTAAAGCTGACTCACTTATCGTAGTCGGCGGAGGAGCCGCTCTTGATGTCGGGAAAGTCATTGGCTTGATGGCCACCCACACAGGCCATCTATTTGATTATGAAGACGGTAAGGAAGGAGCACTACCTGTCTGCAATGAAATCCCNTTTTGGATAGCAATACCAACGACAGCCGGAACTGGCAGCGAAGTAGGNCGTAGNTCGGTTATTTCAGATGATNTCTCAAAAAGCAAAAANATAATATTCGATCCNAAATTATTGGCACCTCTCGTTATTGTAGACCCTCAANTNACTACTGGNCTNCCNCCNGGNGTCACNGCTGCTACTGGNATGGATGCNCTAACTCATAATATTGAAGCTTATCTAGCAAANGGCTATCACCCTATNTGNGATGCTATCGCCCTAGAAGCTATCCGGATGATCGCCCAAAACCTAGAAAAGGCNGTTCAACACCCCAATGATTTATCTGCCCGNGGCAACATGCTAATGGCATCTCTGATGGGNAGCATCGCCTTTCAGAAAGGACTAGGTTTAACACATTCATGCGCTCACGCTCTTTCTACATGCTTCGACACTCATCACGGCTTAGCNAATGCGATAATGCTTCCTGCATGTNTANACTTTAATTTAACAGCCGNTCCGGATCGCTGTTCTCGNATTGCNGAAGCNGTCGGCATCATCGAAAANTCGACTNANAAAGCTAACGAGAAACTGATTNCNTGGNTAAAAAATCTAAACTATNGGCTAGGNATCACTAACGGGCTCACGCAACTTAATGTCACTATTACCGAACAATTGCTTAATGTCGCNCAAGCTGATGGATGCCATGCNCTCGGACCAAGACCAGTATCNAGAGAAGACTTTAAACTACTGTTTAAACAATCAATGTGAGGTCAACATGACAATCGANATTCTAAACCCAGCAACNCAAAAAATTGTCGGTCAATTACCNANAGATACNACTGAAGATATCGCATTCAAANTATCCAAAGCAAAAGATGCTGGNGATGAATGGAAAAAAACCTCTATCGAGNATAGACAAAANATTATAATCAATTTTTCAAAAGCAATGGCAGAAAATATAACTGAACTAGCAAAGACCCAAAGCCTAGAAACCGGTAAACCAGCCAAGCAAGCTCAAGCTGAAATTAACGGGACTATTAATAGAATAAAATATTTCCTTGATTATACTCCACAGCTAATAAAGCCCGAAACAGTATTTACTGAAGGAAACACAATTAGAGAAGAACTACACTGGGAGCCCTTGGGAGTCATCGCAAACATTTCGGCATGGAACTACCCTTGGTTTGTAGGAAGCAATGTTTTCATACCGGCGCTCTTAACCGGGAATACCGTTCTCTATAAGCCGTCTGAATTCGCTTCCCTAACAGGTCAGAATATTAAAAATTTATGGGAGAAATCAGGGTTACCNNATGGTGTCTTTCAAATGATCTGTGGNGCAGCTAGCACCGGCGATGCTTTAATAAATGCTGATATTGANGGNCTATTCTTCACAGGNTCNTGGGCAACGGGANGGGCAATCATTGATAAATCNGCCAGAAAACTCATTCCGATTGGNATGGAATTAGGAGGTAAAGACCCTGCCTATTGNACTGACGACATCAACATCAAAAAAGCCGCAGCCGCTATAGCGGATGGAGCTTTCTATAACTGNGGACAAAGCTGCTGCGCAGTNGAGAGAATATATGTTCACACAAAAATCTACCGTGAATTCATTNNTGNTTTNANAGATGCAGTCAAACAATTCAAAGTTGGCNACCCACTCANTGAAGACACCTANCTNGGCCCATTAACACGACCNAGNCATCGCCAATACCTTAANGCACAAATCGAAGATGCNGTTGNAAAAGGAGCCAAAATAGNATTNGGAAANATCCAAACAGAAACNGATAGTGGNTTTTTCNANCCAGTCGTCCTTACTAACACAGATCACGATATGGATATAATGCAAGAGGAATCATTTGGACCGATTATTGGTATTCAAGAAGTNTCTAATGATGAGAANGCCATAAACCTTATGAATGACAGTCGNTACGGACTAACNAGCTCAGTATATTGTAACAATATTCANAGAGCCGAAAANATACTTAGNAAGATCAATACCGGATCAGCCTACGTAAATTGCTGCGACCGGATCAGNCCTTATCTNCCCTGGTCAGGACGAGGAGACTCTGGNCTAGGCTCAACTTTNGGCTCTCCNGGAATAAGNGCATTCGTTCANCCTAAAAGCTGGCATATTAAATCAAACAANGATTAGNNCCTACTCAGGAGATCNGGNNGNGTCAAAAAGNAANGGNTGCACCCAACGTTTNCCCCTTTGCCGCTCAAGACGAGTTGCAGTTAGCCCAAGCAGACGAACNGGCCTTCCACCAAACTTAGCTTTTTTCATCAACGATAATGCCACGGGTATCAACTCTTCAGACAGNTTTCCGGGAACGATNAGTTGAGCAGATCGTGTGGCTTGGACAAAATCACTATATTTATATTTTAAAGTTAAGCCAGCAGCAAGTTGCCTTGATTTAATCAACCTNCTCGAAAGCTTTTGGCATATATCTATCAAATTANTTTCAANTTGNTTAAGATTGANCAAGTTATTGTTNAAAGTCAGNTCNTGACCNAANGACTTCCTTTCCCTTTTACTAACCACCGGACTTTCATCAATNCCACGAGATCTGCGCATCAANCTATCTGCAAACCTATAACCCAATAATGCAACCAGCCGCTCTCNCGGAGCNNCCCAAACATCNGGACAATAAAAATATCCTTCTTGCTTTAATTTAGAGGTAGAAACAGGGCCAACGCCAGGAATTTTATTGATGGGCAGTGATTTCATAAAGCATTCAACGGCTNTATTATCAACAACNGTTAATCCATCAGGTTTTCTATAGTCAGAGGCAATTTTAGCTATTAATTTATTAGGCCCTACACCCGCNGAAGCAGAAAGTCCTGTCTTAANTACAATTTCTTTTCTTATTTCCTCAGCGATATAACTTGCATCATCANGCTGATGAGTAACATCTANATAAGCTTCATCCAAAGAAAGNGGCTCAACTAAATCAGTCCAACGANAAAAAANACCTCGAATTGTATCCGAAACCTCTTTATAACGCTCAAATCGGGGGCGAACAAAAATTAATTCAGGACAAAGCTTNGCNGCCTTNTAGCAGGGCATGGCCGATCTAACACCAAATCTGCGGGCCTCATANCTNGCTGTAGCTACAACCCCTCTAGAGTGCGCATGTCCACCAATTGCTACAGGAAAGCCCTTTAAAGCGGGATTATCTCTAATTTCTACAGAAGCATAAAATGCATCCATATCTATATGGATAATCTTCCTATNTTTTGAGCAANAATCACTCATATACTAATAACTCTNGTTACTTNANNNAACCATACAAATATATGGAAAAAANNAGNCCAAAGTCAAGTACTACCTCTTCGCTCTATCCTTGAGACCAACCGAAGAAATACGATCAGATTTTAACCCNACAACCACGTCCANCAAAGGATCNCCAGNCTTGTTGGTAAAACTATNATTCTGGAAAGTCTTGAGCCTATAAAGATAATCCTTNCCATCAAGGTAACCCGCNACTTCAACCATACCCACATATTCCTCCAAGCCTTTNTTTTTACCGTACATTCTATAGAANCGAAGCTTCACAAGAAAATATTTNTCAGCCTGGACAAACTCCATAGGAACNGTTTCAATATGCCAATTACTTAGATAGAAATGATTCTTTCGCTCAATGCGAGATCGAAGCCAAGCTCGCTTGGGTTTCTGAGGNCGAAAANCTTCTTCNAANACACCCTCNTGGTTNCGAAGCAGNANTTTNTTGTAGCTAGTCAGCTCAATTGGAATNCGCNCTCNNGCTATCTTGGTCGCNGCCTTAGGANTCTGCACNGGCATATCTTCAAGNAAAGCCTCAGTCATTTNNGCATTGGAGATTNTGGGAAAAGTGAAAAAAAATNNAAAAATAANCNTAAATTTATANATTTTACAGGGCATNTACATCNGCTCCCCTTTTCAAACTAAATAAAGAATGCACATGATTGATGAATCATGCTGTAAAATAATTATACCGGTTTTCAAAATTTTCGTGGCAACACTCAAATGGATCNNAGGCCANATAAACTTGAGCTTTAAAGAAAAAATAATGTTTTTGACCTCAATTTCANAAGATAAAGGTTATNGGCTAACCTTCNTTTGTCTACTTTTTATTTTTTCNTGGTATATACTCAGCCTACCCATAGTNACTCAATTCNGCGCNNATATNCGAACAAANGNAATTCTTGAAGAGGNTGANCATGAATTANANAGATACATATCCGCNAATGAANTAGTTCCCNCCAATATNGNAACATTAAGAAAATGGTCTGCNNNTCAAAANAGAAACATNTCTGTTTACGANGCNTTCANTGAAAAAATTGAATTGATAGCTCTNTCACGCCACCAATGGATTCTCCGNTCCTTTGGCAGNCTAGNTGNAGCCGCAAAATTGAATACCGCCCCCAATCAAATACGCACAAANTTAACCAATGANGTTAGAAATATNCCTTTTTTACGNACANNTAAGCAAAATCATTTAAGCNTATATCCNGCNGGACTCCTGATGGGNTCATCACCATTTGAAAATGGGCCNGTTGCGAANATTTTCCTCGATTATCAATACAAGAAAAGAAAACTNGTTATTAGCTCTATCAAAANCAGTCAATTTTATATGATAGCCAACCACCCCATGGTGGAGGAGTTNTTCTGGAAGCCTAATGGCAAAGAAATCGTNTTTTCTGCGGTCGGAGATGANAAGTATAATGATGGGATATACCGATGGAANCTCGAAGAAAACAAAATAGANAACNTAACCAGAAATCTNTGGGGAGGNNAAAGCCAGAAACTAGTTATCGCACTCTCATCNCANACACTAGAAGANGATTTCTGGAAAATAACNGCTTTCGTAGCTAAGAGAAAAGAGGGNTCTTTATCACCAAACGACTTTTTTTCAGGGAAACANTTTATAGAAATNTCAATACCTAGCCAGCTATATCAGCCAGTTGCTATCAATCGNCCAGCANAACCAACGCAGAGGCTATTCGAAAACTATCAATATCCAGGGCAATTTATCGATAACAAAGAGAAAACAGATCCTGCACAATNTCATTGGTTTCAGCTACCTAATCATGGNCCTCTTGAGGAGGTCATCGGTGAATGGCAGAAATTCTCTATCGAATATCCTGATAGCCCTATGTTCGCATATAGCTTATGGTGGTTGGCTTCAATCTATAGCGATGGCTGGCACTTATTAAAGANAGTTAATCCTTCCGANGGCANGACCCTACGCTATTTTGGGATGGAATTAGCCACAGCATTGAGCAGAATGTCNATCGCACCNCAATACCTAAAANAAACNTCNATCTACCTTAAAGAATCACTTTCACAAAAANTTGATATNGGCTATCGAGTTACTGAAGTGACGCTGCCACNGCCACCGCCAACTATTGACNANGACAAACCATANAATAAAACAAAATAGTNANCTTCTATTAGCAAATAACTATAAACCAGATGTATAAAAATGGTTTAGTGTAAAAATAACCATNCGTGATTAAGCAGAAACAAGGTTTGAAGAACCGATAAGTAAGGAGCCCTTATATGACTTTGCTACCCGACCACATCTATGGAGTCATTTTAGCTGGAGGNAGNGGCACCCGNTTCTGGCCNAAGTCACGNCATAAAACCCCNAAGCAGCTCTGTGCCATCGGTAATAATGATAAGACAATGATAGAAGTTACCCTANGCCGCCTAAANAAACTTATTCCACCTGAAAGGCGCATNGTCGTTACNCATAAAGACCAAGTCGAGCTCAGTAAACAGATCTGCGGTGAACAAGTNGGCACCTGGTTAGCAGAACCGGAAGCNCGCAATACNTCTGCAGCACTCGCCATGGCATCGATCGAAATTCAGAATCAATACAACGGCAATAAAAAGCCGGTGATGATTTCTCTTCATGCAGATGCCATTATTTCCAATGAGNCNCNATTTGAAGAAACATTAAGNTCCGCTATAGCTCCAGCTGAAAGCGGTTATCTCACTCTCTTGGGAATCGTTCCAGACTGCGCTGAGACCGGTTATGGCTATATAGAAAAAGGAACGCCCCTTAGCACGCCAGATGTACGTTCNGTTGCGAGCTTCAGAGAAAANCCCGATTTTGAAACTGCCGAAACCTACCTAAAGAGTGGGAACTTCCTCTGGAACTCAGGCATTTTTGTTTGGCAAACTCAATCTATNCTTGGTGAACTCGAAAAACGCCTGCCAATCATACCTCAATTAATCCAAGGTTTGNTGACAGAGGGTATAAAATCATTGAANGAAGTTAANCTGAAAGACCTTACNACTGTNTGGAAACAAATCCCTAAAATTGCCATCGATAATGCGGTACTTGAAGTGTCAGAGAATGTTGCNGTCATTGCTGCCGACATAGGATGGAAGGACGTNGGNAGCTGGAATGCCCTNTCTGAATGTTTTGAGACTGATCATGATGGAAACTTGACATACGGANAAGGNTGGATGCTNGATTGCAAAAATACCACNGTAGACTCNGANGGGCCTTTTNTTGCNACNATAGGTCTTAGCGACATGGTTGTTGTATCAGCAAAAAACGCCATACTTGTATGTCCTAAACACCGTTCNCAGGANGTAAAAAANGTAGTAGAGCACCTNAAGAANAGCGAGCAGCATGAGCTACTTTAGNNCTCANCAAAAAAGCTNNGNATAGCCATGANCTTCATGACTATATCGAATATCCATATAANACTTTCAGCCCACTGGAGAAGTATATCTTTTTANCATGATAAATNGGGTNAGAAGATAAAATTCCCCCTGGGTTATCTACCCAAATAAGCCTNCCCGATTCNGGNGCAACAGCACTCANGCGCCCTGANCCGCCNACTACATATAATTGCTTTTGNCCAGCNACNATCCCAGAAATACTTTGCCCTAATTCTGNAACCCAAATTTCTTTGCCNGTCTTACTATCCAAGGCAAATAATTGGCCNTTAATACANCCTATAAACAGGATNCCCGACCTCCANCTGGAGGCTGTTGTATTCGGNAAAGAAGNCCTCCANGCTTCACGNCCCTCTTCCAAGGTCAAAGCAATGATAGTCCCATCATTACGNGCNACGATCAAACGACCATNATCCATAACCAGTTCACCNATAACATCATAAAAACGNGCCCAGCCAAAGTCTGGNGTATGGCGCCAGACCAACTGNCCTGAGTCAATCCGAACGCTATGGACCTGCCCTTCTGAAGTTCCAATATANACATAACCTTTATGNACNAGTGGAGTTGCCCCNCCNCTCACCATCAAACCNGNAGAAGAACCTGCATCATATATCCANTTTACTTTTCCAGTGCCNTTTTCGATGGCATAAAGNCGCTGATCTACAGTAAACACAAANAGNAAGNCGTTAGAAACCACTACACGCCGGTCGAAGAAACGNCCNAGAGAAACCNTCCAAAGGGTTTTTCCTGTTGCAAAATCNAGCTTCAAAAGCTCTCCACTGCGNAAACCAGCATANACTTTNCCATCATGNACATGAACCGGAGCACTCAATGGTGTGTCTAACTTATACCACCAACGAATGGCNCCATCNNCCATNGAACGNGCCATCAACCAGTTATCAATAGAACCNACTATATAGTCACCAGCCAAAGACCANCCNGCCGGATCAATAGCACCNACAGGTTTCTCTCTATCTAGAGGNTCCGAAAGCTTAATCATGCCAGCCCTAGGAGGNCTGCACAATAAATCAGCAGTCAGNACACAGTTCCTCTGNTAAACTTGAAGNCTTGANCAGCCAACAGCGCNAAATAGTATGATAAACAAGGGGGCTAATTTCATAAGCAATAGAACCTATTCAGTTNAGTAAAGCCTTTAAACCCATAGCTTGGGATGCCTCTGGAGAATCACCATATTCTTTGAGCAATTTACTCAAAGTCGNTAATGCAGCATCCTTCTTATCACTNAATACTTCTATTCTNCCTTGAGTTATCAAAAGCCNAGGNAGGAGCTCNCTTGGAGCACGGCCNACTAAAGANTTTGTGATCTTTAANGCTTCNTCATATTCCTGCATNTCTTCCAACACNCTAATGAGTATCAAGCTACCGTGTAATTCGAATAACTGATGCCCTTTAGCNGAGCCAATAACTCTTCTCAAGACTTCNGCAGACTCCGGTAACTTACCTAGCTTCAATTGCTCACTAACGAACCGCATACCAGCAGCCCAACCTTCAGGTTTATCCGGATACTCTTCATAGAATTCTTTGTATTTGACGATCGAGCCAGAATGATCTGGTTCAATAGCTGCAATTTTATCTTGGACAGCTTTAATGGCATCTTTATTCTTTTCGTCTGTACCTAAGGCGTTCAATTCCTTTTGCAACAGCTGTCTTTTTTTAGAGACTTTTTCTAACTCGCTGTTCCAAATAGCGTCAATTAAACCGACTTTAGCTTGAATCTTCTCTGTCTGACTGGTTTGGTACACTTTCATACCAATACCAATCACAACAACGCCCACAACGGAAGCCGCTAAAATAATTGCTAAGGTTCTATTTTTATACAAATAGTCTAACCCACCGAGAGCTTTCTTTTGGAACTCATCCGGCCCTTTAAGCGTGTTCTTCAATTCTTTGTTGCTCATTCATTCCTCGCATATGGATCTGCTTAAAGCAGTGCACTCCAAGACATAACAAAACCGTGATATTATATATTATAGAGTCATTTGACCAGCACAATCCCAAAACTCGAACCTACAATTCTATCCATTGAACGGAGCAACTCAAATGGGTGCATCTGGACTCGGTAAACTTCTCAGAGATGAACGTTTACTCTCTAAAGAAGATATAGAAACACTTATGAAAACAAGTGGACAAACCCCTTGGGCATTTGCAAAAAGTGTCATTTCGACAGGCGTAATGGATGAGGATGAACTCGCTGCATACTTAGCTGAGAGAACAGCTTTCCAGATAGCCCCCAAAAACTTTCTCCACCACCTAAATCATGAAGCTTTCGGTGTTTTAGACCTTGCGGTCTTAGCTCGACTTGAAGTTCTACCTGTTGATGTCGAAAAAAAAATATTAACTGTGGCCATGGCAGACCCTCTAGATAAGTCGACTTACAGGCAACTCGAGTTCTTTACCGGTTTACATATTAATCCGCTCATCGCAACGTTGAGTCAAATCTATAAAGGCCTGAAAGAAATATACATCGACTTTAAACCGTCAAGCACTCAAATGGAAAGCTTTCTTATTAATCACGCTGAAACAGCTAACCAGAGGATCAAGGTTAAAAAGAGATATAACAGAGGCGGAGGCTCTGGCGGTGGTCATGCTCCGTTGGGTATGGACTTTGACGACTCTATTGATGATTTTCAAGATATCGATTATGCGGATGATCATGGCGACGATTTTGAAGACATCGACCTTAATGATGACGAAGACAGTTTCGATGAAGGCGGCGACATCGATGACCTTGATGGATTAGACGGAGATGAAGGTAGCGATAGTTTTGACGACGGGCTTCAGGATCATTCACCCATTCCTCAATCCGGAGAAATCGAAGATATCGAAGAAATTGAAGATATCGAAGAAGATGTTGAAGAATTCGCCCCGGACCCCGCTACCAGCAGTCAGCCTAATGAAACATCAAGTGATGAGCCTATTAAAAAGAAGGCTATATCTGCCGATGATGAACTAGATATTGACAATAATGATGAACTTTTCGATGAAATACCTTCATCTGAAGACGGAGATCAGCCTGCAGTCAATGGAATATTTGAAGATAACGAGGACAGCAGTGAAGAAGCGGATGCTACTTTCGAGGGTGTTACAGATGAGCCTCAGGCAAGCCCAGATCCCAACATCAATACGACGAAAGTAGAAGAGTTTGAAAGTGGCAACGACAACCTCGAACTTGAGCTTACAGCTGATGATGACGGCGAAGCTATAGAGGACAACCTAAATTCTCCAGACAATGAAGATGCAGGTGAAGATTTCGACATCGCTATCGAAGATGAAGTTGACCTAGAAGCACATTCCGAAACAAATGATTCCGCATCTACCCAAAAAGTTGATAGCCCGGAGAGTGAACTAACCCTTGAAAATGGTAATGAACTGGGAATAGACACTGATGAATCAAATATTGATCTTGGTAGTGAATTAGACTTAAACCCTAATGACTCAGATTCAAACGATGACCTGGAACTTACCAGTGACGGCGATGACCTGGAACTTACCAGTGACGGCGATGACCTGGAACTTACCAGTGACGGCGATGACCTGGAACTTACCAGTGACGG
>PBRN01000221.1 GCA_002725955.1 Pseudobdellovibrionaceae bacterium
ATGAAACTCAGGAAGCTGAGGATGGTAGCAACAAGGTGCCAGATGCTTTTGAAGCTGACCGGTTATCAGCATCAAGAATAACGGAGAGAAAAAGATTTCAGTTTATTGCTTTTGATATCGAAGCCAGTGAGGCTAATGGCCACGCTTTCTTTGAGGAGACTTCCGACACCGTAATTTTGGCAAGAGAGAAGCGCTGGCTGCACTTTGAATTACTTAATCGCCAAGGTGGTATTGATATACCTCGTGCAGACTCATTACGAGGTGCGGGTAGCTACTATTTTCGTTCTAACTTTTGGGCTACCAAGGTAGATCCTGATGATCCCGAAAACTCTTTCTATATATCTCATCGGGGAGGGAGGGATAATATTTATGGTAATAATGTTATTAGAGTGACTGTTACGGGTGATAGTGATGCGGTCCGTAAGCAGGCGAATACTGGGTGCGCGGAAATTACTACTGTCAGTGAGTCCTGTGTGAAAGATGTCGGTGATTATATGTCTTTTGAACGTGTCTATGGATTTGCGGATCAATATAATAAATATCACTACATTACCGATTTCGATATTCAGAAGGTCGGTGGTGATAAGATTCTTCTTGTGAATCACTTTCGCGAACAATCGAACTTTTCGATCGCAGAATCTCAGTTCTCGGTAGAAGCTTCTGTCATTGGTGATGATTCTTGGTTAAGCTATTTTCGAAATACTGCATATCAACGGTCTTGGTTTGGGGTGGCATTAGGGTCCGATGGCACTGCTATGTCTTGCTCTTTTTACGGCAATGCCGTTATGAAGCTGGATGTGCAGCCGCGAAAGGCTTTAGATGAAAAAAATGTGATTTATTGAAAAGGTTACTTGATGAAACTTAGGAAGCTAGTCGTTTCTGGATTCAAATCGTTTGCTGACAAAGTGACTGTCAACTTTGATGATGGTATTACCGGTATTGTCGGGCCTAATGGATCAGGCAAGAGCAATGTGATTGATTCCGTTCGCTGGGTGATGGGTGAGCAGAATGCTAAAAATCTGCGAGGACAAGTTGCTACCGATATTATATTTGCAGGCTCACCTCAGAGGAAAGCTCTTGGTTTGGCCGAAGTTACTTTAGTATTCGATAATAGCGAAGAAGATGAGCTTTGTCCTATTGAGTATCGCCATGAAGCAGAAATAGCGCTAACGCGCCGATTGTATATTGATGGTACGAGAGAATATCTTATAAATAAAAAGCCATGTCGCCTTAAAGACATTGTTGGCTTTTTCGCTGCTTCCGGCCTAAGCGGGCGCAGTTACGCTATGATTCAGCAGGGGCAGGTTGATCGGATATTGAATGCAAAACCCGAAGATATTAGGGAGATTCTTGAAGAAGCCGCCGGTACTTTAATTTATAAAAATAGGCGGCTGGCCGCTAAAAAGAAGCTAGAGCGCACAAGCGAAAACCTTTCTCGAATTGAGGATATTGTAGCAGAACTGAGTGTGCAGTTAGAGGCCCTCGAAGGTCAGGTGGAAAAAGCTAAGAAATGGCAGAAACTTTCAGATGATTTAAAGTCCCAAGAAATCAGTTTATTTGCTCATAATCATTTGTACCTGGAAAATAAATTAATTGAAGCACAGGTGGTGTTGACGGATCAGCAAGACCAAGAAGTTTCTTTAATGACCCAATTAGGTGCTATCGAGGCTAATCATACTGAATTGCAGAACCAACTGATTGAGATGGATCCGGAGTCTGAAGCATTGCAGGAGAAGGCTTCAACCTTAAGAGAATATATTGCTCGCGCTGAAAGTACAATCACACTAGCGATGCAGACCTTAGAAAAATCAGAGGAAAGGCTCCTAGTCATCGACCAAGAGGCAGGTGAAGATAAGGATTTACTAAATAAGTTAGAGGTAGAGCAGATTGCCTTTGAGAAAGAGCTTCAGGAAGCAGATGAAGAGTCAGAAGTTCTAAAAGAGCAGATAGAAGCCTATCAGGATCAAGTGGATCAAGTGGATGAGTCGCGTCAAGTTTTCGAGAATCGACTGACTGAAATGAGAGATACTGTTCGAAACATTGATCACTTATTAGAGAGCAATACTCTTAGGTTCGAAGCGGTAGATAGAGATCGAAAAAGAGCCACGGTAGAGATCGAATCGACGCAAAACCGAGTTCAGTCTTTGTCTAGTGATGTGGATACTTCTGAGCAAAGCATGAGCGAATTACAAGAGAAAATTTCAACACATCAATCGGGTCTGGATGATGAGGTATTAAGGAAGCAATCCTTAGACCAGGAAGTTTCTGCGAAAAAGGAAGAACTCCAGGTTAGAGTCCAGCAGCGTGACGAATTGAAGGAAAAATACCTTGGGCTTGATGCTAGAAATACTTCACTCCGAGAGTTGGGTGAGGATAGTTCGGATATAAGGCAATCCGTGAAAGAATTGACGCAATTGAATCCGGAGCTGAATGATCGACTCGAAGGGGTACTGACATCGTTTCTTTCTTTTAATGAGAGNATCGGAAGTTTNAAGNCGGCAATGATTTCTTCTTTTGAAAAGTGGGCTGAAAGACTAGTTTTTTCNAACTTGGATGANTTTGTNGTATTTTCGGAATCAGCACTTGAGCAAAACATCGGTGGTTTTAGTGCGAGTGTATTGAGTTTGGCTCAAACATTGGGTCGCGGNGCAAAGNCATGGTCTGCTGATACTAAGGCAATGCCATTNCAAGATTTCTTGGAGCTNGAGTCTANTCTGGAAGGCCTGCANGANATAGTTTCTCGTATGTACTATTTGCCTGAAGGGAAACTTTCAGAAAANCAGATAAGTGATCTTCCTGNNGGGATGATTCTATTTTGNTGGGATGGTCTTGTTATTAAAGAGCAAGATGAGTTTTTAATCGGTACGCCGAATCATAANGGAGCTTTGTCNCGTAAAGCNGAAATGGAAGAANTGGCNGGAGAGTTGCAGATTATNGATTCTGATATTCAGGAAAANCAGATTTATATTGACGAGATTGANACGGACNTGGCAGCGATTGAGNCAGAANTAGCTGATATCGAAGAGAAATTCAGATCTAATAACCANGAAACATTGCAAGTTATGGGTGATTTGCAATCNGCGACACAGTCTATGGAGCATAAACANGAGCTNCTAACNGAAGCCTCCAAACAGTATGAGAGATATGAAGAGGCGCTATTTGCTTGTAACCANGAGTTAGAAGAATTAGGTGAAACACGNAATAACCTGGGTAAAGAACGAGAGAAGATAGTAGCCGANTTGGAAAATTTAGAATCNGAGTCNGATGAATANAACGAACAATTTGAAGAGGTTCAGNGACTTCATCAAANTCGAGTTACTGACCTTGCGAANTACGAGGCTAAGCATCAGGTNCTTCAAGACAGAGNTTCTTCCGGNACGGAGCAAGTAGAACGCATACAGGTTACTTTAGGGCGGAAATTAGCAGAAAAAGAGAAAATTGATCATGATAAAGACCTGGCCTTAGAGAATAAGATATCNGCTGAACAAGAAGTAGAAGAATANTTGGCTCAGNGAGAAGCTGTAGAAGANGCAATTGCTGTAAGNCGAGAGCAGAACTCNGGNTTAATGGAAGATATNAGAAAGGCCGAGGCGANTTTAAAGAAGGTGAGAGATAAGNGCTCTAAGACNGAAAAAGCAAAAAATAAAAGTGAGATGGAAATTGAGCGTCTNAAAATAGCNATTCATGGTCTGCGCGATCAGGCAGAAGAAAAGTATCAGCTGAAATTGAAAGANCATGAATTTAGTCAGGATGAAAACTTTGATGCAACGAAAGCTTCCAGAAAAGTATCTTCTCTGCGACAAAGCNTAGAGCAGATGGGTGCCATTAATATGGTTGCTATTGAAGAGCATAAAAAGTTGTCAGAGCGATATAGCTTTATCGGTAAGCAAAGAGAAGAGATTTTAGGAAGTATTATACTTTTGGAAGATGCGATATCAGAGATTGAAGANAGTGCTAAGATCAAGTTNTTNGAAACGTTTAAAGTCATTAATCTAAATTTCGAAGATCTTTTCCCGATTCTTTTCCCGGGGGGAGAGGCGAAATTAGAGTTAGAGAGTGAGGGCGATCCATTATCTGCTGGTGTAGAAATAATGGTNCGTCTACCTGGTAAGAAGCGTCAGAGGATGAACTTATTTTCCGGTGGTGAAAAAGCTTTAACTGCTATCAGTTTNATTTTTGCATTACTTAAAACGAAGCCAGCTCCATTTTGTTTCCTTGATGAAGTCGACGCTCCTTTAGATGAAGCCAATGTTGGTCGCTATAATGTGGTCTTAGAAGCTCTNGCAGATCGATTNCAGTTTGTTGTTATTACCCATAATAGAAGAACTATGGAAGTATTAGATCAGNTATATGGTGTAACAATGCAAGAAGGCGGTGTTTCTAAGGTGGTNGGAGTNGATATGAAAAAAGATATTCCCGTTCACCTGCGTAAAGCNTTNAAGGAAACTAAGCAGGGTGCTGTTGCTACTTAAATTAGTTTTAAACTATTTTAGTNAGTNTTTTNGTTTTCTTAGAGNTGGGNTCGGTTATTTAAAGCCATTCACGATATTGGGACTATGTTCANAATNTNCCTGTGGGTCTGTTAAAGAGATATTAANTTNTCAACACNTCTAACTTTTCTATAAATATCAATAACCTCCATTGATGAGGTGATATTTCTNTTNAAAGATATCGAGCTGTATTTCCCGTTGCGAGATTTTTTGATCGATAGATCGCCATCAGGTAATAGTTCTATCAGGTGTGACTGGCTATTCACGGGTACGATAAATTTAAATTTATANAGGCTAGGCCAANTATAGTGCTCATCTAANTTANTTTTTAGGCTTTTTTCGCTTCCAGCCACAATTTCCATTGATAGTCTCCGGATAATTATTCGACGTGGANTNTGTCATATACTACTTTTAGCTTTGATGTCCTGATAAATCGGTAAGCATCTGTAAGANNAAGGTGAAANATTTGNCNTTGTAGNCATTATGTCCGGATCTAATATGTTGTAAANTATAGGTTAGGGGGGGCTATGATGAAATTATTGATTTTAGTGCTGCTAATATCTGGCTGNGGTGAATCTNTATTACCAGGTCAGAANTTAGATGATTTNAGCGGTTACTGGNTGGGTGAGAAANTGGGCTTTAAAAAATCGCCAGTNGATATGTTTATCTCNGGTNCTAANTTTACGATGCGTAATCTGAGCAATGGGCAGATTGCAAAAGGTTCGTGGGGTAGTCCTTCTGCTTTNNGTGANGCTATAACTTTNTCGATTGAGGACTCNTCNTATAGTTCNTTTGGTCATCAGGGGCAGAAAATTAGTTACGGAGTTAACCTAAGTCCTGGNTATATCNNCCTTTCTGGGGACGANAGGGAATANNTTCTCAAGGAGGTCTGGGATCATAGCGAATTGCCACCGATTGGTTTGGATGGATCATGGGCTTGCAGAATTGGCAGTGATTCGGGAAGNATGAATTTAGTCATAATTGGTGACCGGTTCTATTTTAATTTGATTGANGGTGAAGAGATAAAGTTATATCGGGGTATANTTAATTACTCGGNTCTAAGTGAGAAGNNAACAATAGCAGTNATNAGGATTTTGGAGCGACCNGAAAAATCAGAAGTCCTCCCTGAGGATATTTATGNGGANAAAAAATCGGCTGATAGACTCANNNTGTATCGAAATNACAGTAAAAANATAGGTCTCTGNGGCCCTAGTNNAGAGATCTAGNGCCTTTTTATTCTANCCCTCAAGCTTTTCAATAATGATTCTGATGAATTCATCGGGACTTGTANTGGTTTCTGAATAAGAGTATGTATCCTCAAACCACTGTACTATAACNTCTGCCTCACCTTTTTTNACCTTAGGCAAAACATCATCATAGTTTTGTGTGAGCTCTAACATGCGNCCCAGNACTCCTTGGGCGTCTTTATGAGAAGACGGATAATTTGTTCGNATCCAAGTAAATATGAGGTATACCAAGGCTGGTTCTGAACTTTGGAAGATTTCATAGCAATCGGATGTGCTGATGCCTCCTTCCTCTATTCCTTTTAGTAGGCGCAGGGCTTCTCGTTGCTCTTGCTCAAACATCGCTATACCTCTTCCTGTTGTTGTAGGTCTTGTTGTTAAAGTGCTCTTATACCCTTCAGNAGGTAATTNTGCACNTAGTCAGAGATCCCATCTTCTAAGCTGGTCATTGGTTTAGTATACCCTATTTTTTCTCTTAAATTTGAAAGNGAAGCCTCAGTNAAATATTGATATTGNTTTCTTATGCTATCAGGCATATCGATTGCTTTNAAAGTTGCTTTTCCGCAATCCATAGCATTAAAAACTGCTTTACCTAAGGCTTCAAAGGTTCTAGCTGTCCCAGATCCCAGATTATAGATACCTGATTCACATGTGTCTGCATGAGTCAACATATGGAACATTACATCGACTACATCTTTTACATAAACAAAATCTCTTTTNTGTTCGAAATCNTTNACATCTGGTCGATGTGATTTAAATAGNTTTANTTCANCGNTTCTCCTNTATTTGCGGAAATGCGTGNAANACAACACTNGCTTGAGAGCCTTTGTGAGATTCTCCGGGNCCGTATACGTTNAAAAACTTGAGNCCTGCCCAGAANGGGGGGNGTTGTTTTTGCTTNAATACCCANCANTCGAAGAGTTGTTTGCTNTACCCATATTTATTGATTGGTTTAAGTTTAGNNATGTTTTCATGATTATCATTGAANTNGTCTTCTTCACTNCCATAAGTTGCTGCNGANGATGCGTAAACAAAAGGGATTTCAAATCTNGTGCAGAANTTAAATAGNTCTATTGAGTAGCGAAAATTGTTTTTCATTAGGAAGTCGNCATCAACTTCNGTTGTTGAGGAGCATGCNCCCATATGGAATACNGCTTTAATTTCNCNTTGAAACTTATCTAGAAAATCAAACAATTCATCTTTGTGAACTATTTCAGTGATATTATGTTCNACTATATTGAGCCATTTATCANCGGTNCCGAGTTCATCCGCCACNAGGATATCGTTGTATCCATTGNTATTGAGCTTCCAGATCATGGCNCTGCCGATAAANCCAGCACCTCCTGTTACAAGAATCATTACTTAAAAGCCTNTTNATGCCGTTAGCGAANTCAACCCACCAATNGTTTGTTAGCATGAAATGNATATAAACTGAAATTAATTAGGTAGNTCNCNGAGAGCTTCNTNNGGCTAAAATCCGCTTCGTGGTGGTAAAGTGTGTCACATTTNCATTGGTCATTGATCCTGGCTTGGTAAAATGCTAACTATTTATGGCNTTGAAGTTCNGGAGAGTCATTACCCAAAGGTTTAACAAAGGAAGGTAATATGTACGACTTATCTTACAATAAGCCTGTGGTCCAAAAATATGGGGGGACCTCTGTTGGCAGTGTTGAGCGAATAGGTGCTATTGCTGAGAGAATTAAGGATCAGGTTAATGGTGGTTTTAATAAAATTGCTGTGGTCGTTAGTGCGATGTCTGGTGAAACAAACAGATTAGTAGACTTGGTCAGNCAAATTAATCCCCAGGCTTCGGCAAAAAACTATGATATGGCGGTTTCAGCAGGTGAGCAGGTGTCTGCTGCCTTGATGGCAGCGGCTTTAGAGCGAGTTGGAATTAAATCGCGTGGATTTTTGGCATACCAGTTGGGCCTAAAGACCGATAGTTTGCATTCCAAAGCGCGNATTCATTCCATTGATACCGCTAAGATTTCTGATGCATGGGAAGAAGGTCTTATCCCTGTTATAGCCGGNTTTCAGGGTGTTACTGACGAAATGGAAATCACGACCTTAGGTCGTGGTGGTAGTGACACTAGTGCAGTTGCATTGGCAGTGGCCTTAGGTGCNGGCTTTTGTGAAATCAANACTGACGTTGATGGCGTTTTTACGGCTGACCCNCGATATGTTGAAGGAGCGCANTTAGCCGANTTGATGGATTTCGAGGTAGCTTTAGAAATGGCTTCGCTGGGTAGCAAAGTTTTGCACTGCAGATGTGTGGANCTAGGNGCNAAATATAATATGCCTATNGTTGTGAGAAATACCTTTACNAAGAATGATCATCGAAGGACTAAGATTATGAGCTTTTCAGAAGAACAAAAACTAGAAGCCCCAGTTGTTTCAGGNATTACCTTAGATCGTAATATAGCGAGGGTAGCTGTTTCTGGATTTGGNTACGGCTCAGGGATTATTTCAGGGATGTTTGAAAGGATNGCNAAGCTNGGGATCAATGTAGAT
This sequence comes from Pseudobdellovibrionaceae bacterium, assembly GCA_002725955.1. Classification (GTDB taxonomy): domain Bacteria; phylum Bdellovibrionota_B; class Oligoflexia; order Oligoflexales; family Oligoflexaceae. Next base: position 8,246 of record PBRN01000221.1, read on the forward strand.
ATCATTGTTCATAATCGTTCCAATGATGATTCGCCTATGAGAATAGGCTTTACTATCGCTAAAATTGATACTGATCAATCTGTTGATTGTCTNAAAAGCTGGGCTNAAGAAATGGAGCTTAATGATTTGGNTATTGANGTTGAAGATAAGCTNGCNAANGTTTCGGCCGTTGGCTTAGGCATGCAAAGTCATTCAGGGGTTGCTAGTCGTACTTTCTCTGTTTTGGCGGANGCTGGTATTGAGATTCATATGATTTCTACTTCTGAAATNAAGATATCTATGGTCGTGGAGGAGTCNTATGCTGATANAGCTGCCCAGATATTGCATGATACTTTCGTNGTACCGAAGTCAAACTAGCTCCAGACTCTCTAGNTTTGATNTCCTCATCAACAAGATCATCTGGAGTTAGANNNANTAAGTATTACTTTTTAAAATCCCTGATCTTTGCGACTAGCCCATTTATGANTTCATCGTTTAGNACTGCGCCCCAAGGAGCCATAGATGCGCTNAAACCAACTGANGCNCCGCCATCTTTGATNACTTTGTAAATTCTTGCNTCTGCNACNTTNGCTTGCCATTTNGCGTCGGTTAAGTTTCTCGGTCTTGGGCTCATNGCCATTGCTGCAGNCCCNGCTGCGGCNCCATCNGGNCCNTGACAAGCAGCACAGTAAGTATTGTATGCCATTGAGACTGGGTCTGNTGGCTTTGCACCATCCTCGGTTTTTTTAGGTGGNATTTTACCTGCTTCTGTTAGCGTTGGNGCCGGTGCGTTNGCCCAGTTACTTTCTTGGTCNTACATTGCNATATCTCNAGAGGGATCATGCTGTGCGGTACATTGACTGCACGATGTGACGATCGTGCNTACAGCACAGATCGAAAGAGTGATAAAAAGTTGTTTGATGTGCATGATTACTCCAAGGTCTTAAATAAAGTCGGCTACNANTTTATNTGAAACTGGCCTAAATAAGTCAGTCAATATTNCCATANTAACCCAAAAGCTAAGATCTTTATAAATCAATGTCAAGTTGATGATTGGAAAAAAGTCTTTACTAATNGTCTTCCAGATCTTCCTTGCTAAAGCATAAAGAATNGATACAGCAAATAGATACTTTAAAGTGTTAATACGAATTGAAAATGAAGCATATTATACCCCCCTAAAATNCAAGGGTTATCCTTGGTTTNCNTCTTAANCCCATAGGTTTTAACGGNATTTTTCCCAGNNAAATTTAGGTATTNTGCNAAAAATCGTATTATGATTAATATTCTAANCATTTATGNGAGGCNCANCTGTCNAAGTANGNCGCCTCAGATAAAGANCTTTTTTNGTTTTTAGGTTTCCACACAGACAAAAAANTGACGGTTAAATTTGACGCTNNNNCGTCATTTATTTGACTTGANNAGCNCTNTTTTGACGNCNTAATTTGGCTTGTATTCTAATCCCATTNAAAAGTCCNATTATTTCATTTTTTTGAGCTTCTTTAAGCATCAAATTACCAATCTTATTACTCTTTATTTANAAATTGTCAAAATAATTAAAACATTTAGAAAATTAAATGNCTCNTCTTTTTTGGCATAGAGATTGAATTAGGTAGNGCGAAGGAGTGAGTCATGGCCGAAGATGAAGTTGCCGAAGATGAAAAACCCCAGGGAAGCAGTAAAAAGAAGCTGCTGATATTAGGTTCTGCATTAGCNNTNGTTGTTGGAGCAATTGGGGTNGGNGCCGGTATGTTNCTTAGTGGCGGTGGGGAAGGTTCTGGNGAAACTAATGCTTCAGAGGTTTCGGGAGCCGCTGAGTCGAAGTCAGACTCAGAAGCAGAAGGTTCTGAATCTGGTGATGACCTGCCTGATGGAGAAAAAACAGAGGATTCTAAAAAAGAAGACGTTAAGGCTGAAGGAGGAGATGCAGGTGCCTCTGGCGCTGACGGGGAAGCGGCTGGTGATGCTAAGGCTGAAGGAGAGCAATCTGATGGTGAAGATGACGGTCCAGATATTAATTTTGGTAAAACATATAAGTTAAAGTCTTTTCATCTGAATCTGGGTAATCCCCTCGAAAACCGGTATATCCGTCTGGAAGTTGCTATTGAGTTTGGTGGTGGGGAAGCACAGGCCAAGGAAATTAAGTCACGTGAGCCTCAATTAAGAGATGCTGTTATTAGTATAGTAACAAGAAAATCTCGAGAATTTCTTTTAGCGCCTGATGGGAAAGATCAGCTGAGAAGAGAGATTAAGACGAGAATTAATAGATATATGAATAAGCCTATTGAATCAGTTTTTATTACCGATCTTCTTATCGAATAATTCAATTTTTCTGAGGTTTTATGAGTCAGGTACTCTCTCAAAGTGAGGTGGATGCCCTCCTATCTGCTGTTTCGGATAACCGAATTGACGGTCCCGACGAAAGCGGTGGAGACAGTATTGCTAGTGGTGTTGTTCAATATGATCTAGCGAATCAAGATCGTATTATTCGCGGTCGAATGCCTACCTTGGATATTATTCATGATAGATTCATCCGGCTTTTCCGTGTTACTTTGTCTAACTCATTGCGCAAAATGGCAAACCTGAGTGTCAATTCTACTGGCCCACTTAAATTTTCTGAATTTATGAATTCACTGCCTTTACCCTCGTGTTTAAATATCCTGCGCTTGGACCCTCTTAGGGGTGCAGCCGTAATGGTAATCGAATCTAAACTTCTTTATGCTCTAGTTGATAGCTTTTTTGGTGGTAATGATGTTCCCTATACAAAAATCGAAGGGAAGGACTTTACTCAAATTGAGATAAAGATCGCACGACGAGTTGTCCTTTCTGCAATTGATGACTTAGAGAAAGCTTGGGAACCAGTATATCCCCTGAAAATTGGTTATAGTCGTACAGAAATCAATCCCCAATTTGTGGCAGTCGTTCCTCCGTCAGATGTTGTCATTGCTACAACATTTGATGTTGAACTAGAAAAAGTCTCCGGCACGATCAAAATTGTTGTACCTTACGCCACTCTCGAGCCAATTAAATCAAAGCTTTCTGTTGGCTTCCAATCTGAGCAGCTCGAAGTAGATTTTATCTGGATTAACCGGATTAAAGAACAAATCATGCAAACGGGTGCTAATTTACTTGTTAAGCTTGGTGAAGCCAATATTCAAATGCAAGACCTTTTGAATTTAGAAAAGGGAGATATCATTCAGTTAGATACAGATGCTACCGAATCACTGGATGTTCTTGTCGAGGGTGTTTCTAAGTTCAGGGGTATTCCCGGTATCTTAAAAGGGAACCGGGCTTTGCGTATAACAGAATCATTTATAGATACATGAAATGCTTTAAAAGGCGATGGGGGGACAAGTGTCTGCTGATGAAATGAATCCGGAGGATTTTGGCCTCGGTAGTGACTTTGATGATGCGTTAAATGAAGCGTCTGGGGGGGGCGGAGGGGAGCATTCCGAAGACGATAAAGTCGTCATGACGGCGGAAGACTCTCGTTTAGCTAAAACTGATTTTTCTAAACTCAAGATGATTCTTGATGTTCCTTTGAAGGTTTCTGTTGAGCTTGGTCGGACGAAAATGTTGGTCAATGATCTCCTTCAGCTTGGTCAAGGTTCAGTCATCGAGCTTGATAAAATTGCTGGCGAGCCTATGGAAATTCTTATCAATGACAAACTTGTAGCGATGGGAGAAGTTGTTGTTGTGAACGAAAAATTTGGCGTGAGACTAACTGATGTTGTATCTCAGTTTGGATTGGGGGACATGAATAGTGAAATACCTTAGTAAGCTATTCCACGAGAGAGCCATTTTTTATGCGCTCCTCTTTATTGTTGGGTTGGGGTATTCGACTCATATTAAAGCTCAGGACGAGAGTAGCTTTTATACACTACAATCGGTGACAGCAGAGTCTGACAAAAAATCTACTTCTATTTCTCTAAAATTTGATAGTAAGATATCGATGAATAAACTAGATCCTGAATTTCATGGTACATTTATTCAACTTGTTTTGCCTAATACTAGAGTATTAGAGTCAGGCAAGTTTTACGATGCTTCAGGTCCACTCGTTCGAAAAGTGGCGACATTTCAGTTATCCCCGGGTCGTGGGGCAGTTAGGTTATTTGTAACCCGAGAGGCGTCGGACTTTGATCGTGGTATTAATATTGATTATCTTGATGACAGGATCATTCTTTTTTTCAGTCACGAAAAGATATCTAATGGTGGAAAGTTACCAGATATTCTAGAGAGTAAAATTGCAGTTAACAAGAAAAACGTAAAGAAGGTAATAGCCGCCACTAAGGTGCGCACAAACATTGAAGACCCAGCTGGCCTCATTGCTGGCGACAAGATGCAACCTGCTTCATCTATTGTGACTTCCTTTGAGGGTGGTTTAAATGATCGGGTCGTTACCGCGACTGCATTTTCTGCAGTAATGTTATTTATTCTCCTTGCTTCTTTCGGCTATAAGAAGATGAGGTTAAGGAAGGCTGTTGGAGTTGAGAAATCTGGATTTGATCTTCAGATTCAGACTATTTCTTCTTATGCGCTCTCTCCTAAGCAGAGACTTGCCCTTGTGCAGGTCGGTCAAGAACAGGTTCTTCTCGGTGTTAGTCCTGATTCAATTAATTTTTTAAAAACAATTGATCAAGGTTCCTCAGGCCCCCAAGAAAATCTAATCAGACCACAGAGGACGAATCGATCTAACGCAGTCAAAGGTCTTGTCAGTGGCGCATCAACGCCTGCTTCGGACTTATCTAAAATAGATGGTAGCGACCGATCTATTCATAGTGAGTCGTCTGGCAGACATCGTCAAGTAAAGCCTAATGAGCTGGTTTCAAAGTCCCGAGGTAGGTCAGCAGATCTAGGGGTCGACCGCGTCATGGATAAGATTAGAAAGGAAGCTGATTTAAATCAGTCCGCAGGAAAAAATTCTAGGAAGTCAAAGGTTAATAAGTCCCCAAAAAGAATTAATGTAGCGATCGATAATGACGGCATAAGAAATCAAGGATCAAGTCGGAAAGCGGTTAACCGGACTAGACCATCTAAAAATCAGTCAAAGTCGTTAGGCCCAAACTCTGATTCAAAGGCATCTCAAGATACGGTTGAGGATGTTACTAACTTAATTAGACGGCGACTCAAGGATTTACCAGGAATATAAGGTGCTTTTTGTGAATTATATCGCTAAAATTATTTTTCTCTACTTATGTTCGTTACTGATAGTTGACTTAATTCATGAAGGTGCTTTGGCTCAAACCAGAATACCGACAGTGTCGATTGATCTAAACGAAACAGATGACCCTGAAGCGGTAGTTCCAGCTATTAAGATTGTTAGTTTACTAACAGTATTAGCAGTTGCTCCTGCTATATTACTAATGATGACCTCATTTACTCGAATTATTATAGTCCTCAGTTTCTTACGTCAAGCATTAGGCACTGCTACTATGCCTCCGAATCAAGTCTTGCTAGGTTTGGCTCTTTTCTTGACATTATTTACCATGGGGCCGGTTATAGACCAGGTTATGGAAAGGGCCTTTAATCCCTATGTAGAAAAAGCAATTACTCAATCTCAGGCGATTGATGAAGTGATTAAGCCAATTAGAAAGTTTATGATAGCCGAGACTAGGGAATCAGATCTTGCTCTGTTCTTGAATATTTCTCAGGGGGCGAAGCCGAAAAATATTCAAGAGATACCGATGCGAGTTCTGATGCCGTCATTTATGATAAGCGAACTAAAAACGGCTTTCCAGATCGGTTTTCTTATTTACATCCCGTTTTTGGTTATAGATATGGTAGTTTCTTCAGTCCTAATGGCGATGGGAATGATGATGTTGCCACCAACAGTTGTATCGATGCCATTTAAGCTTGTCTTATTTGTGTTGATAGACGGTTGGGCTTTAGTCACGGAATCTGTTGTGAAGAGTTTCGCATTGTATTAATTCTAGGGGAAGCCATGACTGAGCAAACCGTAATCGATATCGGCACTAAGACTGTTTGGGTAGCAATTAAAGTAGCAGCTCCGGCATTACTTTCTATTTTGATCATGGGTTTAGTGGTATCTATTTTTCAGGCGGCAACCCAAATCAATGAACAAACCCTGTCTTTTATACCTAAAATACTTGCCATGACAGTAATTCTTGTTATCTTCGGTCCTTTTATTCTGCAGACCATGATGGGATTTACGGTTGAAATTATGAAGGGCATTCCGAACGTTATCCACCCATAGGTGTACAGTGTTTGAAATTCAGGAAAGAGAAATATTAGATTTTGTTCTCATTTTTCTGAGAGTTGGTGGTGTCTTTAGTTTGTTGCCTCTTTTTGGTGATCAGCCTGTACCCATTAGGGTTAGAATATTAGCTTCAGTTCTTCTTGCTTGGTTTGCTCATTCATTGGTTCCTCCTCAGATGTTATTAGAAGAAATGCCAACTGATATAGTGCTCATGTCTTCATATGTTGTCAGGGAATTGATGATTGGTTTAGGTATTGGCTTTGTGGCAAGAATCTCTTTTGAGGGAATTCTACTGTCAGCCTCCATTGTTGGTTATCAGATGGGCTTTGGTATGGCAAGTCTTCTTGTGCCCGATGCTGGTCAGCAAATGAATGGTTTTACGGCATTACATAGAGCCATAATTATGTTGATATTTTTTTCCCTAAATTTCCATCATATCTTCATCGAGGCAATTTTTACGAGTTTTGCTATTATTCCGACTGCTCAAGCCAGTTATGACATTGGGCTAGCTTCTTTTATGATTAAAATAACATCGGGTATTTTCTCTGTTGGTATGCAGCTGGCAGCTCCGGTCTTAGTGGCGTTAATGTTTACTATGGCTGCTATGGGTTTAATAGCTAGGACTGTGCCGCAAATGAATGTCTTTACGATGAGTTTTCCGGTTAGTTTCTTTATAGGATTGATTGTGTATATAGCTACTTTTCCTTTTTACCCGCAGTGGATGAGAGCCCATTTTGAAGCCGAGGGGCTCAATATTTTGGCCGTGCTTAATGGTATGACGCCTTAGGAGATTGAATGGCGGAAAGTGATGTAGACTCCGGAGATCGCACCGAAGAAGCCACCCCTGAGCGTCGTGAGGAGTTCAGGGGTCGTGGACAAATTGCAGTATCCCAAGATATTACTTCTGTTTTTATCATGGCCGCTGCAGTCGTTTGCTTATCATTCTATCTGCCGATTATGGTCGAAAGATGTGAAGAGATTTTGACTTCTTATTTTCAGCGAGCTGCCGAATTAAAGATGACGCCAGAAAATGTTTTAAACTACTTAGGTAATGTCTGGATTGATTGGATATTGCTTATCATTCCCCTCGCCCTAGTAACTGTAGTAACTGCATCATCTGTGACACTAGCTCAAACTAGGTTTAACTGGTCTTGGAAAAAATTAAAGCCAGAATTCAGTAGATTAAATCCCTTGAAAGGGGTTTTAAATTTGGTCAATACCCAGGCTTTAATGAACCTTTTTAAGGGTATAGGTAAGATGTGCGCAGTTTCATTTGTTGCGTTCTTAATTCTATATAGCGAACGGTTTAAGGTGCCGGGTCTGATGCTTTGGTCTCTGACAAATATCTGGAACTACTGGGGTGAAATAACTAAGTACCTTTTCTGGGCTACTTGCGCATTACTCCTGGTCCTTGGTGCCGCCGACTATTTATATAACTTTCTTAGCCTTGAGAAAAAACTAAAAATGACCAAGCAGGAGGTAAAAGAAGACTATAAGAAACGAGAAGGTAATCCCCTGGTTAAGGCGAAGATTAAACGTATGCAGCGAGATATTGCGATGTCGAAAGCGATATCTGCGACCAAAGAAGCAACGGTTCTAATCACTAACCCGACCCACTATGCAATTGCACTTAAATATGAGCTTGGAATGGGTGCGCCAGTAGTCTTAGCAAAAGGGCAAGACTATATGGCTTTAAGGATGAGAGAAGTTGCTCGCGAAGAAGATATTACAATTGTTGAAAATAAACCCTTGGCACGGACTTTGTATAAAGTCGTTGAGGTAGGCGAAGAGATACCAGAGAGTCTATTTAAGGCCGTCTCAGAAATTATTAGATATGTCTTCAAACTCAAAGGCAAGGCATTAACCAGAAGTTAGATTACACGGAGTTTAAGGAATGGCTGCAGCTGAAATTTCATTAGAAGATAATACCCGTCTTGGCTTTCTAAGGTCTCCAGATGTCCAGTTGGCAATTGGCATCATCGGTATAATTTTTACGATGATTATGCCGTTGCCACCATTACTACTCGACTTACTTTTAACTATTTCGATTACAGCTGCCTTCTTAGTATTGATGATATCTATTTATGTAAAAGAACCCCTAGAGTTTTCGACCTTTCCTACAGTTCTTTTGATTACAACTCTATTTAGGCTTGGTTTGAACGTTGCTACGACTCGAAGTATTCTTCTGGGTGCTCCTACAGGTGGTGTTAGTGACGTTATCGCCTCTTTTGGAAACTTTGTTGTCGGCGGTAATGTTGCCGTTGGTTTTGTTATCTTTGTTATTTTAGTCATCATTAACTTTATAGTTATTACTAAGGGTGCTGGTAGGGTTGCAGAGGTAGGGGCGCGTTTCACCCTAGACGCTATGCCGGGTAAACAGATGGCTATTGATGCTGAACTCAATGCGGGACTCATTGAGCGTGAGGAAGCAAAAAGTAGAAGAATTAAGATTGAGAGAGAGTCCGACTTTTATGGTTCTATGGATGGAGCTTCGAAGTTTGTTCGAGGGGATGCAATAGCTGGCATTATCATCACTGCAATAAATATTATCGTAGGACTTATTGTTGGTGTGGTTCAATATGATATGAGCTTTGGAGAGTCGGCACAGCTATTCACTTTGCTGACTGTAGGAGATGGATTGGTATCTCAGATACCCGCTCTTATTATTTCTACTGCAGCTGGTATAGTTGTGACCAGAGCTGGAGGTAATGATAAGTTATCTGAAAACCTCTCTAACCAAATAGGCGCATATCCAAAGGCTCTATATCTTTGTAGCGCACTTTTAGCTGTTCTTGCTATTATTCCAGGTTTACCATTTTTACCATTTGTGGTGATGTCTGGCGCATTTTTCTACTTTTCCCGTTTAGCTGATAAGAGATTATCTAATAAAAAGCAGGCTGTAGACGAAAAGGAGCAGAAAGAAATAGAAGAAGGTGATGGCGCGGCAGATAGTGTAGAAAATCTGCTTCATTTAGATACTTTAGCACTCGAGGTTGGCGTTGGTCTTATTCCTTTGGTTGATACTGAGCAAGATGGAGAAGTCTTAGAAAGGATCATTTCAGCCAGAAAACAGTTTGCTCAAGAGATGGGTATTATTGTGCCAATGGTGATGGTTAGGGATAATGTCCAGTTAAAACCAGGAGAATATCAAGTTTTACTGAAAGGTAACTCGATTGCTAAGGGCGCTCTGATGGTTGACTATAGTTTAGCTATGGATCCCGGTGATGTGTCAGATCCTATTGATGGTATTCCAGGTAAAGAGCCAGCTTATGGCTTGGATGCTACCTGGATAAAGAATAGCCAAAAGGATGAGGCTGCCTTTAGAGGCTATACCGTTGTTAATACAGCTACTGTGATTGTAACTCACTTGACCAAAATAGTGGATGACCATGCTGCTGAGTTATTGGGGCGGCAAGAAGCACAAAGTCTTATAGATGGGCTAAAACAAGAATACCCCAAGGTGGTGGAAGAAGTCCTTAGCCCTGATAGATTGAGCCTTGGTGATATCGTGAAAGTATTACAGAATCTATTGGCTGAAAAAGTTAGTATTAGAGATTTACTAACTGTTTTTGAAACGATTGGTGATTATTGCAAAAGTATCAAGAACCCAGATGTTCTCACTCGGTATGTACGAAAAGGTCTTGGTCGTGGTATCATAGGAAAGTATCTATCCCATGATGAAAAGCTATTAGTTATCACTCTAGATCGAGCGGTAGAAGACTTGGTTGTTTCTGGTATCCAGCATCGGGAAGATGGTTCTTCGACGCTGCAATTAGAGCCCGAAATAGCTCAGCAGATTCTGAATAGCGTTGCTGCGGTTATTGATGTTTTTCAAACAACGGGAACCACCCCAATTATCCTTTGTGGTTCGCTGATTAGATGGGATTTTAGGCATCTAATAGCAAGGTTCGTACCTGGAGTAACCGTTCTGGCTTTTGATGAAATTCCTCAGGGAGTCGTAACAGAGTCTGTTGGTGTCGTGACAATATAAGTAGGTATTTATGGAAGTACGGTCATTTGAAGCATGGTCAATGAGAGAAGCTATTAGGCTGGTAAGAAAAGACCTTGGCCCCAACGCTGTCATACTTGAAACTGAAACTAAAGAATCTGCTCGAGGTAAGCAATATCTTGTTAAGGCAACAGGTGAGAGTGATTCGTGGGATACCGGTCGGTCAGATGTAAGAGATACCGAAGTCGACCAATCGCTTTTAGATTTAAGTAAACAGTTAAAAAAGGTAGAGCTTAGTGTGAGAGATGCCGCAGAAAATGCGGTAACTCGAGACGAGTTTATGGGTTTAGAAGCCAGTATTAATGATATGAA
>PBRN01000222.1 GCA_002725955.1 Pseudobdellovibrionaceae bacterium
CATAATTTTTATAGAGTTCATAAAGGCGACGGGAACGAACTCCAAACATACTACCTTTTTTTACTACTTGAACTTCAACTCCCATTTCAAACATATCAGCGCATGGAGCCATCACAACATCGGCAAGAGTAAGCTTGGCTAATAGCTCCTTGCCCTTCACAGCCAAACCAGATTCCACACAACTCTGGTTCACACTACCAGTCACGACAAATGCTGCTCCTAAAGCAAAAGCGGCGGCAACTCCTTGAGGAGTACCTAAGCCACCTGCTGCACCAATTCTTATGGGCCGACTATAACTATACTGAGCTACCATTTGTTCTCGGAGGTCAAGGATAGTTGGCAATAGTGCATTCATCGGCTGGTTATCAGTATGCCCCCCAGAATCCGACTCTACAGTATAATCTTCCGCTACCGGAATTTGAGCTGCAAGCTTTCCCTCTTCCGGTGTTAACAAACCATCAGCAACTAATTGCTGCAGCATTTTTTCGGGAGCCGGAGCCATAAAGTGCCTTGCGACTTCAGGCCTAGATATTTTGGCGAACAAATAGTTCTTTCTCTGAATTTGGCCGGCTGAATCCTGATAAATACCACTGTATGCGTAACGGACCACAGAGGAAGTCAATTTCATATACGCTGCGGCAGACACTCTGCGTACACCACGCCGAATATATAAATCTGCTACCGCCGCTTCCAGATGAGGTTCCTGGGGGTTATGAATTAAATTTGACCCCCAGCTAGCACCAGGAATCGTTTGGCTTTCTATCGTGTCAATGGCTGCCTCGATGCGCTCTAGAGATAAACCGGCAGCCCCAAAAAAGCCGAGAAAGCCTGCATTAGCCATAGCAACCACAATATCAGTGGTGGCAATACCATTGGCCATAGCGCCAGAAGCGTAGGGAAACCGGACCCCATGAACTTCTCCAAAGGAACGATCACCCAACCATTCAGGATATAAAGGCGGTAAATAACCGATGCTTTCATAGCCAGAAACGGACTGCGGCCCGACCCCGATGCGCTTATGAGTGCTATCTTTTAAAACTACGCATGGCTGCCTTACCTGTTGTAAATAGTCAAAGATGCCTTCTTGGCCCCATGCCACAGCTGCTGCTTGTTTAACGGGTGAGCCCCGTTCAGTGGTTGGTCCCATATGTGTCGTCAAACTCCTTCGATACTTTATTGACGCAATAATATTGTCGTGATGCAAAGCCTTACCAATAGCAGATTCCGAGGTCTCTGGTAAGAGAGAGTCGTGCTAATTTGTAAGAGTCATGCCAACATATTGTCAATTAGCCAGCAAGGCTGCAATTCGAATTTTTCTGATGGCAAAAATCATCTGTCCCACTGGATACCAAAATAAGGTTCGCAACCAACATCAGGATAGGCAGAGAATGAGTTTTGAGCTCTATGGCAAGGCTCTATGGAAAATGCAGTCAATTTACAGATCACAACTGCGTCGTATAATCGGACTCCAATAAAATCTGTCTCGAAACCAGCTGTAGGTCAAATTTTCATACTTAAGCCTTGCTATCAAATAATGCCGGTAAAAAACATCAAATGAATGACTAAATTTTACTCATAGATAAATAAGAAGAGAAATAAAGTGCAGGCATCAAAAAGAAAAGAGATATCGGAATGAGTTGACGTCTGTATGGCACCGTGCTTCACAGGCGACATGCTAAATCGACACCAAACAAAGAAACGACTCAAAGCAAGAATCAGAGGAGTTTCATAAAGAAGATTTCAATAAAACAAAATGACCATTGAAGATAAGACGACTTTAAAAGTCGTCTTATCTTCAAGAAACTAACTAAAGGCCTTTGAGAGGGATCGAGTCTAAACGCAATCGTCGTCCCCAAAAACTCACTGCCTCAGCATATAAACGCCCTTTACCGTATAGATAATAACTATCATATGTAATCAAAGTATCTTGATAACTTAAGCTAAAGCTATCTAGAGAGGTAAAAGTCGTCGCCGCAGAGGCTCCATCCTGTTGCCAGTACAAATAAATCCTGTAGGTACCTCGCGGCCAATTGGAAACCCCAAATCGAGAAGCTCCTCTTAACTGCATACCAGGCTGCAATCCAACAAAATTCATTGCATTAGGATCAGGCTNNNCAGGCTCTTCAGGCTCTTCAGGCTGCTCNGNTGCAGGNTCGTCAGGCTGTTGAGGNNCAGGNTCAGANTGTTCAGGNNGCTCNGGCNNTGCCGGCNCCTCTTCCGGAATNGCAACCTGCGCNAGCAGNTTCTCCATATCTAGNAATCCTCCGGAATTTACCTGAGAACTATTTAGACTGTAGCGATCNGAAGTTGAATCCAACAAAAAGNTCATGACCTGATCATAATTAAAAGGTTGGCGCATTTTTCCCGCAACACTNCTGTANACGAAAGCCCAAGCTCCAACAGCNACNGGNGTTGCCATNGAAGTACCACTTAANTTTCGGTAACTNCCCCCAGGAACTGTGGATAAAATATCAGATCCAGGAGCAGCAATATCNACATATGGTCCCCGGTTAGAAAANCGAGAGAACTGACCACGAGAATCAGTGGATGCAACGGAAATAACATATTCGTANGTTGCNGGATAAGACCATANATAACCTCGACCTGACCTGGCACCATTTATGCGACCATCGTTACCAGCAGCAGCAAAGACAATCACACCCTGTCGAGCTAGGCTAGAATACAGTGATTTTTNTCTGGTAGGAGTCGCNCCACCAACAGCGGTNCTACCCAAAGAAAGNTTGATGATATCAGCACCATTAGCAGCAGCCCATTGAATNCCACGATCAATTTCTATGGAACTCCCTGTGCCATCNGCCCCCATAACTTTTATCGGCATAATTTTCACTGGAAGACAGCTNCCAGTNCCTGCAATACCCTTTCCATTATTGGATTCAGCAGCAATAATNCCAGCGACGTGAGTACCGTGACTNTTGCCATCATCCCAGTTACTGTCGGGCCTGCCTCGAGATCCTTTACCTACAAAGTTCGCCCCAATAACACGACCNGACTTATCCCGATAAAACTGATTCACAAGGTCTGGGTGATCAAAGTCAACACCGGAATCCACGACGGCNACAACAACCTCAGAGCCATTACCAGNANTATTACAAGCCTGATCACGGTTAATCTGGTCCATCCAATATTGTCTGTTNCGGTATTGATCATTATCTGCCGTGGTTTTCACCAGAGCCTCTGCTTCGGCCATTTTAATTCCTTCTTTTTCACTTAAGGAATCAAGNACNCCCCGAAGTTCATCATCAGCNAGCTCACACTCTTTTAACTGTAGATGATAAACACGGGATAAATCAGAAGANAANACTCCACCCGANGGCTCCCAGGAGATATTATCCAAAGTACCGACAGAGCAACCAAANTCTTCTGCAGTTGCTTTGACCGAACCTTGGAGGNTCGTTAACTGATCGNCATCAGCAATANCAGGGTCTGCTTCGATCAAAAAACTACCATCNATACGTTCTTGGGGTATGGTACGGAAATTGTTTTTGTCATGAGCTTCCTTATCACAGGCAGTGACAAGAAATAATGAGATCAAGACTCTAAAGATAAANTGCGGGGGTGATTGCTTACGCAATCGGTTACTTATCAACATAGTTCCTCCTACAACAATTAAAACAATAACAACTNAGAACAATGCAAGACTCGTTTATGCGTGTAGTTAAATAGAANCCATCCTNTCTCCTTACCNTNGGTCAAAAAAAACAATTAATTACAATNACTTACANTCAACNCTATCTTGGCCANNCAGCCAAATAGNCTTATCTAGNTTTAAACTTTCTATCNNNTTTAAACAAGATAAAAATAAAGTGTTTATTATCGAGGTTATTTGTTGAAAAAAAATCACAGAGAACGACATATACTGAGCAAAACTCAGTTAAAGTATGAGAGATNAGCCTGAACCAACTTTAATTGAGATCTAATGAAAACTAAAAATACTTCCAACCAGGAAAACGATGCTTCTAATTCAGGAAAATTAGCCGGCTAGATTCTATTACTTAGATGCCTAAGATNAATAANAACNTCCAGATGACCCAAGGAATCNTTCTAATTAGCNGAAATTCGCTCNACACTATAAAACGAAAGGTCATAATCATCACCAAGAAACTTAGCAGGAAAAAAGGANAACTGAAAACGCCAAGCNCCCCCCTGACCTTTAGGCACACGAAAAGANAAATTTTTGCTGTCACCATTTCGACGAAAACCTTTGACAGAAAAGGGCCCCCCAAAATTCACCGCTGCAGTCCATNTNCGATCAGCGAACTTATAGAGATGAATACCAGGCTTTAAATTCANTNTTGTTTCCCAAGTATAATTGCCAACATACTTCAAACTATGAATCGGCTGCCACTCAGACATATCACCTCTAATGAATAAATTTTGTTTAATAGGAGCCTTTTCATCAGGGGCAAACGGTAACCATAAGCCTGGTTTAACTTCAGTTGGTCGATCAGATATACGACCATCCGAACTCACATAAACAACGGCAACAGACTGACCATCAACATCTTTAGCCATAGATCTAATAGCAGACAAGGTTAGAAATACCGGCTGATGCGATTGCCAATATTTGGCNGATCCGATTTGTTTAGNCTGCTTCAAGACAATAAAAAGATCTTNCCAAGTTAATTGCCAGTTGAAACTCAAATCTTTTTCCCGACCTAATAACTGTGGCGGAAGAATTTCTCCAGAGTGTGTNATTACCGTGGTCTCCATACCTNGGGAACCATGAGGAAAAATCAACTTCACTTTAGGGACGCTCTTATCTTCAGGCATCGCCTTATCCACTTCNATCGTGCGCTCCCATATCCGCTGACCATACTGCAGTAGCTCCACCTTCAAATACTNAGTNCTGGCCGGCTCCCAATCATCCGCNTCCANATAAACCCGAAAAGGCTGCACCCAATCTTCCCCTTGGTATTTCCAANCTTCTTTACTTGAATTTCTTGCNGANACCACTATATGCAGACCNTGATCAACCCNTNTCTCAATATTNGGCAATCGAACCTCTACGGGGAAAGTGCCTGTGACTTCACCTAGATCTTCAGGAGAAACTAANGCAGGNTNTAAACTCTTGNCNAGCTGAGAAACTNTGGTTGGGGAGAGCTCGGGTGAAGTTATTCGCCCCTTAATGACCACCATACTTAATGGAGGTACAGTCAACTCCATACTTTTAGAACGCANCGTTATCTTCGGCTTAATCACTCCTTCAGGNAAAATCATCGCTACATTAGGATCAGNAAAACCTTNCCAACTAAATGACTGCGAGCGATTGTTGCGATTAAACAAAACCAAGAATGNAGTTGAATCAGACTGATGATTGTTCTCACCATAAAGACTGAGAGGAGTGCGAACGAAACCAAGTAATGCCTCTGACCCCACCTCTGCATTAGTCAGCATACGAAAAGATCCCGAACGCAGTACTTTTTCCTGCTGTCTCAGTGCGATCAAATCACGNAANCCTCGATANANCGGATGATCGACATTGAAATGATCTTNNCGANCANCAGCCNGGCCCCCAAGATGAATATTGTCCNNGTATGAGGAAACATGACTTATGAACATATCTTCACGGGCATCCTGATCACCACCATCNCCAGTNAAGCCTTGCTCATCNCCATAATACAAAACCGGAATACCACGCCCTAAAATCATCCAACCATGAGCNANGATAGATAACTGTNGNTGATCACTTTTTTTGCGATTATTCTGAATAGAATGNCCNATACGGCCCACATCNTGATTAGAAATAAAAGTAAGAATTTCATTTCTATTAAANTCAGACAAATTAAAAAAGTCATCTTTTGCATATAGNCCCCTCAACTTTTGTTGAGACTGACCTAAAGCAAAAACATCCTTCACNGCACCATAAAAGCCAAAATCAAGAAAAGAAGGAATTTTCGCTTTTGATATCGTGTGACGCAGAAGTTNCACATCACCACTAAANACCTCACCAAAGATCCTAAAGTCTTTTTTCCCTGCATCAGCAGCTACTTTCTGCATAGCTGGAATAAAAGACGCCCAAAACTCAGGATTNACATGTTTTACGGTATCAAGCCTAAAGCCATCAATATCATAATTTTCTATCCAATAACGATAGATGTCTATCATACCAGCAACAACCTTTGGGTGTTCTGTAAACAAATCATCTAAACCATAAAAATCGCCCCATTGNGTGCTNTCACCGCTGAAAGTTGAATTGCCTCGATTATGGTAATAGAGAGGATCATTCAACCANTCAGGCTTTTTCACTANATCGAATCTGTTTANTTGAAAGCTGTGGTTATAGTTTTTGTACTTAGAAAAGTCATTTTGNGCCGATGAATCTAAGGTGAAACCTNGGTTTTTCTGGNTCCAAGGGTAATCCTNACTGTGCCGGTATGGACAATCGCCACANCCATCATACGAAATCACATCTGCAGTATGATTAACAACAATATCNATAATCACTTTAAGCCCNCGTTTATGGGCTTCTTTCAATAGACCTCGAAATTCGGNTTCACTCCCAAAATGAGGNTCAATAGCNGTAAAATCGGTAATCCAATAACCATGATANCCTGCAGATGAGCCATTCAGNGTACCATCACCCTGAACCCATTTATTACGAAAGATCGGTGATAACCAGAGGGTATTAACCCCAAGACCTTTCAGATAATCAAGTCTATTAATAATACCGACAAAATCACCACCGTGATAATACCCCTTATGATCCGGCTTAAAACCATGCTGCGCCCATCCGGCTTTAGGATTTAGTCCACCATGGTCATTATCTTTATTACCATTAGCAAATCGATCGATCATAATAAAGTAAACGACATCGTCGCTCCCTTGATCAGGATAGGCTGCGCATGGGTTAGCTGCCCCCAAGAAGCAAGATAATAAAATTAAGTATTGTAAATAGAACTTCATGAATACCTACCCTGTTTTACTGGAAAACATCGAAGCATTTGCGAGAGCAAAAAATCAATCGCCAAGCCAACACAATAAAGCGTAAATGACACCGAACCCAGCCCAAAATTCATATCAATTTTAACCGCATGATCACCGATATCTTAACCCTTCAAAACGACAAGTTATTCAACTCGGTCGCCTCGGAATAAAAAATAACCAGAGAATTCATTTATATCATAAGCAAATAGAAGATTAGAAATAACTCAGTAAACTCAAAACTTCAGGGTGGTTTGGTATGCGCTGGACTAGCTTAGTCAGGTTATCCTGAGCCCGATCTCGTTCTCCCATATCAACTAAAGCTTTGGTGAACTCAAGCAGGACTTCATCTAATAAATCACTCAAATACTCTGCAGGCAAACCCATACGGATTCTCTGACGAATAGTCGTTTCGAGAGCTACAACGGCCCGCTCCCAATAATGGACAGCTTCACTTAACTTTCCGCGCTTCTTCCAAGCTCTTGCCAGCCAAACATTCACTCCAAAATGATCAGAATGTCCATCTGAAGCCTGCTCTAAATATTTCATAGCAGCGTCAAGATCCTCATACGCCAAATACAGGTGACCTAACTGATATGAAATCTGGAATGATTTAGGGTGAGACGCCAGTAAATCAATATAGAACGCAATACCGTCCGCAACTTGATCGGAACTTAGATAAAGCTCGACCATATTACGGTTCAAAGCTTCATTTTCAGGATTTATCTCCAGTGCTTTTTCCATATAGTCAATAGCTTTATCACTATCCCCATAATCCAAGCTATATATCAGGCTCAACTCCAGCCACCCTTGCCAAAGCTTTGGTTGTTCCTCAAGATATTCCTTTAGTAACTGCTCTGCCTCAATTACCTCACCATCATCAATAAGTGTGACGACTTCTTCAAGTTGTGCATTGAGATAATGCTGATTACCTTGCCAGAGATCCCATTGACTATCGCCCGCCTGCTTAATTGGAGACATAATAGACAGCTGACGGGTTGATTCTCTTTTTGACGCAACCCGAATATTCTTCTGAACAGCTTTTTCCGGACTCAGTGCTTTTGGGTCACTGTCATCGGAAAACAACAACCAAAAAGAACCAATACCGATAAACAAAGCCATAAACACTATGGTAGCCTTATCTAAAAGGCTAAAAACCGATGCTTTTGACTTGGAATTTTTGTTCGCCATGGAAGTCAATTATAGAGTATAGGTGATGAAACAAACTAAAAAACTATTCTAGTTAAACAAAACTAAAGTGCCAACCCTATCCTGCATTTTTTTCAAAAAATTTCTAAAGTTAAGACAGAATTACCACTAAGCCAAAAGACCTATATTACAAAAAGCATTCCGAGCTTTATTAAACAATTTCTAAAGCTGCCCCCATCTTCAGCAACTTGCCTACGACATCATCATATTTCCGCTCAAGCTCACGGATATTAGTAAGCTCAGTCGTTCCCTCGGCCACCAAACCAGCCAAAACTAAACACATACCAGCCCGAATATCGGTGGGCAGAACAAACTTACCTGCTCGCAAAGGCGTACTACCTTGAATGATGGCGGAATGGATGTAGTTCTTATTGCGAAAACGACAGGGGGTCTCCCCCAAACACTTAGTCGTTACCGATATATTAGCCCCCATTTCCTTCAGGTAGTCAATATAGCCTAGGCGTTCTTCGAATACGGTTTCATGAAGAATGCTAACACCGACTGACTGAGTGAATAAAACCATAAAGGGCTGCTGCCAGTCAGTCATAAAGCCAGGGGCTACATCCACTTCTACGTGGGCACCTCGCAAGGATTTTTCAGGAGATTTTACAAACACACCTTCCGAGTTGACCTTAATAATAGCTCCCATCCTCTGGATATAATTTAGAAAACTATAAACAGGCTCATGAGGGACCTTCTCCAAAAGAACATCTCCTCCGGTAGCCAAAGCAGCCAAAGCAAAAGAAACCGCTTGATTACGATCGACCATACAACGTAACTCGCAGCCTTTTAATTTCTTTACGCCTTCAACAACATATGTCCGATTTGCATTAAGACTAATATCCGCACCCATTTTCTGAAGCATTTTCATCAACTCAATCACTTCAGGTTCGATAGCAGCATTTTCAATAATCGTCCTACCGCTAGCTAAGGTGGCGGCTATTAACAAATTTTCAGTGGTCATCACTGAAGGAAATTCTAGAATAATATGAGCACCATGCAAACCTTTGGTGCCGACTGATAAGTGGTACTGCTGACCCTCGATAATAACTTCGGCGCCCATTTTCTGTAAACCACTTACATGGTAATCCACAGGCCTCTTGCCGATTTTATCCCCACCCAAAGCACCATAAAAGGAAGCCTTACCAAAGCGATGTAACAAGGGACCAGCACTTAAAATAGCTATGCGATTGCGACTGCACATTTCCTCGTCTATTTCATGCTTGCCAATATTTTTCGCACAGACCCGGATTTCATCGTTGCTGAGATGCTCAACCTCCCCACCTAACCAAGAAAACAGATCTTCAACTATAGTACGTTCATCAACTTCAGGTGCTCCTTTAATAAGCACCGGCTCATCTGTAAGCAGAGCAGCAATAATACATTTAGTGACCTGATTGGAACTACCGGAAATAGGAATCCGGCCACCACTCAGTTTTCTTCCGCCCTGAATAACCATGCGCCTTGATTCCATACATATATCCTCAGTCCAAAAAGATCGAAAAGTTCATACTAAACAGGATCGTGACAAAAGCTACCAAAGAATCAAAGAGCCCCACTTTGACTTTTTTGTCAGATATTGAAGCATGACATCAGGCCAAAATGAGACCATCACTTCTTGGGCAAGATAAAGGAACAAACATTAGATTTTGCCAAGGAAGGCAATGGCGAACCACTTTGTATAGTGGCCGCCCCAAATACTCTAGATCATAAGGCGGAACCTAGAGACGAAGAAATAAAACCAATAATATCATGTAGTTATTATTGATTAGCTGTGGTCGCCTATGGATGTCAGCTCTGTAATCGCTTCATTACGATCAACCCAACCTTCCTGCACTCTAACGTGCAGATCCAAAAAGACTTGGCGGTCAAAATGCTGTTCAATCGATTTACGAGCAAGGATACCAATTTCTCTAATTTTAGAACCACCTTTGCCGACCACCATACCCTTTTGGCTGTTACGCGAAACGACAATACTAGCGGTCACATGAATCACCGGCTTTTCCAAATCGATATCTTCAACAATCACTGCGGTGTGATATGGAATTTCCTGACCCAAAAGCCTAAAAACAGATTCCCGGATTAATTCACTCATCAGAAAGTCAGTCGAGCGATTCGTTAAATCATCTTCGTTGTATAACCACTCACCCTCAGGAACAAGCTCTCCAACCTTCGCACAAAACTCTGCCACACGTTCTGGTCGCTTAGCTGAAATTTCAAACGGATCACCAATCGGATGAATTAATTTACCACGCAATTCTTCATCTAAAGCATCATAAACTTCAGAAAAAGCACTAATAATATTTTGTTTCCGCTTAAACAAAGCATCAGCTTTTTTCTTATCAATCTTAGATAACAAAAGCATAACTGGAGATGTCGCTGTTTCCAATATCTGACGGAAAAAGATCAAATCCTGCTCTTCTACACCGCCAGTTAAATCAACCATCATACAAATAACATCAGCATCGTTGAGGACTCCCCATGCTTCTTTATTCATAAGGGAGTTAATCCGGGAATAACCGCCAGAGCGGTGCAATCCGGGAGTATCCAGGAATAACAGTTGCGTCTCATTTTGGGTGGCAATCCCCAAGATACGGTTACGCGTCGTCTGTGGTTTGTTGCTAACTCCAGCTACTTTCTGGCCAATACAGGCATTCATCAAGGTACTTTTACCAGCATTCGGTCGTCCAACTAGAGCTATATATCCACATTTTTTCATATTTTTCTTTGTCTCACTCAAATGGTAATTTCACCTCTTGACCCAGAGGTAACTATAGAATCGGCCGACCATACCATTGCTACTCATCTATGACCAGCTTCTTTTGGGTTTATCTATGTTAAAACGACGCCACCTATCTTTTCCAGCATTGAAATATCACAAACTTAGGATGGTTCCCTATCTGCTGGACCCGAGAGAACAGTCTTTTCAGCACAATGTGATAGCGAAGATGACGGTTACCCACTACCCACAACTTCCCCCCAGGTTCCAAGACCCGCAATGCATGACTAAACATTTCAGCAGCAAGTTCATAGCTCACCCCATGACCCTCGTGAAATGGAGGGTTACACAAGATTACGGCAGCTAGATCAGCCGGTAATGACTTAAGGCCATCCCCATGGATTAAATGAGCATCAACACCGTTGCTACTATAAGTTTTTTTCGCAGAACAGATAGCCTGCCAAGAATCATCGATAGCAATCAAGTTTTCTTTCGCACCATCAACGTGCTTATTGTCTGTGCCTTTATCAGCCATAGGGATGGGCACATATTGGTTCTTCATATAGTAAGCAGATAAAACCGCATTACCACAGCCCAAGTCGATCACTGTACCACCCGAGGAGTGAGTATACTTTGCTTTACCTTGCTGCCATTGTTCCATCAGAAATCGAGTTCCCTGATCAAGTTTCTCCCCAGAAAAAACTCCTGGATAATTCCCCACAGCTAAACCATGATATTCCCAAAATTTTGGCCAAACATTTGACTGCAGCTCAGACGGTATTTTATCTGAACCAGGTAACAATAAACGACTGCGATACTTAGCCAAACTAGTAGGAGTCTTACCTAAATACCGCTCAAAGATCTTAATCGTCTTCTTATGCACATGCTTAGTAAGTCCTGAACCAATAACCACAGCTGAACCCGCAATCGATTGCAATCTGCTCAATTGCCAATCCAGTAGATCATGAGATTTAGGTATTTTAATGAGAATTAAGTCCCAACCTTTGTCCGGATGCACTTTCCCAAGATCATAGAAATGCGGCTGATGATCAGCTAAGTTTTTCTCAAAGTTAGTTTTTAAACCTTCCCGCCCACGAAAAGAATCGGTTACCACATCAACCTGACAATGCCGCAGAGCCGTACTGATAGCTCCATAGGTATCATTGACAATCAGAACCCTAACAGTTTCAGCAGGAGCATAGCCCCTTTCTGCAACAGCATCCAAAAGATATAGATCCGCCCCATCCCAGCCCTGCAAATTGGGATCGTTACTTGAAGGCATTCTAGTAATAAATAGATCATCCCAAGGGGTTTTCATGCTTTTAAACAATGGCGCTTGCTCTTCTTTATAAGATATATGAGTCAAATATGTCTCCCTGGTTCGAACGGAAATCTCTAGCATGTTAAAGCATGACTGGCTAGGTTCAATCCGCATACTTTTGACATCATAAGAAAACTCAATTATCTTAAGTACATGATAGATCTTAACGCACAGATCGACGACTACTGCGAGCGCCTCGGAACAGGTTTTTGGGCCGAACCGCTCAACGCTATCTCAAATTTGGGTTTTATCTGGGCAGCTTGGTTGATCGCTCAGCACTTGAAAAAACTCAGTCCCGACCATCAAAAACAATTACGCTGGTTACCAATCAATATTTATTTCATTGGTTTTGGCTCCGGCCTGTTCCATACGGTTGCTACCGCTTGGTCAAAAGCAGCCGATGTACTTCCAATTACCTTTTTTATAATTGCTATCGTGATTTATTGGTATCGAAAGCTCGCAAAAATCACCTGGCCCCGCACACTGATGCGCCTCGTCGGGTTAGGACTACTCATCTTGTTCAGCAATATACTATTTAAAGACCCAATTTGGAATCAATCTCAGCATTATCTGGGAATAGCAGTATTTTTTTGGCTGATGGCATGGGATCCAGCATCTCCAAAAGGCACCAGCCATTTATGGCCTGCTGCTCTGGCCTTCACCCTAAGTATCATTTGGCGAACCATTGATCTTCACATATGTAATATTTTTTCTTATGGCACGCACTTTCTCTGGCATATCAATATCAGCCTATGTTGTTATTTGACCGGTATGGCAATCATACCTAAGTCAAGCTTAAGATCGTAATACCTCTCATGGGCAAGAGTTCATCTATTTTTTAATATGGTTATCAACCGTAGTGGGAACTGTGTTACCCGAAGCCTGAAGTTTTATCGCATCAGGATGCCGGCGATAATGAGTACGCACAGTATCTGCAACTTTCTTCTTGGTTACTTCATCTATGGGACAAGGACTATCCTGGCTGAGACATCCCAGCAATGCTTCTAATAACTGATCCTGAGGTTCAGGCAACTTTTCCTGCCATGACTTTAGCAGAGCTGGATCCACATGAGAGGGTAAAGAACCCATAATACCGATATCATTCTGATCATGAACCATCAGGCCCGATGTTGTGCCTCGATCAAGCGTCAAAACCTGAAAAAAATAAAGAGTATGATAAGCTAGCTGCTGCTGAATTTCTTGAGCAGAAGGTGGCTGACAATCTTCAAGCTTAACCCTCAGTATCTCAGCGTAGCAATCAATGACCCTCTCTCCCAGCGTTTTAGCCAAGGCAATGTCTGCAGATTCATCTTCGGTATGGAAACTCTCAAGATAAAAATGAGCAATACCTCGATGACGATTTAAAGCGGGAATAAAAAAGTAGCGCTCTCCCTGGATCTTACCTTCTTCATAATACCTGCCAGCTATATCCTGAAGACAAAGCTCAAAACGTTTCTGATCTTCCTTATCTGGGATGGCAGGATTGAGATCTGCCATAATTCGCCAATAGCCATCCCCGGACTTCATTTCTGTCCAGCTGATATGCATATGGATAGAAGGAGCCAGTGGATAAGCAGGATGGATAATTGTAGACAAAGCCGTTGCTGAACCTAACGGCTTTTCAGAGCAATCATCATAATGAACCTGAGAATAATTAACTGAGGCACGATCGAAAATAGAGTCAACAGGAGCAACATACCGAACGCCACCTCCATGCACACCTTCATCACGCAGCCATTCAACAGGAGTAAACGATGCTGGAAGCCTATTTGACTTGGCAATGGCTTCCAGTTTGCCCACAAAGCGAGTCTGGAGTTTTGTCAAAAGAGTCTCGGCTCGGGCGGCTCCGGCGGATGCCGGTTTTGTTCGATCCATTTAACTTTCCTATAATTTCAAAGGATTAATAAGCCATGCCATCCTTTATCATATCATAATTTACAACCATACGAAGGGAGCAAACAACCTAACATTCCGAAGCAATCGATAGCCTTGCAACTAATAAAAATAATATCAGGACAAAGCAACGGTAATATTCTGGTGACATACTAGACTAGTGGCTAAGGTTCTGATGACGAGGCAATTCCAACTGGGTGCCATGGTCTCTAGAAATAGTGGGTGTCAAGCCACTGGGAACAGAAGTAGGATGACCAACGGGGTTACCGAAAGATCCCGTCACTACCGCTTCTGGATCATACAAACCAAAGGCGACAAAATCCGCCAGCCAGTCAACTTGATCGTCAGGTATCACAAGAGGAAATTTCAAACTAGAAAAATCAGATACTCCAGAAAAGTCCTGAGTATAATAAGGAACGTATGGATCAAGCTGCCAGGTTTCATCAAAAAAACTCACCAATGGATTGCCCTGATTGGCTAATTCGATACTAATAGGTCCCCGAAGATGATATCGAATCACTTGCTTCAAAGTAGCGAGAGAACGTTTACGATGATCTGCAGCAGCAATACCCTGCCCCTTCGCTGTGCCATGATGAAAGTAAGGCCAGGTTTCAATCACGTTTCTCAAAGGAGGTATTCTAAACTTGAAGCAATCTTCAACCTTACGGGAAGTAACAGCAAAACCAATATCCGGGGCATAGTTACCGGATACAGTAATATCTTCCAAATGGCACTTAGGTAACGCCCCTCGCTGTTCGTCCGGAGCTATGACAAAACCACTAGTGCGGACTTGGTTTACAAAGCTAGGTTTACTAAGTGAAGATAAAGGGTTACTTCTTACCCCAAGAGAACTAAAACCTTTACCGCCAAAAGTCGGGCCGCTATGACAACTAACACAACCAGCTCCAGTCAGTTCATGACCTCCTAATGTAATTTTTTTGCCTATTGGGGTAAAATAAATTGCTAGACCAAGAAGTTGTTCTTTGGTTAAAGAATCGTCTCCTGCCACGAATCGATCCCATGGACTGCGATTAGAAACATGACTCATCACGAAAGCAGCTAAAGCCAATCCAACCCTTTCATCATTGATCTCGGGAGTATCAAATGCTTTAGCAAACAAAGTACGATAACCCGGAACCATCCGAATCTTAGCAATAGCAATCGCCAAACATTCATTACGAGTCGGTACTGATATATGCCCATTCGGCCTGCGAGTAGGAACACCGATAACCGTTTCAGTAATACTATTATAGTGATGTAAATTAATCCCTTGAACCTTGTCCCAAGAATGCGCATGGCGAATAGTCACGGGCTTTTTAAATAAAGGACCTCCAGGCCGAAAAATATTTTCTTGATGAGGAGGAAACGGAACCGGATTCTGTCCACAGAGCTCCTCAGCAGTATGAATGGGGAGCAATGCCTGAAACCTCAGGTCACCAAATCGACCATCATGAAATAGTCCAGTATTTTTTCTTGTATTCATGCGAAAAACAGCATTAACGGTCGACAAAGAGTTCCGAAAAGAAACAAAACGGCTATTGAATCCCATACCGTCATTGCCAAAACCTCGCTCAGTAGAGAGAACGCCCTCTCCAAAACCTCTGCCTACATTATCTCCGTGAGGACCTCCCAGACCCAGCGTTCCTACGTTGATACTATTTCCATCTGCAAAACCATGATTGCTGAGATGACAGGTTGCACAACTACTATCATTATTTCTTGATAAAAGAGTATCATTGAAAAGATTTCGCCCCAACTCTAGCAATTCAGCATCAGGATTAAAACCTAAAATACCTGGTAAATAAACAGGCTCAAGCGGCTTGAGGTGGTCACCAAACACCTTGCGCACCTCGTTAATAAGGTTATTTTTTTTCTTATCTTCAAAAAAAAATTCTAGGGTACATTGGCTCAACAGCGGAACAATCAAAAGAAGAGAAAGTTTGAAATTAGATTTTTTCATAAAAGAAC
>PBRN01000223.1 GCA_002725955.1 Pseudobdellovibrionaceae bacterium
GTATAGAATCATTGTAATTTTCTTATTTCTTCTGTTAGGTATGACACCAAACTTCGGTTGTAACAAGAAAAACTCTCTAGTTAGAGGTGATGGCTCAGAAAGTAGAAGAACAATAAGAATACAATTACCGAACCGCAGCAGCCTAGAGGGAGAAGTTGCTAACATTAAAACTCTTATGGACGGCTATAAACTCACCGCAAGCCCTGGCGGTACTAATGCTAGTGAATGTATAACCGGCAATGAAACTGCTGAGTGGACCAACGAAGTTACCATGGCGGTATCAGTCAAATGCGATTACAATGTAGTCCTGTATNTAGGAACTCTAGGTACANNANGNGCTNGCAACGAAGNNCTGGCTCTGTCCNCTGAAGAACCTAANTTCGATGACGATATTAAACCNCTNAATGATAGNTTAGGATGTGCCAATGGCGGTTGTCACGATGGTACACAAGTCCCTTTTACNAATTAT
Source organism: Pseudobdellovibrionaceae bacterium (assembly GCA_002725955.1). Lineage (GTDB taxonomy): Bacteria > Bdellovibrionota_B > Oligoflexia > Oligoflexales > Oligoflexaceae. Next base: position 470 of record PBRN01000223.1, read on the forward strand.
GCAGAGATTCAGGTAGACCAAGCCAATTATGTNTCTCGAGTNGTAGATGGANCGATGCCTCCAGGCGGCGGGATTGATGCTGCAGATATAGCTTTATTGGAAACATGGAGAANTAATGGNTATCCAAAAGCCGCATTAGTCGAAGATCCCGAAGGAGGAGAACCAGAANCCGGCGGCACCGGNATTGCTCTGGTAGAAACATTTTATAAAAACAAGCCTTATATTATTGTAGCAGAAGANCCTTCAGTCAAAGGCTATGCCGTTCTGAACATAGATCTGCAACTTGAACTACAGCTTGATGGNTCAAAACAAGGCTTACAGACCAAAGTCNTACAGCAGAATGTGGTTGATGATAGCGACGGCTATATCATTTCTANTGATGAAGAAGAGTAAGAGAGAGTAAGAGAGACAAANANACTCTCAANNAAGACCTATATATNTCTTCNTNANGATAGAAAATANTNNANNCATTCATCTTGTCATGGCGNAAAAATATTAGGCTANATAACATNCGTCATCGCATNCTATNCANTGNGAATTAAGCTGACAGTTTGAACTCNTTTTATGCACAACTTATTCATAAGCTCNGACATAGAGCTCNGAANTNCACNNACACAATCCAAACTCGCAATATGTAATGTGCAATGGNCCTATTTTAATGTCTTTCCATCACTTCTGTGCTAGGNTTAGCCATAATCATTCGCTGAGATTCTTAGAGACCAATATGNATAGTATGCAGAAAACAAACCGTGATAAGTCTGTTCCTGAGATTTCATCTTATNAAAATCTNGTAGAAATGCTGGGGTGNTCGGCAAANAGNTTTGGTGGGCAAACGGGCTTTGCCAATCGTGGCCANCTGATGACATTTGGACAACTGGATAACCTTAGCAATCATTTTGCCGCATGGATTCAAAATCACACCGACCTAGTCGCAGGTGANGCCATCGCNATCCAGTTNCCTAATATACTGCAATACCCTGTTGCAGTATTCGGCGCTCTCAAAGCAGGATTGATCATAGTNAATACAAACCCTCTTTANACNGCTTCAGAAATGACTGAACAATTTCAGGACTCTGGTGTTAAAGCTTTGGTTATCCTAAGTAACATGGCTACATTGGCAGAAAAGGTCCTANATGAAACCAAAATAAAGCATGTTGTGNTTACGGATATGGGTGATTCTCTGAATCCAGTACAAAAACTAGTCACAAACTATGTTATACGAAATGTTGAAAAGCGNATTCCTCCCTTTGAACTTCCATGTGCCACTNCCTTTGCCAAAGTGATAAACCTNGGGAAAAAANANAAACTGNAACCAGTGGAAAGTAAACGATCTGATATCGCCATGCTCCAATACACNGGNGGCATCACAGGAACACCCAANGGAGCTATTTTAACCCATGGTAATTTATTGACTAACCTTGACCAAATGGTNACAGCTCTCGGNGATGAGCTACGGCTCGGANAAGANATTATGATTACGGCCCTGCCNCTATATCATATATTTTCATTTACGGTAAANCTACTTGGCATGATATATACCGGAAANCTAAGCATCCTCATCAGCAACCCGCGTAATTTTCCTCANTTTGTAAAAGAAATCAGCAAATGGAAATTCACTGCGATCACTGGAGTTAACACTCTCTTCTTTGGATTNATGCGAAACCATAAATTCAAAGANCTTGATATGAGTCATCTGAGGCTGACCATTTCTGGCGGAATGGCTCTGACTCAAAAAGTAGCCCATGAATGGGAAAAAGTCACTGGCTGCCCNATTCATGAAGGGTATGGCCTNACAGAAGCNTCTCCTTGCCTGACATTGAATCACCCTCAATCAAANAAATTNGGGATTGGNCGAGCACTGCCNGAAACNCAGATCAAGATATGTGATGACAAAATGCAGCCNGTNGAAACAGGCATTGCCGGAGAAATTCTGGCAAAAGGGCCTCAGCTGATGGCCGGTTACTGGAAAAACCATGANGGTGAGATTTTCACCGATGATGGTTGGTTAAAAACTGGTGATATTGGCATCATGGATGCCGAAGGCTTTTTAACTATTGTCGACAGAAAAAAAGATTTAATTATCGTCTCCGGTTATAACGTTTANCCAAGCGAACTGGAAAGAACAATAAAAGCTCANCCAGAGGTAGATGACTGCGCCGCTATTGGGGTNCCCAATCANGCTACTGGCGAAACTGTAAAAGTATTTATTGTAGCAAAAAATGATGANTTNTCGTCGACCGATGTCAGACANTTTTGNCGCCAAAAATTGACTGGATATAAGATTCCAAAATTAGTGGTNTTTAAAAATAGTATCCCTAGGTCACCNATGGGAAAAGTGCTTCGAAAACAACTCAGAGAAGAGTCTGCGGCTCCTTAACACTAAGCCTTTGGCCNCCGCCTTTTAGCGGGCGGTGGAGGACCTCATTAAGGAAAGNACCCCTGTCGGAGTAATGAATTTACAAAANTTCATTCCACCAATAGCCGGCCAATATGCAGGTGTAGTCATAGCAATAGATTGTATTTCCCAGAGCTTNGGGGAAGATTCTTTGATTAACATNGGAGTATCTAGCCATNCATCCCCCCTATAAANACTATCATCATCCAAAAATNTGAAATTTCCACCCTGCCGTTCGAATAACNTTGCAACGGAAGGGTTAAGATCTANAGCTATATCCAACGCACGTTTATTCATGTCACGACATGGGCGGCTATCAGTTGATAGACCAAGACCTCTAGCAGACTTCATTTTACACCAAATACGCTCAGGCAATTGCTGAACAGGAGCGGCCACCCAAGCCACAAGATTAACACTATTACCATTCATCCAAGGGTTTCTGGCAATAAATCCTGATGCTGATTCATAGAACCACGTGGTCAGCTCAAATTTAGATCCAGGAACCTGCTCAAGATGTTGTTGAGCCATTTCGCACCATGTGTCATTAATGCCTGAGTATGCCTTAGATGAAAAAACAGACCCAAAGGCACACAAAAATACCAGTAATAATGCTTTCAACGTCATGATAGCTCCTGTTTCTACTTTTTGCTTTGCTGGTAATTACCATTAATGGCTTGGAATCACAATTCGGAAAATGTGATCCAACCTCGACAAAAAGTTGAAATAAGGTGCCAAAGAACAGAGCTGACTCATGCAATAGCTAAGACGATTAGGCTTAGATCTCTTTACAGTCCCCTAACCAAGCATGCATCGTTTCATTCACCATCCTGCAATTGATCCATTCTTCGTCAAGACTCGCATTCATATTCTTATAGAACTTAATAGCACCGTCATTCCAATCTAACACCTGCCACTCAAACCTAGCACAACCCCGCGCAAGAGCAGCCTTGCATAAATATTTCATAAGAGCTGAAGCAATACCCTGCTCACGATACTCTGGATCTACATACAGATCTTCCAAATAGAGGCTTAAGCCCTTCCAGGTAGAATAGCGATGATAATAAAGAGCCATAGCGACAGGAACCTTATCCTGCCATACGATTAAAGCTTCAAACCTTCGCGGATCACTAAAACCATCCCGTTGCAGTTCCTCTGCGGTGACAGATACTTCCTGAGCTGCTTTTTCAAAAACAGCAAGATCATTAATAAATTTGAGGAGGATTTCGCAGTCCTCCCTTCGGGCTGCTTTGATCTCAAAACTCGAATCCATCATATATTCCCTATGTACAACCAATGCAACAAACCTGAATCAGAAGCATACCTTTAGCGCTTCATCTAGGATCAAATCGACAAGAACTTTATTCTTTTATTGATTTATCCTGACCATTGATAGTCAAAGTTTCCGTTAAGGCACTAGCCACATCGGCACGCAGTGGTACTAACCAAGACTGAGCTGTAGCTAATAATAAAGCTGCTTCATTATCGATAGAACGAGATTGACGACTAAGAAAGCGGTCAGCAACAAAAGCAGCCTTCATTTGACTAGTCCATGCATTCAACTGCTGCTGTATCCACTGGTCATCCAAGTCGCTTAATAACTCATTCAAATAATTTAAATAGGTCGCTTTCCATGCAGGATCAGCTAATACCACCTGCCTAAGCTTGGTCTCTGCAGACCATAAAGAAATACCAGTTCTATATGACCTTCTGATATCATTTTCAAAAACCTTATCCAGATCCCAGGGAACAAACGCAAATTTATTACCGCTGCGGTAAATGAAAAAGTTATTATAATAACCATCCCAGTTATTCAACCAAACCGATGCTGCTAAGTAACGCAAATACTGATCTACATCCAAAAATTCAGCCAGGTTTGCTCGCCCCTCTGCAGTTGATGCTCCATCAATTAAATGCATCAAACGCTCTAAATCGCCATAAACTCTTTTGCTTCCATATTTTATCGCATAACCTTGAGCCAAAGCTATTGGGCTAGCCACATTAAAACGCGCAGCACCTAGTACAGCTTTATACAGGGACTGCAAAGGATATTGTCGATTGGAGAAGTACAGTTCATTCACTGGCTCAATCAGAAAGTATAACCCTTGATATGAATTATTCAAATACACACTGACAGGCTCAATCGATGAAGTTTTAACCTCTGCTGCTTTGTAGACAGCAAAACCTAGTAAAGATCTTAACATGCTGGAATCCGGTGATTGAGCGCTCAAACGCCATTCACGATGATCACGAAAGGCCTTATCATCCGGTAAAGTTATCTGTATCGACTTTTTAAAGTGGACGATAGTGGATTTACCTGCATAATTAATTTGCCCTTTATAGTCTGCTCCCCAAAAATTAACATCTGCAGTAATAGGGTCTTTGGCGAGGGCAGAATTTTTTAATCTCTCAAATTGATCGTCATTCATGTGAATAGAAACCACCGGCAAACCAAATGTTTCCAGCTTTGGCTGCTGATTTTTACAGCCCAGAAAAACCACAAAAAATGAAGTAATAACTACCTGCATGTTCATCAATAACAACCTATTCTTTTTGTATCATTTGCTGAAAAGCCTAGAAGTCATACCTACCTAGCACACTGACACTAGACTCATCATATAGCCTATTTTGAGCGTCAGTACGGCTATTTGCGGCCACCCCATCCACATTAAAACCTATCATCAGAGGGCCATGGCGAAACCTGATACCAAGTAAACACTGAAGGGTATTATATGTTGGTTGTCCAGTATCATGAACAATCGCACTGAACTCCATCATAGGTTCCCATACTTTAGCTTTATCAGCGCCAGAAAAACGCCACCCAGTCAACACTCGGGTGCTAAGAAAATGAATCGGTTGACCATTATTAAAGATCACCTCAAACTCAGTTTCCACAGGGTCTTTACCGCCAGCGGTTTCCCATTGCCAGAAACGATCAGCACTTTCTTTAGCTAACATCGCTACTAAGCCATATGCTATCTGTGAGTTTTGAGTTTTTTTACTCACCTGAACTAAAGACCACAGTTCATAAAAGTATTCACTGTCTAGCGGTTGATGCAGATGAGCCATCAGACTGCCTTCCTGAGACTCCGTATAACCTATAGTGAAATCCCAAGCCTTTGCCAAAGAGTCCTCTTTGCTAGCAACTAAATAACGTAGACTTGTTTCATAACCCACCCAGGAAAAAACAGCTAACTTTTGGCGGTAAATAATATGTCTTTTATTGGTATAGCGACTCGCATTGTTATACTGATATTGAGCCCCAAACCTTTTCTTGTTAGCTCCAAACTGAATCTTAGTATCTTCATCCAAACGGTAATCAAAGAAGGCTTTTCTCAAAGCTATTTCATCATCCTCAGTCCAAGCCTTCAAGCTGACTTCAATCTTGGTTTTTTCTTTTCTTTTCGTTTTTAGTTCCAGCTCGAACTCGTGACCAGCTTCGCCCCGGCCCGTACCTTTTGCCGCAGCCTCAGAAACCAGAGAGCCCTCTACTTTCAGCTTTTTTTTACTTAAGGCGTCCTGACTGAGTAAGAAAACAGCAGGTATGAAAATCGACCACAATGCCACCTTGTGCCCCATAACATCTCCTTTCTCTACTCAATTTCGCAGCCCTAATTCCATTGAGGATATAGCACTACCATGATAACCATTAACCAGACCCTATTTAGGATGAAGCAAAAAGGGAATGAATGCAATGAAGCCATCTATAACTATTGAATATTGCACACGTTGCCGCTGGTTACTACGAGCCGGCTGGCTAGCTCAAGAGCTCCTTCAAACATTTGATCAGGACCTTGATCAAGTTGCTTTGATCCCAGGTGATGGCGGCATTTTCCGCATTAAAATAGAAGGGCATCAAATATGGGACAGACAGGTTGACGGAGGTTTTCCTGAGGCCAAGGTTTTGAAACAAAGAACTCGGAACTTTATCGATCCTTCCCGAGACCTGGGCCATATCGATTCAAAAGCTAGCTCAATTAGAAAATCAAGCGAAGTAACCCATAGCTAAATCTTTTGTCAAACTCTACTTCAATTTGACCTTAATCAAGCACGAGCATGAGGTATTCTAGGGCTTGTTTACCGATCAATCATTTCTAGATAGGTCAAATCGATAAAATCTTTATAGCGAAGTCATTAATTGTCACCTCAAAAGCGTTCCTCAGTTGCCTTTTACCAAGCCATAGCTAATATTGAGCAGATTAAAAATATGAGAATTCCTAAAGCAGGAAAGATCTGAAGACTCTATTATAAA
>PBRN01000224.1 GCA_002725955.1 Pseudobdellovibrionaceae bacterium
GGAATATAATGTAACGGCTGCTATAAGTTCTTTTTCATACATCGAATATCCCATAAGATCACTGTGGGTTATAAGATATGCNCTGTGTTTATGNAAGTTNCTATAATTTATTNTTTTNCCTATTTCAGATAGGTTNGCTGCTGCAAACAGNACTTCTAAGGACTCAGTTTTTGATATGCGACTTGTCTTGGGNCAGCGTTTCTCGAGTTGTTCAAAGATATTTTGACTGAANGNGGATACTTGCTGATTATATTTTGCTGAAACTCCNAATTTNNTTGATAAGTCGTTAATAGTTTTGAGCCGNACTTCNTGATATGGTGACNGAGCCGATGTGGCGCTAACNAGNCGACTGATGGTATCTAATATNAANCCTTGGCGGAGTCCCCAGCTGCTTGCTTGCCATTCTTCTACTGCAAATAAATCGCTGACGGCGGCGAGAATGCAGGTNCCAGATAAAATAATTTCCGCTCGTTTCCTCTCGAGTGGAAAAGATTGCATTATTTTTTTNGGNTCTTTTAATTTCGTAAGTATCTTTAGAAAATCATTCAGATCATGNGTNGAAAATGACTGTCCGTGCAGATTATCTAGATTAGTNCCANTNNTCATATAATNNATACATCTAGCTATAGCTCTAATAGACCCAGAAGCACCGATNGCTTTAGTAAAATTGAAGGATCGGGCTTCTTGNTCTAAAGGTACNAACCTAGAATTGAGCCATANCTTCATGGACTCTATTTCTTTTCGTTTTGGTTTNTTCTCTTTGAAAAACCTGGTGTTTAGGTTNACTGCCCCGATACTAAGNGATCTAGCGTATNAAATNGATTCGCCGCATGCNATGACTGCCTCTGTTGATCCGCCNCCNATGTCTATGCCCAATACTTGAGTTTTTTCTATAGGTAACCCTAGCCTGATNCCNANTAAACTTAGNCGNGCTTCTTCGAGCCCATCGATNATTTCNACANTGATTCCGGTTTTNGATTTTAAGTAATTACAGAATTCAGTATGGTTTTTNGCCATTCGTATAGAGTGTGTTCCGACNGCTCGCACTGCTGCGTTCCATGAGCTCGATATTTCTTTCATGCGCAATAGCGANTTTGCAGATTGTTCGAATGCCTCTTGGGTNAGGTATCCGTTTGAATCAACTAANTCTGCAACTCTAACNTCTTCTTTGTGTTCATCNATTATTTTTAAATTTGCTTCGCCGGTTTCTTCAGCAATGGTTAAGTGATATGAGTTTGATCCCATATCGATTGCAGCTATCAGTTTTGATGTTTTTGACATTTAACCTNTTTCTTTTATTTTTTTCTTTTTTCTTTTGATTTCTTCATTTTNGATTTCGTGANTTGAGCCCACTTTCTCTCGGGAGATTTCCTATATACAGGCCGATGNCCNCCTCTTTTNCCNGCTTTATGNTTGATAGCTTTCTGATAGGGTATCGATTTAAGGCCTTGCTCTCTGATTTGTTCGATAAACTTATATTGTGCTCTAAANTCACTTTTTCCTGNGAGAGGCTTTTTGTGGTAGNTNCCNTCTGGTCGTAATGACCANGACTTNATNTTATCTCTCCANTAGGTTGGTATGATTTCCTTCAAAATTCTTTCNGAAGCATTTTTATTCAGCACAGGATAAATGATTTCTATACGTCGCTCCATNTTTCTNGGCATCCAATCNGCACTTCCTAAGAAAACNANGTCATTTCCATTATTGTGAAAATGGTATATCCGACTATGTTCNAGAAATCGATCAATNATGGATATGACTTCAATATTTTCGCTNAGATTTTTTATCTTCGGTCTNAGNCAGCATATACCTCTNACAATNAGTTTAATTCGAACCCCNTCTTGAGANGCTTTGTAGAGGGCTTCGATAATATACTTGTCTACTAAGGCNTTCATTTTGGCCATGATGTANCCATTGCCATTCTTCAGNTGNGACTCTATTTCATCTTCNATTAGTTCTATAAACCTGCTTCTCAANTTTANTGGNGCNATAATGACGTGGTTAAGATTTGGATATACGGAACCAAGAGCTTGATGNTCTCCAGTCATAATATTGAAGCCGGTTAGCAGATTAAANAGAATTGAAATATCCTGCCCNATTTCATCATTNGAGGTTATGAGGCCTATATCAACNTAGCTTGCAGCAGTTTGNGGNTTATAATTTCCGGTCGATAGATGGCTGTAACGGGATATTTTTGTACCNTCCCTTCGGACTACTAAAGTAGCTTTAGCATGTGTTTTCAGACCGATGAAACCGTATACCACGTTGACTCCGGCTCTTTCCATTCGTCGTGCCCAAAAGATGTTATTACGTTCATCGAATCGGGCTTTAAGTTCCACGACTGCTGTCACATGCTTTCCAGATTCCGCAGCATGAATCAGTGCATCTATGATAGGAGAGTCTCCTGACGTTCTATATAGGGTTTGCTTGATAGCAAGTACTTCCGGATCATTAGCTGCCGAGTATAGAAATTCAACAACGGTATAGAAGCTTTCGTATGGGTGATGAATCAATAAGTCTTCTTCAGAAATAACGCTGAATATATCTGCTGTTCCCTTAAGTTGATGGGGTATCCTTGGATTGAAGGATGGTCCTTTTAATTCTTCGAGTGGCAGGGTCAGTAGCTGCCTCATACAGTCGATTCCGATGATGCTTGGATTTCGATAAACGTCACCAGGGCTTAAGTCGAGTTTACTTATTATGTAATCAATGATTTGGGGTGATGCCGAATCTGATATTTCTAATCTAACAGCATCAGCTTGTTGGCGGTTTTTGACTTCTCTTTGGACAGATTTTAGTAAGTCTACAACTTCACTTTCAAGCAACGTGAAATCTAGGTTTCTTGTTACTTTAAGTGGAAATACATCATTTATAGAAAATCCTAAGAATAGTGTATCTAGGTGTTCAGCGATAAGATCTTCCAAGAGGATGTAACTATACTCGTTATCATCTGATTTTATCGGAACTAGCCTGGGCAATACTGTTGGGATTTCTACAAAAGCAATTGGTTGTATTCGGTTCGCATCTAAAGAAACCTCGAACTCGATCAGTAAGTATATGCCGAGATTTTTTAAGAAAGGGAAAGGATGAGCAGGATCGACAGCTAATGGTGTTAATACCGGATAGATCGATTCTTTAAAATAACGGTTCATTTCTATTTTTTGATCAGATTTTAAACTGGAATATTCTTCTATGGCGATACCATGATCGTTAAGGGCGGGGATTAATTCTGATTCTAAGAATTGATAGGAGTCCTCGACATCTTTTTTAGCTTGTTGATGTATTAGTTCGAGTACTTTGGTTTGAGGCATTGAGTCAGGGCTGTCGCTGACTCTGATATCTTCGGACTGGGTTTTTTTTAAACCAGCTACTCGGACCATAAAGAATTCATCTAAATTTGTTGAAAAAATAGACAGAAACTTTACTTTTTCTAAAAGAGCAGTAGTTTTGCACTTTGCTTCTTCGAGCACCCTTTTATTAAATTGAAGCCAGCTCAATTCGCGATTTAAGAAACGATTCTCTTTCATATGTCCCTTGCAATTGCTTTTTAGTAGAGAAGATCTCTTTTGCATCTTATCCTACTTCTTTAACCAAATTGTAGGGATCTCTGTGTAAATTTTTCACTGTTTCTAATATGTGTTTCATGGTTTCAGGAGCTGTGATAACTGGATAGTAGGAAACTGACGCAGAAACTGCTCGGCGAGAAGGTGATCTATGCATAAAATATTTTTAATATCTATTGTGACTGTGGCATTGGGTTGTGAACGAACCTTGAGTAGCGATGTTGATCAGGTAGCTGCAGTTGGTGCTGCCACAGACCCTTTATCTACATCCGTCGTTTACTGGGATGGTGAGCCGCGAATAAGCGATGATGGACAGAAAGTCATTTTTCTTTCAGGTAAATGTGCAGATGTCTCTTGTTCAGTATCTGGTAGGACAGCTTATTTATGGACTATTTCAGGTTCAGATACAGCCAGAGTTCCTTTACTTGCTGTTGCTAACCGTTTACATGGAGATGTCGAAGCCGAAATTAGTCCTGATGGTAACTGGGCTGCAGTGATTCAATCGAATTCGAGTCATAAACCCGAGATTATATTAAGAAGTATGGCTAGTGAAACTGATTTAGCTATTTCGGCTGCGGCAATGCAACTGTCCGAAGGGAGTGCTATTAGAAATATTAGCTTTACTAGTGACTCTGCCTTTTTGGTTTGGGAGGCCGAAGATGCCAGTGGAGTGTCTACTGTTTTTGGGCATGCTGCTTCAACTAGTTTAAATCCTGTAAAAATAAGTGGTGGATCTGCTGAAACAAAGCCGATGGTAGGGAAGTCAGGTTCTACCTATTATCAGGTGTCTGTGGGGTCGGCATCTAAAGTNTATNTGCGCANTGGGAGTAGTCTTTCAGCTCTGGCTTCGAGTGCGGTATCCACTATTAACCTNGATGGCTTCATACTATCGTCNGGGGGNAAAGTAATTGGAAGTGACTTTTATTATGTCAGTGCAGTGGATTATCCAAACAAAGCTCGNATTCCTTATGGNGATGGCGAAGCAGAGTCGCAAGGATTAGTTTATTTAACTTCTGAAATTAGAAAAGTNGATTTGACTGGTCCAACNGAAACTCCGGCGGATGGCAGNTCGAATGAAGATACNGCTAAAGCAGATACTTCGGATAATTATAATAAGCAAACTGACATCCTGTCATTATCTGGTGTAGGTCAGTCAAGTAGTGGCTATTTGACCTTGGGGCGCGAGTACTANCATTGTCTAAGTGTTNAGTTTAGTTCTCTGATAATGACANTATATGATGGCACAAAGACTCGGATCTTACCGAAATACGAGAATGATCAGGCTTCGGTAATCTCTTCTGTNTGTGATTCTGTGGCCAATGCGACNGCGNTTCCNGGTGCAGATAGTCCCTATGATTTTTCAATTCGAGATGCAAGNATAACAAAGGTGGGTTCNGATTATAAAGTNGTCTGGTCAACTCCGCAAACTGCNAAAGGAGATTATGAGATTTNTTATGGCAGTTTTAGCTCTGATNTAAGNAGTATGAGTAGGAATTCTGTATCTGAAAATTNTCCAGAATAGTAGTTTGAAANCGGCTAATTATCACTNNTTTAGTGTTNGGTAGNTTACTTANNNGGTCNAACATTTANGNGCGNTGGCTTGNTGNTTTTNGAAAATACTTCATTTGCTGATTCTATGTCTAACTTGATNTGNTTTTGTAATGCATCGAGAGAGGAAAACTTTTTCTCATCTCTTATTCTCTNGCAAAAGTGAAACCTTAATTTNTNNTTATAGAGNTCACCNAGCNCCCAATTAGTATCGATACCATGGCCTTCAACTCTCATTTGTTNNGATTTTTCAACTGTNGGCCTATTGCCGATATTAAANACTGCTTTAACGGCGTTCNTNGAAAGTTGAGATATATGATCGGTATATTGTTGTGGTGAANTAATATAGCCNGCGTAAACGCCTTNTTTAGGAATAATCTGCTTTATGTTATNCAGGTTTGCGGTTGGAGTNGAGATTTTTCTGCCGATTTTATCNCCTTCAAAAACTATCCCTTCAATCATATAAGGTCTTCCNAGTAACCTTTCTGTCANNTGCATATCTCCGTCGNTGGAAATAATATTCCGAATNCGACTNCTGCTAATNGGCATTTTTTCAGATTTCTGNGGNTCNATAATAGATACGGAGATCCCCNTNTCTTTACACTTTATTTTTAGCCATTCGGCAGTACCNTTTCTATNTTGNCCGAATCGAAAATCATGCCCAATAGTTATGGATTTGGCTTTTAGTTTGTTAGCCAAAATATCTAAAAANTCTTCGTGNGTNAGNNNTGAAAATTCNTNGTTAAATTTTTGAAACAACACTATGTCTATTCCTAACTCTTTCAGGCAGTCACTTTTATGTTGGTCNAAAAAAAGTTTCTTTGCNGGCAAGTTAGTAAAAAACTGTTGTGGGTGAGGGGTNAAGGTAACTGCTATCGATTTAAGTTGATCATCNCCCCTATNGCTATTGCATTTGCGNATCANTTCTAAGTGACCGGNATGNCANCCGTCAAAGTTNCCTATTGTCACACTAGCACCTTTGCCTTTGAGCCGGCTAGAATCAAATTCAGCAATAGTTGTTGGTAGGTCCAAGGTTTGTTCTCAGCTTTTTTTAATTGGAATAACGACTTGAAAACTTATCGATATCTATAATATNAGTGATCATATCGATGGCTGGGTTTTAACACCAGAAGGATTTTGATGCAATCCTGAGCCAGACTGAGCGAACTCACCTGCAGTACTTATATGCTTGATTTTTTGGAAGGTAGCTAAGGCATTCTCCTGATGAACATTGTAAACTTACATTTTCTTACNCCCGGATTAGGGGNCCAAATACCCATTGCTGTTGTTCTAGTNTCGATCANTCTTTTTTGTATCCTATGCGCCTTGGGAATGAGTAGTAAGATNATGAATATTATGGGCTTTTATTCAAGTTGGTTTATTAAAGATCTATATAGCAANGCAAAGATAAAGGAAGATAATTCATCNGNTATATGGAGAGAAGGAGTTCTAAGGTCCTTGTCTGAAACGGGGGCTAGACTATTGATNCGGGGTCANCATCTAGCGGTGGGTTCTCGAATATCTGTTCAGCTCGATATTAATCCNCNTTCATCNGACTTTTGTATGCTCGAGGGTCGTGTTAAGAGAGTNAGGCAGATGGGNGTCANGGAGTCCCATGTCGANGTGAAATTTAGTCGNGGTCAGCATATTAAACCNATGGAATTATTTGGTAAAATGGGTTCTTGTNAGACTCATAGNTAAAGGGCTGGATGTATGGTCGGGGGCAAAACAAAACTATTAGGTATNTTNGGTAAAGGCATTGGACATACNCTCTCGCCTTTGTTGCANAACGAAGCNGCAAAGATTTTGAAAAAAGATGCTATCTATGTACCTTTCGATATGCCNCCTGCGGGNCTNCAGNCATTTTTGAAGGCNTTCTGGGAAATGGGNGGNATAGGCTGTAACGTGACTTTACCTTATAAGTCTTTATTGGCCAGTATGATCCCNGGGCATACCTTGATTTCTGTCAATACCTTTTACCGTGGTGAGGANACTTGGAGAGCAGCTTCAACAGATGCAGCTGGCTTTTCTCGTGGTGTTTCTCGNNTGGGTNTAAAGTTATCGGGCTTTAATCGCTTTGTNTTGCTNGGTAATGGTGGNGCTTGTGCTTCGATTTTGAGCTATTTAGCAAAAGAGCTGGGTCAAAGCCCTGATGAAATAGTTGTTTTGCGNAGAAACCCTGCCCGCGATATTGAGCANAGCAANCTTTTTGGAGNCCAATTTTCACCNCGGTTTGTTCCCTTTACAAAAGAAAGCTTAAAGCAAGAGATAGGGGGGCGAGGGGGTGACAATATCCTGATTCAAACGAGCAGCGCTCCTTTACAGGGGGCCTCGCTTTCAGAGTATTGCTATGCATTAGATGGATATCGGGGGGCTTTTGTTGATTTGACGTATGGTTGTTATTCAGCTTTGTTGGAAAGGGCCGAGTCAATAGGTGTTCCTTGTCAGAATGGTATTCCTATGTTGATCGAGCAAGCAAGATTATCTCAAGAATATTGGTGGGGTGAATCGGCCTCATACGATCAACTATATGACGCTGTGACTCGATCTGGAGTGGTGAGTATATGACTGCTTTAAGCAGATCAGTTATTAATGGTTTTGCTGAGCAGGTCTCACTGAAGCTACTCGGTGTTGTCGGGCTAGGTAAAGAACCAGACTATGACTACTTTCAAGAGTGGATTAAGCAAGGTAACCATGGGGGCATGTCTTTTCTAGAAAACTATAGGGAGGTTAGGCAGGATTCTTCTTCCATTTATCCCGATGCTCGTTCTGCTGTTATCTTCGCCTTACCTTATTACTTAGGTGATCGTTCTCGGTCATCTAAACCAATGATTGCTCAGTATGCTCGAATCAGAGACTACCATAAGATGCTTAAGAAAAAAGGCGAATATATTCTTTCAAGCATGAAAAAAATCAATCCAGATTTGACCGGAAAAGTCGTTGTGGATTCAGCTCCCCTGATGGAAAGGTCATTAGCTTCGAGAACTGTGAGAGGATTCATTGGTAAAAACACTCTATATATTCACCCGGAGCTGGGCAGTTTTTTGCTTCTTGGTGAGATTGTTACAAACCAGCCAATAGCACTAGACCTACCGGCGAATGTGGATTCAAAAACCAGAACTCCGGATGGAGGGTGTGGCACCTGTAAGCGTTGCCAAATTAATTGTCCTACAGGAGCATTAGATAATGAATGGAAGATGGATGCGCGGAAATGTATTTCTTACTGGACTATTGAACATAGGGGTACCATCCCTGTTAAGTATTGGCAATATTTAGGTCGATATTGGTATGGTTGTGACATTTGTCAGCTAGTTTGCCCATGGAATCGTAAAATTCCCAATTCCGAATTCTTTCAAAAGGAAACGGAGGTAAACAAGTTGGATTTATTTGACGTTGCAATCATGGATCAGAATTTTTACGAATCTTCATTTGGCGGTACGCCTATGACGAGGGCAAAAATTCATGGCCTACGCAGAAATGCTCTCATTGCAATGACAGTTACTGAACATCCCAGGTTGATGGAGGCGATAAATGCCGTCCAGAATAGCGATTATCAAGTGATTAGAGATACGGTTAAACAAATTGATCAATGGCGCCTAGAGTATTAGCTATCCCATAGCCATATTAATCATAGAATGAGCTGAGTATGCTAACTAAACCTTATTACTTAATAGGTGGTTTTGATCATCGGTACCAATTTACTGGATATATTTTTTGTACGTGTGATGCAAGCTAGTATGTCAAAAATTCTATAGCAGAGTTAACCGCTATTTTTTTCATATGACTTTGACCTACGGGATTTTAAAGACAAGGCAATGATTCTTGGTATTTATACTATAATTATGGGGTGGCTAGTGGGGATCGAACCCACGTATGTCGGAATCACAATCCGATGCGTTAACCACTTCGCCATAGCCACCATAATCGAGGGGTAGTCTACTCAAAACTTTAGTCCTGTCAATAGTTAAAGATCTTTGTTGGGTGACTATCCGTTTGGTTTTAGAAGCTGCCTATTTTCAAATCTGAACTTGACTTTTTCAGCGTCACTCCATAATCGGCCTTTTTCGGAGATAGAGATTGTTAGTTCAAAAAGACCTTCTAACCTTCTGTATTTACTCATGAAATATTTTTCTAGGGGGCTTTTGGGGCCGGTCAAATAAAATTGGTAAGGGTGCTTACTCCCCTCGACCCGATCGACTTTTATTACAGTTTCTGTGAATAGAAAACGACCGAAATCGATATCGCCGCCTTCTTCTACTCGGATATATATGTTTACGCTTTTGGAACTAATTTTGGTTGCATTGAGTGCTACATAAATTTGATTTTGAAGAATCTCTTTTCTCTTACTGTGAGAGGTGCGAGTGGCTATGATCTTTTTTTTTGTGACTACTTGGGCATTGGTGATTCTTGGGCGCATTCTCCATTCTTTTAAGTCTTGAGGTTGGAACATTTGCCTCAGGTTTTTCTTCTGGTAATCCGTAAATCTGTTATTAATCCAATTGTCGGACTGAAATACTTTACCATTGAGGCTCGCAAACCGATTTTTAACAATTTCCGTTAATGAGCCTTCCACCTTAGTTCTAAAAAATACTCTTCGATCGACCTGATCGGCTGTAGCGAGATAAAGGAGGGCCTGATTTAAGCGCGAAGGATATTTGGTATTGAGTAAATGATTTAAGGCATCAATTTTTTCTTCAGGTGTGATGGACTCGAATAATTTTCCCATAGCAGCTATGCGTGTGGAGGCCTCCTTTTGTGCTTCTAGGTAAGGAATTCGTAGATTAATTAGCTCTAGTGGATAATTTGAGATGTTGCCAATTGATGTGATTTTTTCTAATAATGCTGATCGTCTTTTCTCTGTTGACCATTTTTTGGCTGAAATGCCAAAAGCTCTGGCAAAAGCAGACCACTTTTCTGAATTGGTTGATTTTAGGATACGTTTAATATCATCGGAATCAAAAATATTGGTGGCTACTATA
>PBRN01000225.1 GCA_002725955.1 Pseudobdellovibrionaceae bacterium
AGACCAACCCATAAGAGCCAACAACAATATATAGTTTAATTTCATATGTAACCTGCCTTTCAACAACTAATCATAAAGCCGCCAAGACAAGAAGAAGCAAGGAATATGCCGCAATTTTCATAATAATTATAGAGATTTATGTAAGAGCTATGGCTGAAAAAAAAACACCTGCAAACAAAACAGACACACCTGCAGCTACGAGGCTAGGGCATCGACAAAAAAGCACTGTATACGTACTCCTGAGGACCAATTTTATACCAATTACCTTTCTTAGCTATGACCCTAACTTCTGAACCCTTGTTAAGCGTTCGCACAACTTTTTTAAATACACTCGGCCCTTCCCGCACCCTTAAACCATCAATCATCGCCACACGCAGAAAACTCTTAGCAATAGACGGATATGCCATCGGAAGCATCGAGCTTTTTCTCTTCGGAAAGCTCATATCAACCATCGAAGATTTGTTAATTTTGTCAACTTGAGAAGGTTGAATTCCATCAGAATCAGGTTGCACAGAGGAACCAGTAAAAGGTCTCAAACCTTCTAGGGACACGTATCTGGATAGACCAATCTGAAGCCATTGAGAAGAAACTTTCTTTCCGGTAATAACAGAACCCTTTTTAATCTTATTTATAATCGCAAACCCCTTCCCCGGGCCTTTTCGAATGTACGATTTATAAGATTTAACCTGGTACTTAAAAGATCGTTTTACTGACGGATTACGCCTAGCCGTACCTTTTATCACGAGATATCTAGCATAAATAAAGTCGCCAAATTCCGTTTGAAGCCAACCGTTTTTGAGCAATAAGCCGCGAACTTTCTGATTTTTATACTTTTTTGATTTTATGCCAAAATCAGTCGATGGCCCCGACCTTACATTAAGCACTGGAATGGTAACTAAATAGGTTTTGAGTTTGATTTTTGTCTCTTGTTTAATCGTTTCAACACGAAGATAAGCTTGCGACACATACTCACCCATAGGTTGGTTTTTGCTATAAATCTCAACCCACCCTGGTGCGCCCTTAACGCTAACATAATAAATNTTNGAATTNCTATATAACTTTCNCGACACTAAAAACTCTAANCCCGGNCCNTTCCTAACATTGAGGACCCTAGACANCACTTTGCCNACCTTAATGATCTTNGTNNNANTCGTNATNGGGATTTCATTTTTATCTTCTGCTTGNTGAANCTGAGGNATTNCNGGTTTTTCATCATCAGAATTATCNGATACATCGACTGCTCGGGCTTTAGTAATTTGGGGGACACTAGCAAACTTATCCCANGANCGAACTTTCTTTTCATCNGGCACTCCTGCGACGAANTGNCCNATANTATCCGAACCNNTGCTTNAAANNGATTTNTTAGAAAAGAAATTAACNACACTATGATGNTCATGAACATCATAAAACCAAANACCTGCTAATATCATCGATACAGCTACAGCAACNANAGGGAACATCTGCCTTANATACCTAAAAGACCAGATCATCATATTACCTGTCATCTCAAGTAAAAANACCATTATTTCAAGAAGGTGAACCAAAGGTTTTAGNTTTGCATCAACCCTTTGNCNAACATGATCTTTACTTGTACTAGCTACCGACCTCATCTGATCTTTAAACCAGTANTCAATATCCTCTCTANTCGATAGATGCTGCTTTTGTTTAATATCCNTATCTTGCTTGATAAGTTCTCTNTTTTTCGTCGATNTCGAACTTTTAGACATCAAAGCCTCCTCCCATCTCATGCTAATAAAAGACATCGGAAGACTGGAAAAAAACTAAATAGNCCTAAAATTGCCTAGTTNCATCTAATCCNTGATTGAAAAAATTTTAAGACTCTATTAGATTCAGATTCACTAAANNGCAATCNGACATATATTGTAAGGCTCTAAAATGAATGAAGAAAAAAAGACGCNGCTACANGATCTNCACAAATCAGCCGGAGCAAAGATTATTTCCTTTGGTGGTTGGGCAATGCCNGTAAGCTACGAATCTTTNAAAAGCGAACATCTNTTCGTACGATCAAACTGCGGCATTTTCGATGTAAGCCATATGGGNGAGGTCATTGTATCGGGAAATGNTGCNCTNGANTTTTTACANTTTGCCACNATAAANGATGTGAATAAANTAAAACTCGGGATGGGGCANTACACTGCAATACTAAACCATGAAGGTGGNTTTATTGATGANTTGATTGCGTATCGAATAGGTGAAAAAAANTACCTATTATGCATTAATGCTGCCAATATCGACAAAGANGTAAGCTGGCTTAAAAAAGTCGCNGCTGACTTCGATGTAAATNTNNAAAATGANTCNGNATTATATAGTCAGATTGCTGTACAAGGTCCTACNAGCAACAAAGCNGTCCTTAGCCTNCTGCAGGNTCAGGCCGCANTNGAANTCGANCAAATTAANTATATGGAAATAGCNNAAATANACCTGTTCGGNCAGCAATCATATNTTGCTAGAACAGGTTATACTGGCGAAATGGGATACGAAATATACTTACCTAATTCCATAGCNGATCAATGCTGGGAGTCCTTGCTTGCATGTANNNCCACCCAAGTGAANCCAATAGGTTTAGGNGCCCGCGACACTTTGAGNTTGGAAGCAGGNTATCTNCTATATGGAAATGACATGGATGAAAAGGTAAACCCCTTTGAGGCTGGNATCTCTTGGGCTACAAAAATGGAATGTGGNGANTTTNTTGGTCGAAAAAGCCTTGAAAAAATNAAAANTGAAGGNGTAAATCGAAAAATAGTNGCTTTTACTCTNTTAGACAAAGGTATTGCACGAGAAGGNATGACTGTATACGTCAATAATGAAGAGATAGGTGAGGTAACCAGTGGCTCTTTCCTACCAACACTCGATTGCGCAGGCGGCATGGCACTAGTTCGTAAAAATGCTGTTAAAGTTGATGATACCGTAGAAGTTGAAGTTCGTGGAAAAAGGAAGCTTGCAAAAATTGTCAAAAAGCCACTATATTCATCAAAGACTAAATAAAAAAAGGACTTACAATGGAATTTCCGACTGAACTGAAATATACCAAAGACCACGAATGGATTAGAATCGAAGGNAAAACGGCTACCATTGGTATTACAGCCTATGCTTTAGANCAGTTGGGTGAAGTCGTCCATCTCGAACTACCAGAAAACGGCGAAGAATTTAGTCNGGGAGACAGTTTTGGTACTGTCGAATCGATAAAAACTGTCTCTGACCTATATATGCCNGTTAATGGAAAGGTAACCCAAGTAAATAACGAAATNGTCGAAGACTTGGAAANGTTNCCCGAAGACCCNTATAAGAATGGCTGGCTGGTAAAAGTGTCNTTCGAATCTNANCCNGAAGAAATTATGACATCAGCAGAATACCAAAAATTCATCGAAGAAGAGTAAAATCATGACCCTCCTTTGGGTCATTTCTTTGTATTTNCTTCAATGAAANAATANCCNTTTCATCTGCCAATTGCCTTTTCATAATCTCTACGNTACCCTTGCCGCTCTATGTGNTTATTATANGCCTGCAGNNCCATAAGCAGGNGAGCACACATAGCTTTCTCGATGCTACATGNCCTGANNATTATNGGTCNGCTATGCGAGAAAGGATGTTTCATAAATTTAAAACTCATTTATCAGGAATATATTGATGACAAATTTTTGGGAATCATCCAACAGNTCAACACGGTTTATTGAGCGCCATATAGGCATAANAAGANACGANAAAGAAATGATGCTNGCTNACCTNGGNTTCTCAAGNCTTGACGATCTNGTTTATACAGCNGTNCCNGATTCGATCCAGAATCANACACCGCTAGAACTACCAAATGAAGCCAGTGANAATGATGCGCTTGAAGAGCTNAAAGNNATNATGAGTAAAAATAAAGTCATGACAAATATGATTGGTATGGGTTANTACGGCACCCATACACCTTCAGTGATTCAGAGAAATATNCTTGAAAACCCNGGCTGGTACACTCAGTACACCCCATANCAATCTGAAATAGCACAAGGTCGACTTGAAGCNTTNGTGAATTTTCANACCNTNGTAACNGACTTAACCGGTCTAGATATAGCGAACGCATCTCTGCTAGACGAAGGCACNGCAGCTGCAGAAGCAATGAACCTNAGTTNTAACGTAAAGAAAAAGACNCAGTCTGATNTATATTTTATAGCTGATAATTGCCATCCTCAAACNATTGCTGTGACTGAAACCCGCGCTNAAGCGCTNGGCATTGAAGTCTGNATAGATNATCCCNCAAAATTCAACTGGTCAAAAAAACCTTTTGGAGTCTTACTGCAATACCCAGTAACAGACGGATCAATAGTGGATTATACCGGTTTGATTGCAGAGGCTCATAAAAGCCAATCAATTGTAACTATGGCAGTGGATCTAATGGCATTATGCCTGCTAAAATCTCCTGGTGAACTCGGGGCAGATGTTGCTATTGGCAATGCCCAAAGATTTGGAGTACCCATGGGTTATGGGGGGCCGCATGCAGCATTTTTCGCAACTAAAGATGCTTATAAAAGAAAGTTACCGGGTCGACTGGTTGGAATATCAAAAGATAAGAATGGTAAATTGGCATACCGGTTGGCATTGGCAACCCGAGAACAACACATAAGGCGAGATAAAGCCACTAGCAATATATGCACCGCGCAAGTTCTATTAGCTATAATGTCTTCTATGTACGCTGTATATCACGGCCCAAAGCGACTAAAGCAAATAGCGGAAAGTATACACTCAAAGTCTGTTATATTAGGCCATGGCCTGAAAAATCTAGGGTTTGACCTAGGAGCGCAGCCATGGTTTGACACTATTAAAATACTAGTGCCAGGAGAGGCCCAGAAATATCTGCAAAAAGCACTCGATCGTAATATCAATATTAGAAAATTAGATAATAATACTCTTACTGTTTCAGTTGACGAAACAACATCTATTGCTGAGATAGAACTCTTATTATCAGCATTTAGCTCCGACGATAAGAATCTAAGTGCTGAAATGATTTCAAAAGATTGCAGCGAAGTCATTCCGGTATCAATGTTAAGAAAAGACAGCTACTTATCACATCCGGTTTTT
The DNA here is from genome assembly GCA_002725955.1 of Pseudobdellovibrionaceae bacterium. GTDB lineage: Bacteria > Bdellovibrionota_B > Oligoflexia > Oligoflexales > Oligoflexaceae. The sequence goes on from PBRN01000225.1 coordinate 5,080, forward strand.
AATAGTCATCATTCTGAAACCGAGATGTTAAGATATATCCGAAAACTCGAAAGTAGAGATCTGTCTCTAACTCGATCGATGATCCCTCTTGGGTCCTGCACAATGAAGTTAAATGCGACCTCGGAACTACAGCCAATCAGCTGGCCGGAAATTAATAAAATTCACCCTTTTGTTCCCCTAGACCAAGCTAAAGGTTATACCGAGCTCTTCAATAATTTAGAAAGTTGGCTCTCCGAAATCACCGGCTTTCACAGTGTTTCGCTGCAACCAAATTCAGGAGCTAACGGTGAATATGCTGGGCTATTGGTTATCAAAAAGTTTCATGAGGAAAAGGGTGAAGTACATCGTAATATTTGCCTCATTCCTCAAAGTGCTCATGGGACAAACCCAGCATCTGCGGCACTAGCTGGCTTCAAAATCGTTATTATCAAATGCGATGATGAAGGTAATATAGATATAAATGACCTAAAAACCAAAGCCGAAACACATAAAGATAGTTTAGGTGCTCTTATGATCACTTATCCATCTACACACGGTGTTTTTGAAGAAAATGTTACTGATATCTGTAACCTGGTGCATGAAAAGGGGGGTCAAGTTTATATGGACGGGGCCAACCTTCAGGCTCAAATCAGCCTTTGTAAACCGGGCGATTTCGGACCAGATGTTTGCCATATGAACTTACATAAGACTTTCTGCATACCTCATGGAGGGGGAGGGCCNGGNATNGGTCCTATTGGTGTAAAACAACACTTATCTCCATNCCTTCCAAATCACCCATTAGTAAAAACCGGAGGNGAAAGGGGAACNGGNCCAGTTTCTGCTGCTCCATGGGGNAGCGCNAGTATTTTGCCTATTAGCTGGATGTATATACGCATGACNGGTNGCCTNGGNCTCGCTGAAGCNACGAAAGTTTCCATACTAAATGCAAACTACATCGCCAAAAAGCTCGATCCCTGGTATCCCATNGTCTATAAAGGAAACGAAGGACTTGTNGCCCATGAGTGCATTATTGACCTCAAACNAGTAAAGAAAGACTGCGGAATAGANGANAATGATATAGCAAAAAGACTGATGGACTANGGATTTCATGCTCCTACTGTCTCTTGGCCNGTGCCCAGCTCACTTATGATAGAGCCAACCGAAAGTGANCCACTNCACGAGATCGATCGATTTTGTGATGCTATGATTAGTATTAAAAAAGANATTGATCAAATAACNGCAGGNACATGGCCACGNGACAACAACCCTCTNAAAAANGCTCCTCATACTGCCGAAATGATTGCCGATGATCAGTGGTCTTACCCTTATGAAAGANCCATGGCGGCATTTCCAAGTAAACAAGTTGCCGATAATAAGTTCTGGCCTATCGTTGCCAGAATCGACAATGCTTTTGGGGATAGGAATTTAGTATGTTCTTGTCCGACNCCAGAACTTTTCAGTTAGCGCTTAACTAGATCAGTGTTGTCTATATCGCGGTGATCAACACTGATCTTAGTNTGAGGTATCTTTTTCTGCATTAACAANCGGCCTAACGTCTCNGCAACGTATACACTTCTGTGTTTACCNCCAGTACAGCCAATACCNATCCTTAGATAGTTTTTACCTTCNCGGTAATATTCNGGAATCAAAAACTCGTTAATCATAATAAGATGTTTCATTAACTCAGNAGTTTTNGAATCGGTTTGAATAAAAGAAGCGACGTCTTTTTGTAAACCTGTTTTCATTCGCAAAGATGGCTGATAATGAGGATTTTTCAANAACCTGACNTCGTAGACACTATCNGCAGGATTTAANAANCCATACTTAAATCCAAAACTAACTATGTTCACATTAAGATTNCGNCTNACATTTAATTGANTAAACCTCTTCTCNACCTGCCTTGATAAGTAATGAGGAGACCATTCNGTAGTATCAAANACAGTACTAGCCTCTTGTTCTANNTCCTCCAGAAAGGCCGCTTCACGCCTAATTGCTGGCACNANGCCATCNTCNGAATTCATCAAAGGATGNGNNCGACGNGTNGCACTAAACCGNTGAACCANAATATCTTCNTCGGCCCGTAAAAAAACGAGCTCAAGTTGCAATNTNGAGGATAGAGCTAGTTTNATATTGGANANNTGAGCNATGAATTCTGGGTTTCTTANATCCATACCNAAAGCATATAGNCCAGACTTTACATTACTAACNAGAAAATCAACTGTAGGGATTGCGAGCTCTACTGGTAAATTATCGATACAATAGAAAGACATGTCCTCTAGAGCTTTTATAAAAATAGATTTACCTGCGCCAGATAACCCAGTAACGATAACAAGGAAAGGTTTCCGNTCCTTAATTTCTTTGTTATTCATTATANTTNCTCTATGTCGCCTAATCAGTTTTTNTCGGTATTGCCNTAGAAAAAATAGGGCCAAANTTTNAATTCTAANAGAATTTTTTGCGTTTACTGGATGGTAAAATTCCAAGTTGCTCTCGGTACTTNGCTACTGTCCTTCTNGCCAANCTTATGCCTTTAATTTCTAAGGCTTCAACAATTTTTTGATCTGCTAGAGGCTTCTTATTNTCTTCTTCTTTAATCATATCGGCAATCATCTTTTTAACCGANGCACTAGCCATGCCATCGCCAGAAGACGTNCTTACCGAGCTATTAAAGAANTACTTAAGCTCAAATATTCCCAGNGGAGTATGAACAAACTTGTTATTAGTNACTCTGCTAATGGTAGATTCGTGCATACTTATATCATCAGCAACNTCNCTTAGTATCATTGGCTTTAGATGTTCAATNCCATTCTCAAAAAACAACTTCTGCCTCTCAACAATGGTCTCGGTAACTTTAAAAATTGTTCTCTGTCGCTGTTGGATACTCTTNATCAACCANCTCGCAGACTTNANCTTTTCTTTNATATATTCTTTNTCTTCNCCCTTTTTCTTTTCAAGATTTGACAGCATATCTTCNTACANAGTACTAACTTTTANCTGAGGTAANCCTTCTTCATTGAGNGAAACNANCCACTTATCAGNCAGTTTAAAAACATATACATCNGGTACAATATATTGTGTATTNTCCTGTGAAAACTGCCTNCCNGGNACNGGTTCNAGCATTGAAATAATNTGAATNTTTTCTAGNACTTTATCAAANGANATNCCCATTTCCTTGGCNATCACCTGAAAATTACGTGTNTCAAGTTCNTGCATATGNTTATTTACTATTTGTTCGACAATACCATTCTTGAGCCTCTCATCTCGNAGCTGNATTAANAGNCACTCCTTTAAGTCCCTNGCACCNACACCACTAGGATCTAANCGCTGAACAACATCCANAATATCTTCGATTTNATCAGCANTATATGTGCCNTCTGNCACTAGCTCNTCTATCGANCAACTNAGATAGCCTTTATCATCAATATTNCCNATGANAAGNGATGCGATCTTACGCTCTNCTNCATCCAANTCTGTTTCAGAAATTTGAAATTCGAGGTGATCTCTTAAGTTGCTAAATTTAGTTACTATNTTCTCATAGTTCGGAAAATCNTCATCTCCNCTTCGAACTTGAGTCGAAGGTATTGGAGCTGCNGACTCTTTAAAGTTCGAGTACTGCTCCCAATCNACTTCATTTGGTTTACTNTCAGAAATATCATCTACAATCTTNCCNACTGACTCCATCTGCTCAGTCATCATTTGATCTGATGTTCGTTCCTGATTTTGCTCAGCCTGAATTTTTTCTTCTGCTGACTCTACAACCCCNTCTTCCAANACTGGATTCTCTGCCAGCTGNGATGTTACAAACTCCTCAAGNTCNACGCGAGACAATTGAAGCAGNTTAATNGCCTGCTGCAATTGAGGAGTCATTAAGAGTTGCTGACTTAATTTAAGAGACTGTTTTAAATCAAAGACCATTTGTACATCCAAATAAAGGAACTNAGCTCNACTTACTTCTATTTTATGTGCTTACTGCTACTTTGGCAAAATTTTTGCATCATAGCCTGAAATTCTCACCCANATANACNTCTTTGACATCCTTATTTTCGGANATTTCTTGGGGATTACCATGAGCTATAATTTCGCCCTGAGTTAATATATATGANCTTTCGCAGCTCCCAAGAGTTTCTCTGACATTATGATCGGTTATNAGTACTCCTAAGCCATCTTTCTTNAGGTTTTCAATGATCCCTTGNATTTCCTGAACNGTNACNGGGTCGATACCTGCAAAAGGCTCNTCTAANAGNAGNAATTTTGGNTGATTAATGAGAGCACGAGCAATTTCAACCCTCCTTCTTTCNCCTCCAGACAAAGCAGANCCCATNGAACGAGCAATTCTNGTAATCTGAAATTTTATCANNAGCTCATCCAGTNTATTTTTCCTNGAATGANCAGGAACNTGAACAGCTTCCATTATTGCTAGGAGATTTTCTTCAACAGTCATTTTNCGAAAAATNGACATNTTTTGNGGTAAATAGCTGATNCCCTTTCTNGCTCTNATGTGCATGGGNTCAGCGCTTATATTTACGCCATCTAAAGAAACAGCNCCTGCATCNGGAAAAAGCAANCCAACTACCATATAAAANCTCGTTGTTTTACCTGCACCATTAGGGCCTAACAAACCAACAACTTCACCTGTTCTCACTTTAAANGTAACNGACTTTACTACTTCATTATTTTTAAAAGATTTTTTNAGNTCGGTAGCTTGNANTANCGAANTNTTAATTTCACTTTGTNCCATCTTGAAATTCCTCCGGATTCATCATACCTTGNGCNTTTTTGACNCGNATTATTTCNGTGTCAATTTCGTAGGTTATNACTTTTCCNGTGATCAAGTTACCTCCTCGCCATATNCGCGGATTACCAGTTAAAACAACNGTACCTTTCTTATTGTCATANATCGCTTTTTTACTTCTGGCAGAAATATTCTGNTCCTCATCTGANGAGAANCTNGACATTCTTACGTTTCCATTNACTTCAACCTTCTCAATCNNNTCTTCTTCNCCCTGAAAAATCTTAGCTCTATCTGATTGGAAGCGAATATCACCNTTCGTGATAAGAACATTTTTNCTCAAAGTCATNATTCTACTATTTCNAGAATAAGAAGANTCACCATCNCTATTAATATGAATCGGCTCNTTCTTTTGACTCTTTCTTCTTATTTTTTTTCTGCTTTTTTTACTTTTTCCCTCATTAGATTGATTTTTGATTTCTTTTTTTTCTTTA
>PBRN01000226.1 GCA_002725955.1 Pseudobdellovibrionaceae bacterium
AAGTGAGCCGGCCTGGGGTTTAAACTTCCTACAATCCCGCAGTTCATTCAATATGATCGCAAGCCGTTTTGACCTCAACCTACCTGTTCTGAGTGCACAGCTAAAAGATAATAATTATGGAACCTTTGAATCGAAAAATAATGAGTCGGATTACCGCACAGAAGGCTTCGGTATAGAATTAGGTGGTGGCTTTCTCGATCTAATACATCTGGGTTATGGTTTGCAATATTTTGCCGAAGAAACAAACAACGTCACATATGCCGGCAACCTACTAAAGATTGATGGTTCCATTCATTATATCTATTTAAATTTAGGGGTCAGTCGAGGTTTAATTAACATTGATCTTATTAATCTAGTTGGAAACCTGGAAATGGATATGTCTTTGAGACGAAGCGATGTCAGTGTAGAAAACAATTTGGTTTCTACCGGCATACTTATTGAAAGATACAAAGCCAGCAACCTTGTATATGGTTACTTTGCAGATTTTTATACTATTATTTATGGTTCTTCTCGCCTGGGAGCTAGAGTTGGGTATTTGAAATCCACCCAAAAACTGAAATTTTATTCCACCCACAATACTTCAAGTATTATCGGTGGCGATGATCTAAACCACCTGCAAACTGCTATGATTTTTAGTTTCTATAATTAATCGTCTATTAAGAATCTAATGCCACCACTTGACTAAGATTCATCCGCAGATCTTCATAGTCTCCCTCATAGTAACCAGCTGGTTCCGGAACATAGTCGAGATTAAGAATATCAAACCTAACCGTCCAATGGCGAAAGTCGAGACAGTAACACACGTGCCCAACAGCATATGACACAGTTATCATTCTGCAGCCTAAATTCTATCGATAAGTAGGTAAATAAAATGAACCATATTATTTGCGCCATAATCATCAACATAGTTAAGTATGATTATAACAGCAGATAAAATAGTAACTCACTAATTTATCTACCTGTCTATACCAGCTATTATCCAACCTCTTCTCCACAGCAAATTAATCAAGAATTCGCTATGAATCTAATTCCCAACCTGTCGACGTTTACTACTTTATATTTCAGGTTGTTACTCTGGCTTAATCACGCTCTCCTCGATCAAGCATTGAAGGCAAGTAGATTAACCCTCCTGGCTTCACACTTGCATAACAAACGACAAGAACTATAATTCAACGACAAAAAGATAATTCAACAAAGATGGGTTGTCTATTAGTACAAAGTAGTTGCGTTTATATCAATCAAAAAACCTGCTCTTTTTAATCAACATCATTTTAAAGACAATCAAATATTTTGAGGAAAAGTATGAAAATACACACAATCATCTTACTAATTTTTACTATGATAGGCTGTGCTCATCACAAGGATGTTCGTCCCGGTAAAAAAGGTAAGCACACTGTCATCACTTTAGCTAAAAACATAAATCACGCGGAAAATGAAGCACTGGACCAAGCAGAAACATTTTGTGACGAAAATGATAGATATCCCGTTGTGATCTATCAAAAAAATAGTATTCACACAAAAAAGTCTGAGAATGAACAGTTTAAGGATCAAGCTCAAAAGCCTATCCAAGTCAAGATACGCTTTAGATGCTCAAAATGGGGTTACTAAAGCATATGTTGTCCGTTTACAAAACCTCCCTAAATCATTAGCAACAACGCACCTATCACCACCCCACAATCGTGTCTTTGACAAAGGCTTGATGGCTATTTAGCTTATTTGAGCCTGATCTTTTCCTTAGGAAGGATTTCCCATTTCTACTATGCCGAAAATGAAGCAAAGTAAAATGCTGATGCTATGCAGAAGCCTGTTTAAACCTTCCTTATTTTCTTGACTCTGGCCTTCATGATCAATACTTTTATCTTTATTTACAGAGAGTTAAAAACACACCGCCATTCATAAAAATAATCAATTTCATTGACGATAGAAGTTTAAACTTGGATTTTATCCAATATTATTAGCCTTCTACTTATGGTAGAGGATAAATGCAATAAGATGATATAGCGAACTGGTATGGAGCAAATAAATATATGATTTAAGCCGACGAAGTGTTAAGAAAAATTTGGATTCCTCGAAGGATTATATGATTTTAATATCGAAGACTAACTATAAAGAAATCGGATGGCCTGACCTATAGCAAAACCATGGAGAAATTTTTGGTGAAGATTGAAGGCATTAAGCTTGACCATCAAAGTCGATGCGATCATTGGTATGATTCCCATGATATTGTGGCTCTGAAATTCCCATGCTGCCAAAGATGGTTCGCATGCTTTGATTGTCACAAGGAGCTGACGGATCACCCAAGCCAGCGATGGCAGCGTGAACAGTTTGACGAGAAGGCGATATTCTGTGGTCATTGCCAACATCTATTAACTATTGATGAATATTTGACTAGCAACCATCAATGCCCTCATTGTAATTCTGGGTTCAATCCAGGTTGCCAAAAACACTATTCTCTTTATTTTGCGCTGGATGATAATCATATAGAGCATGTGAAAAATTGAAAATCGTGAATCTTATTACAAATGAACCTTGGCAATAACAAAAAGTGTAATCCGAAGAAAAAATCAAAAAACCTATACAACTGCTATCATTACTTTTTTGATCCAGGATCCAATAGACTGAGTCATCAGCAACTTAACGATGAGATCTATTCTAATAGATCAATATTAACCTGATCAAACAGTACAATTTAACTTAATTATCAAATTTTATTGATTTAATAGACCATTAGTCCATTACATTAAAACATCAACTAGAAGTCCCCATCAAACGAATCGATCTTAACCCTACAGAAATTTTTATAAAAAAAACAATAGAACCTAAACCAAGCATAGGTCTTATGCCTGGAACCAGGTTTGCATGTAAAGTGATATTGAACCAATCAAGGAAAAAGATATCATGAAAGCACCACCAACTTTCGTATACCAGAGTGTACTCATAATCCTTGTTATGTCAGTAAGCTGTACTCGACCCAGTAGTAAAAACGGCAGCATGTCAGCGGCGAGTGATGATGTTATCCAAGGCACCATTCCCTTCAGTAAGTTAGAACCCCAATTCCGCGAGACCTTGGCAAAATCGGAGCTAGACATTGATAACCCTGACGGCCTCACCATTAGCAAACCCAATCTGGAACTACGTGATATCTCATGGAGTCAAAGCAATCCTGATTATTTAACCATCGTCACCCTCATCAAAATGAATGTGGCCGAAAATAATATCAATGAATTAATTGATGTTTTTGTTCCAGGCGGTGTAAGCGTCCCAGCATCGATTATCTACACTATGGATTTTACTTTTAAGATCGATTCATGGGAAATCAGTTACGACAACAAGAAAGGTAAATGGGAAGCTGGAGATGAGCTCACTGAGGTTGGCATTACTCTNCTGGAACTATTCGGACCGATTATATCGAGTAGTAATTTCAACGAAAATATCGAAAAAGCATTTGAAAGCTCGGTAGGCGGAATTATGTCAGACCTGCCTTCTGATGCGCTTGANTTTGTGAAGGACATGGACTCGGGATCCGTCCCGGANTCGGAATTTATCAAGCTATTAGAAAAACCTAAAGAGGCTTTGGATTTTAATGGGAGACTGGATGCGGATAAGGACGCACTAAGTTATGAAGTGAAAGTGAATCAAAATGATTAAAGGTCTTCTTGTCATGATAGCTATAGCGCTGCTTAGTCAAGAAACACTGGCTAAAACAACGAAAAAAAAANTCAGAAAAAAGTCAGCAAGGCCTCATGTGGGNTTAACCCTAAGATCACCCGACATTATTCCAGTATCGTTAACGCTGCCTATTGCAAGAAGGTCGGGCCTGAAATTTTTTGTAGCCCCTCCGTTTCCAATGAAAAAAAAACGCAAGCTAAANCCCACAGCTACAGAAGCAACCGAGATATCAAACTTTACCACAGCTGGTTCTGAAGCAGACGTAGATATACTCTATGGTTTTCACTTTGGNATTGGCTGGCATTATCGCNTGAATCGCAAGTGGTATTTTTTCAATCAATATTCTTANCGTGAAACCAGCATGGCAGTGACTGGACAAGAACCTGTGTCATTCACAACCGAAAGCGGTAGTCTCGATAATATTGCCAGCGCNAATATTGGCATTGACATACTCTACCAACAATTTACCGGAGCAATCGGTATGGAAAGACGTTTTTTTCTGAATCGCAAAACTTTTTGGGGNTTTCAATTTGGTCTTTATCTACCNATAACAACCAATAAAAATATCGACAGTACCTTCTCCTTAAACCGTATGCCAGCTGATACTTCATTGTCAGCTGTCTTTGANGAAAGTGAAGCTGACAGNCGGAAGTTTGCCGAAACTGAAATTCAAAGCGACCTGGCTTTATTAGAAAATCCNTCTCCCATCATTGGCATGACACTGGGCATAAAAATATCTCCTTAAAGCACTTCATATTTAAGACTNATCGACCATAAATCGAAACTNAACCCTGCCCCNTTCAATACAACCCTACAATTTTTTGTAACCTTGTTGTCAAAACTAATACGGCTCACCATTCAGGACCGAGGATTGNAGTATCCATACAGAGCAAGCCACCGATACATCGCTGGGCTGGACCAACAGGCGANGTTTATAGCTATGATATCCTAGCCTAGATCACGANGCCTCATGGCATCACCAGCGCATGGCATCACCAGCACATGGGCATCAACACCAGACCATGGCTGCGCCTCGAGAGGCAGCCGTTTTGGCAGCGACTAANGTAGTTCAACCGGGGTTTTACCAAAGCTTCAACTCAACATGAATGAATAAGAAAGCCATATTTTTGCCACGGATTTTTGTCGGCACTCCTATTTTTACGNAACATCTTCATATCAAGAAGCCCAAGCATAAATAATGCTTTCTATTTCACTTCCAGTCTGGTTGTTCTTTTTTCTACTTTTTTACCTCTGAGATTTCTGACTGTGCAAGTAACTTTAAGGCCATCGCATTTTTCTTTGCCGTATTTATTTTCGCACTCTTTACCCAATTTCTTTGTTATGAGGGGCATGATTTTGAATGCCATCATTGGTGTAGAGTAGTTCTGNTTGCTTGCAAATGAAACTTTAACCCTCCTGCTCGCTGTTTTACATGAGAGNTTATATAGGTTAGCGATCGGCGTGCCAATGTTGTCACTCTTNCTTTTATTCCAAGAGTACCCGCTATTTAGCTGNGAATCAGCTTGANTTCCACAGCCTTGAAAAACAAAAAAANCTGTGATTAGAATTAGGATTTTTTTCATGCTTCGTTCCATCATAAATTATTGAGTCATAAATATTTTTAGAAACATTATGTTTCCAAAACAAAACTCATATAACTAAATTGAAACAACAAAGCAAACTGCGTTTATTAACAAAGTTGGTAAAAGTTGCANAAAATTACGNCGAAACTAAACTGGAATNGATAGATACAAATATAACGTATCGTTTTCAAATGCATCGTAAGTCTAACTTTTGACAATGGCACTCCACCACAATCAGCAGTGAAAAACAAACGAATAAGTGCCCACAACCAGAACCTGTTGCGATTCTGTATTTCTCCCTTCAATAGAAACGTTGGCATTATATGACTGCGCAGCTACTTTTATACACGACTATATACCAAATACCCGCTAATAATCTCCTTGCTTCATCTGGAGTCTGCCTAAGTATCTGCTTAAATGATTAGGGATAATATATGTAAACTTTTCTGAATGGAATCAATCGCCGGATGAGAGCTATTTTACTGTAATATCAACGACCGATTGGACCTGATTGAACAGTTATAGCCCGTTTGAAGACAGGAAACCTATTCTTTGAAGCTTCCACAAGAAAGATACTTTATAGCTAACCAACAAGAAGCAAATGTGGACTGCTATGCTCATAATAGAGCAGTAGAATTTGGGAAAAAAAATATGAGAATTTGATTCATTTGGATCACCATTCTATCAAAGCTGATGGTCTGGCTATTATTGATCTATCTGTGGTTTGTCTAACTATAATGGCTCTGAGTATTTTAAGCCTCATTCTGGTAATAAATGATTTATCATTTAAGCCCCGATCTGCGAACCACAGATCAATTTAAATCTCCATTGGAAAGACAATACAATCGGGCTGTTTGATCACACGGAAGTATTTTTTCATACAGCCATTTATCAGTCGAATCTATATTACCCACGGCTCCATTTACATTCGGATCACTACTTACCCAATTTTCACAGTCGTCTGGAGGAGCCTGGGAATCCGGGTTTATACCGGTCCAAACATCAGTCATTGGAGTCGGTGACTCTGATGGATTACCAGGTAAAACCTTTTTTCCAAAAGTCGAGTTCCAAAAATTATTACCAGTGGCAATAGTAAGCAATTCGTTCTTACTATTAATGACAGGACCAAGTATAACAACTCGATGGTCTGATGACGATTGAGTATCTGTGAGCAAAGCTCTCCATGTCAGCCCAGCAGGAAAACCGACAAAGTCGGCTTCGGTTGCACAATGACCATCTGCAATTTCCATATCGATAAGATCAGATACTGAATAGTCTAAGGTCGTATAAAACAATAAATGTTGGGGTTTTACCTCAACTTCAGCCTTCAATCCTGCTGGTAAACGGGATTTATCTAAATCGACAAATCGAGGACTTATCTGCAGTTGTAACTCTGCCAACGGTATCTCGCCAATGCCGATCAACCAATGCCAGTTAACATCCAAATTCTCAGCAATATAGACTCCAAGAGTATTCCCTCGAGCAATAGCGATAATGTCTTCCTTATACACATTAACATCAGATCTTTTGCTGCGATCCTGGTCTTCCAGGCGACAGCCCATAGTTTTTTGGTTTTCAACTTCTGTCTCAGATATGGCACAGTGAAGAAAAGCTCCGCTGACGGAAACGGGTTCATCAACCAGACCTTCATCTAGACCATCCTCATTGCCACTGGCGTTGGATGAAGTTTCTACTGTTTCAGTGCAGCCGGACCAAAGTAAACATAGTAACAATGAGAATCTAATCATTGATTCACCTATATTTTGTTGAGAATTAAACCCATATCGGCTGAGGATAACAATCACTAAAACCATATGTGAGATAAACACAAATAGGCAACCACAACCCAATAAAAACATGGTTTTAAAACAGACTCAAAAAAGAGCCCACCAAAAGCACTCGCCACTCAGTTTTCAACTTAGATTGGCTGCCAAAAATTAGGCGAAGTAAAAATCACAACGATACCAGGAAGCTATCTGACTTAGACTTAAATCAACGACAATCTATCAGTGAAGTTGAAATTTAAACTTAAGAAACTGAGGCGATTTTTTCAAACCACCCTCTTCTATTTCTCCAGTAAAACATGGGTAATCAAGGTGATAGGCTGCTGAATCGTCTCTAACCTGAAGTTCATTGATTGATAAATCAACCAACTCGAAAGTATTTTTCACTTCCTTAGGCAGAGATTCATAAACCGATTCCTGCAAAACAATGATGTTAGCAGGCAACAAGTTGAAGGCCGAAAAAATTCTTTTCCGAGCTTGTGCATAGCTGATGGCATGGGTTAATACCGACCCCCAAAGATCGTACCTGATTGCACCAGATTTCGAAAAATATGCTTTGACAGGCCCCTAAGTAGTACCCACTGCACAATGAATCTGCTCACTGGTTGCCAAAGTTTCTGCCATCTTAGTAAGTTTTGATATCCGATGTTAGTCGATAATATAGGCAACTGGCATTGGGATCATGACGAACCCAAATATCATGCTCTTCAAATCCAAATTTAGTGAAGCTGTTTCTTTTCGACTTATCTATACTATTAAAAACAGTTTCAGTCAGAATTAAAATATTACCTTCTAATTGCAAAGACGTTAAGATAGCTTGTCTCATTGCTTGATATCGAGAAGCTAAAACAATAGATTTTCCATAGGCGTCATAATCTATTGGACTGGCATCAGGATAAAAGGTTTCAATCGGTCCATATGCTATACCGCAT
>PBRN01000227.1 GCA_002725955.1 Pseudobdellovibrionaceae bacterium
CGATGCCTACTTTTAATTTCAGACTATCGTTGAATCCATACTGGATCCATGCATCATCAAAAGCCTTGTTAGTATTTGCAACATCAGTATCTACAGCAGTTGAAGTCCACTTTGGGTTCAGCAAATCTAGTTGCACATAAGCTTTCGTTTTGTCCGCTTGGAAGAAGAAGAAGAGGTCGATTGTTTTTAGGGCGATCGTTGTATCACTATTATCAGCACTGCGAGAAATAACTGCTGCATCATACTCAGCGCCGATGCTAGATTCAGCTCGACTTTCATTAGCAACTACGAAACCTGTTAGAAAAAAAATAGCTGCAGCTGTTGTATGAATACGACTTTTTAACATCAATATTGTACCCTCCAAATGGAATATTCATTTGAGATCACGATGAGCTGTATCTATCCAACGCATACTTTCTCAATGAGTGAACTCTCTTGCTTAGAGGGGCTGCAGTCTATCATGGAAAATTTACTATATCTTTAGTTAATTTTTATGGAGCATTTGAGTATCAAACCAACAAATCGAGAAACCATTAAACCTATCAGGATAGTATTTGCAAAATAAGGTTCTAAAATTGAGTTCCCCTCCATTTTTGACGCTATATATAATGGTCATATTGAAGTATTGCATCATTATAGTGCAGAAAAAATAGGGATTGGCAAAACCGGTCAGAATCGATAGACCTGTAGGATGAGTTTTTATCTAATTTGAAAAACGAGGTTCCATAATATCCTGGAACTCATCGATTATAAATAATGGGATTTCTATGAATTTACTTAACCCGAAAAAATTTGCCCAATCATATCCAGATACTGAAACTAAAGAAATTATGCTTAAAACCATCTCTTTTTTTGAAGAAATGGGATTGCAAAAAAGGAAAGCCGATTATGAAAGCCGGCGTTGGTATACGGAGTTCTTGGAGTTTAATAAGAAAGAAAAGATTTTTGCTACCTTATTGACGCCCCAAGGCTATGGAGAGAATGCCCGCTGGGATACTGCGAGAATTGTGGATTTCTGTGAGATACTTGCTTTTTATGGTTTGACTTATTGGTACTGCTTTCAGGTGAGTGCTCTGGGACTAGGACCCATCTTTCTGGGTAGTAACGAAGAACTGAAAAAAAAGGCAGCTCAGCTGCTGCTTGATGGTGAAATTTTTGCGTTTGGTCTATCTGAAAAGGAACACGGTGCTGATATATATGCTTCTGAAATGACCTTGCATCCCCAGGAAGACGGTAGCTATCTTGCTCGCGGGGAAAAGTATTATATTGGCAATGGTAATAAGGCAGCTTTAGTTAGTACATTTGGGAAAATTGCAGGTACAGATGATTATGTCTTTTTTACGGTGAATTCTCAGCACCCGAAATACGAATGCGTCAAAAATATAATTAATAATCAGGATTATGTAGCTCACTTTAAGCTTAATGATTATCCGATCCAGGAAAGTGATATATCAGAAAAAGGGCGTAAGGCTTGGGACTCATCATTGAATACCATAAACATTATGAAGTTCAATTTGGGTATTGCTTCTATCGGTATCTGCACTCATGCCTTTTATGAAACCCTTGACCATGCGGCAAATCGTCGTTTGTTTGATCATTATGTAACAGATTTTATCCATATCAAGCAGCTGTTTATGGACAGTTATGCTCGGCTTATGGCTATGCGTATTTTTTCCGATCGAGCTAAAGATTATATGCGCAGTGCCAGTGAGACAGATAAAAGGTATTTATTGTTCAACCCCATGGTCAAAATGAAAGTTACTACTCAGGGTGAAGAAGTGGTCAACCAGCTGTGGGATATTTTGGCAGCCAAAGGCTTTGAGAAAGACATGTACTTTGAAAATGCCACTATTGATATTCGAGCACTGCCAAAACTGGAGGGTACTGTTCATGTCAACATGGCTTTGATTATCAAATTTATGGCAAATTATTTCTTTAAGCCTGGTGAGTTTCCTGACATCCAGGCACGGAATGACAGTTGTAATGATGATTTTTTATTTAACCAAGGTCCAACTAAAGGTCTTAGTAAGATTAAGTTCCATGACTATCGTACAGCCTATAATAAGTGTAATTTGTCAAATGTAGCTGTTTTTAAGAAGCAGATATCAACCTTTAAAAAAATGTTGATGGTTGCGAGGCCAAATAAGAAGCAGATTAAGGACATTGACTTTCTATTGGTCATCGGTGAGTTGTTTACTCTGGTTGCCTATGGTCAGTTAATACTGGAAAGTTGGGCTATACATAACTTAGAGGACGATCTTGTCGACCAAATTTTTGATGTATTGGTTCGTGATTTCTCTAAGTATGCTTTACAGCTATATTCAAAATCCAGTAGCACTTTACCGCAGCAGTTGCTTTGTAAATTGATGATGCGTAAGCCCATTACTAATGGTGAGCGCTTCGATAGAGTACTGAGGGATCATGTATATGCTAAGAAAGGAGCATATACAGCTGGACAGTAAGCTTAACTGAATGCTTCTGATTCTTTTTTACAGGGCATTCTATATCAAATGGGTTAAGCGGATCTATCTATTGCTTTTATGATTGAAGATAGATGCCGCTGAATCCTGTCTGGAGACTTGTGAAGTTCTTTCAGCCATGCTTCTAGATTCTGATTCTCGGTAAGACTACCGATGTTATGCCATTTCTCATCAATAATCATTTCAACTTCGCTATTTGACATAGAGCGATATTCATAACCTTTGTGGCTTATATTTTCCAATACGACTAATTTCTGGGTTAATTTTTTCAGTTGTTTACTATGGAATCGGTGAGTTTTGATTTCCCCATTAACCATCCAGTCAGTGGTGATTTGATGACTGTCTACATCTCGGATAACCATGGTTATGTCTTCGTATTCTTGCATGGCTACTATGTCACCGGGTTTAAATGATTCCATGTTTTTTTGCCTCAATCTACAAATTTATATATACAGGAAATACCATTATTCAGATTATCATTTAGATGATTTACATAATCACTGGAATTTCGGATCGGTCTAAACCTGTTCAACGCATATACTATGATAGCAGCTTTTTAGTTTCACAGGGATTCCGGGTTAAATTTTAATTTAAAGTTGATTTAAAAAAGGAGAAAACCTAATTTTATTATGAATATAAGTTCTTAGATGAAATGACTAACTTTATTTTGAAGTGAAGATAGGCTATTTTATGCTGCTTCAGTNCTCTTGTTTTTCTTNGGCTTATCCTCAGCATTATCAGCTTCTAGTTGATCCTCATCAATGGGATGAATAAATCTCCCNCTACGAGGAACCGGTAAAATTTCAATTTTAGCGATTTCACCATGTTCGATTTCTTGTTCNCCCATNACGATTNTNGTTTGATCATTTAGTTCGGCTTTGATTACTATCTTACATTCTTCATTTACTTCTTTGTCTGTATTATGAAGANNCTCTACTTTTTCTTCTATTNTATTTATTATATTTCGATATCNTTCATTTTGTTTGGTAAGTAACTCTTTCTTTTCCACGTGCTTTTTTGTTAGTTCGTGTTTGCCTTTTCTTCTGATGGTGGCTAGTTCATTTTTCAGGGTGGTCCAGGCATTTTTTATCTTTTCGTATCGACTTTCCCANTGGTCCAGTCGTGAGCGTCGTCGCCAATTGGATCCCATAAAGACCTCTCCAACTAANCCTTTCATGCCAAGGTTAGANCATTGCATAACTCCATATACNGATAAACGACCGCCAGCTACCATTGAATCTTCTTCGGTTAACTTTAAATCTCCACCAATAATAACCTCACTGTTCATGATNTTTCTTTGAATATTGGCATCATGNTGGACAAGNANACGGCTGGATTCTATGAANCCAGCTGTTAATTCTTCACATTCGATTCGCCTATCTTTGCATCCTACGATCCCTTGAGTGACATTAAGAGTCCCTTTTAGTACTACGTTACCACCNTAAATACCGCCCTCNACAATNACGTCTCCAGTGCTTATGACCGTAGCGCCAGTTTCAATACTACCATGGATTACAATNGGTCCATCAAATGATACATCGCCTGAAGCTAGGTCGATGTCACCNTGATGTTCATAAACTTTTTCNATTTCAATACTATTTTTAGTGATTTTAGGGATNCCNGGAGAGGTTGCATAATAGCGTCCNGNTTCAACCCGAATATCCTCNCCAATTGCGAAACCCAGGGTGTCGTAGTCTACTTTTTGTTTAATAATCTCTCCNTAAACATCTTTNCCATCNGTNCCTTCGGTCTCAAAAGCAAGTCTACCAATAAGATCNCCNGTATANGCAAATGTCACATTTCTGTTTTGTCTCATATNCATAGCGCCCGACATTTTGTNNTCATCTANTTCTTTGTGAATTTNNACTATATAGGGTTGTTCTCCTGTNGTNGGTAAACTTCCTTCNGCCACAGGTANACCATTTANATCCTGTTGCTCTCGAAGNTGGTCTTTTAACTTAACTGTGATATCTCTATTATGGTTTTGTATGCCGTATCTTTCGAGCTCAGCACGCAGCCANTGCCAACATATATTGTAGCGNTCGTCATTNTACCAATCAGTATTNAANTCAACNATNTTTGCNTTTAGTTTNTTNGTGTCGATNTCTAATTTGAGTAGNCCGATACCAGCTTTCATTTCTGGNGTTAAGCTATCTAGTTTTTGTTGATTGNCTTGNGTANCTGGANCACTTTTTTGNNCTTGGCTATTTTTCTTTGTGNNCTTCTTACTCTTNCCNGATGANGCNTTNGNCCTCGCTCCTGCGTATAGGTCTTCTAGNCTAGTATTTGTTTTNAGTCCGACTAGTATAGATAATGGAAGTTCGGCGCCAAGGACTTCAATGCCCCGGACGCTTAGCTTGATATCNTTATCNATTTGTTCTTTAAGATACCTATATTGATAGCCCATTTCTTGAGACAATTCAGTCACTTCTTTTTCAATNGAACTATAAAACAAGAGTCGCCTTTTCTTGCTTAGTAAGCACTTTATATTGTGAATATAAACACTAAGACCTTCATTTTCAGGCCATGCCNTNTAAGTCCACAAAGTATTTTTNTTGTGCGAAACCATAGANATTGGAACATCAGTAATCAGCTNTCCNGCNAAAGCNCGTCTTTGAATCATATTTAANAGTGAACGGTCTNGTTTATCATGAANATGNAGTAGGTTTAATTGATGTTCAACGAAGTANTGAAACCATCTTGGCTTATAGCCTTTTAANNCTTNGAGATGCTTNTTATCAATTGACATCAANGGAGTGTNNTTTTCTANTTTGAGAGTGAANCCGGGCAACTCTGGAAAACCTGCAGCAATGGTAAAGGTAATCGGNTGATCATTTTTAATGAAGGCGAAATTATTTAGGGATATTGCTCTCCAGGCTTGGTGAAGCCTTTCTTCGAAAATAATGAATTGTGAGATTGAACCANTTTTTTTCAGCTGTTCCATTTTCTTGGTAACCTTTGGGATNAGGTCAGCAGGNGGNCGNTNNGATTGNATGGTTGCAGAATGCTTTAANGCCACCCGTATCAANAATTCGGTTTTNCTAAAAGATATTTTAAATCCTGCAGACGCAGACATATNACAACCTCCCGTCTTCTTATCGGCTGTGATTTGAGAATAATCAAATGTAACTGATATCTTTACTAAAAAGGAAAATAGTCTNGTGAACTATGCNCTAGAAGTAAAGCTTAATCATTCTNTGGNTTTGAACGAGTAGATATAGTTCTAATTNCNTAATANTATGNACTTTATTGTCNNTTCNATTTGCCNNGNNTCTNTTGANNAANGGGGNNTTAANCCANNANTAATACAGATTAAGTTCTAAAAGCATATGANNANATTTTTNCGTAANNNTATGATTTAGCTTNATAATANTGTTNTGGTNTTCAGATAGGTAATATTTTCTNAATNAGTGTTTAATTAATTAATGCATAATTTTCTAAGGCATAATTTAGAGAATTGTNGCCGTTTAGATATGTTTGGAGGCAATAAATGGATAATCTATCCCCATTACCACAGAAACTAATAAGTTCATTGTCTAAAATAGCTCANCAGCAAAAAGGCATTCAACNAAAGAATATTCAACCTAGTAAGGANATGNTTCCTGCTGGNGTNAAAGCGCAACCAGAAAATTTNGTCAANANNCCTAAAGAGTCTTCNAACCANACNGANTCTATTCAGAAATCAGCNGTTAAAGTTGCNTTAACTANAGATCAAAAACAGAAANCGATTTCAGATCAAATGGCTAATGGGTCATCTAGTGGTTTGAAAAANAGAGCTTCNGTAGAAGTANCTAAAGACATACCNAAGGCTACAGTGGATGAACTCAATCCTNGGCAGGATCCGANNAAAACACAGGGTCCAGCTATATCGAAGAAAAAAGAGCCAACNGTCGAANAGCAGAAAGAGAACTTAATTGAGTTTTATGCNAAAAAACTGGAAAGAGAAATAGCAAAACTTGATGCTCCNCCAACGAGAGAGTCATCNGANGTGAGAGCATTAGATGGTGATNGTGAAAATTACGTTACTTCAGGAAANAGNCGATTAGCTAGGGCGATGGAGAAATCAATACAGAGCTTTGAAAATTAATTNAAATTTAGNGTAAACATATTCTAGATAGGTTCAAGACTTAAACGTGTTTCTTGTAATGCTAATTTGATATTCTGTAGATGATTTTGAAAATCGGGACCTTTCTTCAGTGTAACTCCTGTAGCCAGAACATCTATGATNGCTAACTGTACGATCCTTGAAGTCATCTGGTGATAAATAATATCGTCATTATGATTTGTCGGTAGATTAGTTTCGATTGATAGGCTGCAGCGATTGACCATAGGCGAATCGGCAGCNGTAATGCCGATGACGGTNGCTTTNGATTCNCTGGCAATTTCGATTGAGGTTAATAGTGGTNTGNCTGTTNCGCNATGTGAGATAGCCACCATAACATCTTTTTCATTCATAGNNGCAGCNTCCATCCTTTGCATCATTTCATCAATNTGAGCGACCACAGGTATATTCAGCCGAAAAAACNTNTGCTGAGCATCAAGAGCTACTGCTGCAGAGATACCAAATCCATAAAATGCNATTCGTCGGGCCNGTGATAAACTGTCGACGGCAATTTGAATCTTTTCTNTNTTGATTCGTTTTAGGTTGTAACCCAGTGCCTGTTCGCTATTTTCAAAAACTTTACGGNCATANTCCTTGGGGGAATCATTAAATTTAGGAGNGTTAGATGAGTAGNTCTGT
The DNA here is from genome assembly GCA_002725955.1 of Pseudobdellovibrionaceae bacterium. GTDB lineage: Bacteria > Bdellovibrionota_B > Oligoflexia > Oligoflexales > Oligoflexaceae. The sequence goes on from PBRN01000227.1 coordinate 7,222, forward strand.
TGACCAGAGGCCANACNNTGAGCAAGCTGCAATTTAAAATCNGGAAAACCTGCACAGCCTAATGTGCGACAAAATCTATTGATAGTTGGTTCACTNACTTGAGNNTTTCTTGCTAGGTTAGAAATGCTAGATCGAATGGTGCCATGAATATCATCGAGCACTTGCCGAGCTACTTTATGTTCTGATTTACTCAGATCGCTNAGAAGTACTTCTATTTTTNCTGCTAGATTATTCAATNATGCCACCTGTGAANAATAGTTATGCTATATATTTACAAAAANTATTAAATNTTACCAAAAAAAACNTCTGAAAATGAATTNTCGGCTTTATGTGNTGTAAGTATNTATATCCTTGGTCATCGTGGCGTGTGNNCNGGTTAATTTNTCGTNTGTTTTANTATGCTATCTAGGCATGANTNCTTTNATTNTTTTTGAGGCTGCACANTCTGATNTTTTTTTAGCCGGATCTTAACTGCTTAATTAACTGTTTCGCCAAGTTTTTTGAGGTGTGGTAAGGAAAAAAATATCTTCACTGTGCTGGAAATGTTAAACAAAAATAAGTGATTCTTATAGAGACCTCTATGTAAGAATTTTGTTCAGTTATATGATGTACCATGGATAGTAAAAATTTATTCAGACAGGAGCAGCGTATGAGCTACAACCTCATTGCTGATATTGGTGGGACAAATGCCCGGTTTGCCCTATGCGAGAACGGCTCGGTAATACCCCAATTCAAACAAACATTATCCTGTGTCGATTACCCTCATATCGGATTGGCAATTTCATCCTATTTGGATGGAGTGGAAGCTGAAGTTGAAGCATACATTCGACCTGTGAGGGGAGTGATTGCTATAGCTTGTCCCGTTTATTCAGATCAGGTTTCGATGACTAATCATGGTTGGAGCTTTTCGGTAAAGGATTTGCAGCAGCAAATTGGCTTTGAGCAACTTGATGTCATCAACGACTTTGCAGCGCAAGCTATGGCTTTACCTTGGATCCCAGAAGAAAACTTGGCAAAAATTGGTGCTGGAGATATTGAAGAAAATTATCCCAAGGTATTGGTGGGGCCTGGCACCGGCCTCGGCGTTGCAGGACTAGTTCCTAATGGAAATAGCTGGATTCCTGTCGTTGGAGAAGGCGGTCATGGTGCTTTTGCTCCAGAATCCGAGATCGAAAGAAAGGTCTTGGAGATCTTTTCAGCTAAATTTCCGCGAGTATCAAGAGAGCGTTTATTATCAGGGCAGGGCCTTGAGGATCTTTATGAAACTATGACTGTTCTATCAACAGGTCGAAATAGTGAGGCTCCAGAGCAAAATATACGTAAAGAAGCTGCTTGGATCACAAATCAGGCTTTGCAACATAAGGACGATGTTGCTTCCAGTGCCCTCGATCTTTTCTGTAAAGTTCTGGGCAGTGTCGTTGGTGATATTGCTTTGACCTTTGGCGCAAGAGGGGGAGCTTATATTTGTGGAGGTATTCCCCCCAGAATTATGCCTATCCTTCAGCAAAGTACATTCCGCTCTCGTTTTGAGGATAAAGGTAGAATGAGTGACTTCGTTAAGCGCATTCCCACCTACATTGTCAATCATCCATGCCCTGGTTTGCTCGGAGCTGCTGCCGCTGCGGTGCATCAATGGGATGAGAGGCGCTTATGAGAATGTTAGATATCTTAGGGAGTTCTCCTGTCATTCCCGTGGTTACTATAGACCATTTAAATGATTGCGTTCCGTTAGCTAGAGCCTTGATTCGTGGTGGAATCAAAGTGATGGAGGTGACTTTAAGGACCGATTGCGGATTGGAAGCTATTTCTCAGATTGCAGCAGAAGTACCTGAAATGATCGTTGGGGCTGGGACTCTTACTAGTCCTGCAGATCTTGAGTCAGCTGTGAATGCAGGTGCCAAATTTGGAGTAAGCCCGGGCATTAGTAGGGAACTACTGCAAGTTGCTAAGCAGGCAAATTTACCTTTTTTGCCGGGTATTCAGACACCTTCGGAATTGATGTTTGCCGCACAATATGGTTATAAATGTTTCAAAATATTCCCAGCTCAAGTGAATGTAGTGAAGGCGCTAATGGGACCATTCTCTCAATATCATTTTTGTCCTACTGGTGGTATTGGTCCCGACAATATGAATGATTATTTTCGGCTTAAAGGAGTGATCTCAGTAGGTGGTTCTTGGTTGGCTCCCAAAGATCATGTCCAAAATCATTTGTGGGATGAAGTTGCTAAGTTAGCCTCGACTGCATTGGGCCAGGTTAATCGAAATCAGTAAGTTGAATAAATCTTTAGTTGGGCTATTTAAAAAAAAGAAGCCCCACTTAAATATAGGCAGGGCTTCCTAGCTTTGGTATCGATGCAGTTTTTCGACTGCTATTCTTTTTAGGCCATCATCATTAGAGGATTTTCTAAAAATGAGACTAATGTTTGTAAGTACGTTGCGCCCAGAGCACCATCGATAACTCGATGATCGCAAGACATGGTCATTTTCATTCTTGGTTGAGCTGCAATATCTCCATCTTCATTGACCCATGGGGTTGGGATAGTTGCTCCGATTGCTAGGATCGCTGACTGGGGAGGATTAATGATAGCTGTGAATTCTTCGATGCCCATCATCCCTAGGTTTGAAATGGTAAAGGTGCCGCCAGCATATTCTTCCGGCTTGAGTTGACCTTCCCGTGCCTTCTTCACCAATTCTTTGCTCTCGGCTGCAATTTCTCTTACGCCTTTGCTGTTAGCAAACTTTACTACGGGAGTGATTAATCCGTCTTGTACCGCTACAGCAACTGCCATATGAACATCATGATACTGGCGAATAGAAGTATCTTCCCATGAAGCATTCACTTCAGGGTGTTTGCATAGTGCCTTTGCCGCAGCAAATACGATAAGATCGTTAACACTAACTTTAATCTGCTCATCCTTAGTCTTATTGTTATTAAGGCTTTTTCGCCACTCCAATAAATTAGTCATGTTAGCAGAAACAGTTAAATAAAAATGTGGTGCTTCATTCTTGGCAGCGTGAAGTCTTTTGGCTATTGTTTTGCGCATCATCGAGACGGGCACAACAGTTGGTTCATGGTTTGCTATGGATCCGAAGCCAGGGCTTGGCATTTGCATAGGCATGATGGGGTTGACGTGTTCAACATCTGAAAGGATGACCCGGCCTCCTGGTCCACTTCCTCTGATCGTACTGATGTCTAGCCCTTTAGCTTTGGCCACTTTTCTTGCAAGAGGTGAAGATTTGATTCTTTCGCCTGGAGCACGTGATTGTTGTTTTCCAGGAAGAGTGGCTACAGAGCCAGTAACGGGGTTAGTTGGTGTTGGTGTTGGTGTTGGTGTTGGTGTTGGTGTTGGTGTTGCTTCAGATTTTTCGGGTGTCGAAGAGGCTTTAGTGTGCTTGGCTAAAATTTCATCCAAGTCATACTTTTCGTCTTTCTCACCTATCAGTGCAATAGGTGAATTTAAGTTAGTGGTTTGACCAGCCTGAACGATAATTTTTAGCAGTATCCCTTCTTCTGGAGATTGATATTCCATAGTTGCTTTATCGGTTTCAATCTCTAAAAGTGCTTCACCATCCTCGACGAAGTCACCTTCTTTTTTGAGCCAACTGGCAATACCGCCCTCTTCCATGGTATCGCTAAGTTTTGGCATTTCAATTACTTCAGGCATATATTGCTCCGTCTTTATTTGAGGTATTGGTGTTCTCAGGTTTTTATTGATCTCGATAGAGGCAGCGTTTTACAGCCTCAACAATACGAGGAACAGAAGGGACGACATACTCTTCTTGCTCTTCATTGTAGGGGATATGAGTGAATTTGTTGGTGACTCGTTCCACTGGAGCATCTAGGTCGTCAAAACATTCTTGTTGGATTCGGTCTGATATCTGAGCTCCTACAGACGCAAAATCCCATGAGTCTTCAACGATAACCACGCGATGAGTTTTGCGAACTGATTCAAAAATCAGATCTTCATCTAATGGTTGCAGAGTGCGAGGATCGATGACCTCAGCATCAATATTTTCTTGAGACAGACTTTGGGCTGCTTCCATTGATTTGTGGATCATTTTATTCCATGAAATGATCGTAACGTCTGTTCCCGCTTTTTTGATGTCGCCAACCCCTAATGGAATGATATATTCATCTTCAGGGACTTCACCCTTCATGCCATACATCATTTCCGATTCGAGAAATATTACTGGGTTGTTGTCACGGATCGCTGCTTTGAGCAGGCCCTTACCATCGTAAGGAGTCGATGGGGTGACCACTTTCAGTCCAGGTACGTTAGTAATCATAGCTTCATAAGCTTGACTGTGCTGAGCTCCTAGCATGTGAGCATGACCATTTGGGCCTCTGAACACGATCGGTATAGGAAACTGTCCACTGGACATATAGTTCATTTTTGCGGCGTGGTTCACAATTTGATCGAAAGCTTGGATGCCAAAATTCCAGGTCATCATTTCGATGATAGGCCTTAAACCAGCCATTGCTGCGCCAATACCAAGTCCTGCAAAGCCATTTTCGGAAATCGGAGAATCCCAGACTCTTTTGGGCCCAAACTGCTTGAGCAGGCCTTTGGAGACCTTATAGGCCCCATCATATTCTGCGACTTCTTCGCCCATCAAAAATATTTTTTCGTCTATTGCCATTTCTTCTGCCATAGCTTGGCCGAGGGCTTCCCTAAAAGTGAGCGTTGCCATAATTGCTTATCCTTATTCAGTAAAGGTTCTAGGGAACCAGGTTATGATCGAGTGCTTCTGATATGGGTGGAAAAGGAGACTCATCGGCAAATTTTTCGGCCTCTTTGGCCGCTTCTTTTGCGCTCTTGTCCCATGCCTTAAGTTCGGCTTCAGTTGCGTAACCTTGGCTCACTAAGGCTTTCCCGTGTTGCATGATGGGATCGCGATTTTTTTGGTACTCTTCTACCTCTGACTTAGTGCGGTAGGTCCCCGGGTCAGAAACGGAATGCCCTCGATAGCGATAGGTTAAGGCTTCCATAAGATGAGGCTTTTTGTCATCCCTCATCTTGTTTACTAGTTTGGTTACGTGTTCGTAAGTTGCCAGAACATTCATACCGTCGACGTCTGAATAATCCATGTCATAAGACAAGGCTCTTTTCCATAAATGGTCAATGCTTGAGGTGCGACGAATATCTGTACCCATGCCATATCGATTGTTCTCAATAATATATAGAACGGGGATATCCCAAGTAGCAGCCATATTTAAAGCTTCATGGAAGGCCCCTTGATTGGTAGCAGCATCTCCCATATAGCAAACAACGATATCATCCTTTTCTTCGTAACGTATGGCAAAGCCGACTCCTGCAGCTAATGGTAGTTGTCCACCGACAATACCATGCCCTCCCATAAAACGGTGTTCTGCGCTAAACATGTGCATAGAGCCACCTTTACCACGGCATATACCATCCGCTTTGCCGAATAGCTCGGCCATAACTTGGCCTGGTTTAATGCCTTTAGCTATCGCCTGAGTGTGGGAGCGATAACCAGAAAAAATATAATCAGTGTCTTTGATAGCTGCTTGGACACCAGCACACAGGGCTTCTTGGCCAATATGGAGGTGACAAAAACCTGAGAACTTTCTTTTGGTATATGCTAATCCGACTTTCTCTTCGAAGCGTCGAAACAGACACATTTTCCTGTATAAGTCTAATTGCAGACTTTTATCAGCGTCCGACTTCAGGATGAGTGTTGGCGCTTTGGCTTTTGGATCTGAATTCGGCGCATTGGATAACATGTCAAACCTTCCTGCTCAAAAAATAAATCAGTTCATAAACTTTATAGTGCCAAACCAAAGTTAAAATCCAGCTCTACTGTTGGAGGAGGGTCAGTTTTTGTTGTTTAATTACAAAAGAACTCTTTTTTTCTTTATAATCAAACATCTGACCAATTTTGCCAAATAATTGATTTATGCGTACGAGTGAATTTTAAAAAGGTCCTCTAGTGATGATTTTATCTATTTTTTAGGCTTTGTGTTGTGTCGTTATTGCCTAGATGCTCATTTGTTCGCAGGAATCTTGGGTTGTGGTAAAAATACTAAAAAATGTGCAGCGAGTCGATGCACTAGTATTGTTGACGTAGAAAAATAAATTTTTTGTATATACTTGCGACCATGATGGCTAACTCAGCCCATTTTTATTGGCCTTGTGGTCAATGAATTGTCTTTTTTAATTGCATTGGCAGCTTAAAAGCACGATATTTCTAGGCTGAGTTCCAAATTTTTCGTTTAACGGAGCCTATTATCAAGGTTTCGGACTCTCGCTCCTGGGAGGGATGTAGATCATGAGAATGTCATCATTTGATAAATTCGATTTATTTTTGCAGCGTCGTTTTGTTTTGATGTTGTTTAGTTTTTGCTTGTTACTGTTTTCCGGAGAGCGCTTGGTTGCAAGTACTCCAGAGATTCATACCTACGACTCAAAGTCTTTCTTCATTGCATTAGATGGGGAAGACGATCTAGGGGTGGATGAAACCAGACGCTTGACTGTCTTGTATAGCCCAATACCTGGTCAGAAGTTTCAGGTGACTGACAAGATTATTTGGCGCGTCTTATCTGGCGATGCGGCGAAGTTGTCAGTGGATGGGCTATTGACTGGCCTTAGAGAAGGAAGAGTGGAGATTGCGGCAGTGGTGAGCGGTCAATCCGTTAGTCAGGTGATTAATGTGAAACGTAAGCCCATTAGAATCTTTGCTAAGCTTCCAGACCAGGGGTGGGCTAATCCCTATATTTGGTACTGGCAGTTAGCAGGTGAAATAACTTCTTCGGGTTTTGATAAGGATGGTAATCCTTTGCCAGTGGTTCTAGATAAATCCTTGGGGAGTTGGCCCGGCAAAGCTATGAACCCAGTTTCTGGTTATCCGGGATGGTTTCAGATTTTGCTACCTCGATATGACAATCCTGATGTCTATCCTAATGGATTGGATTCGCAGCCTGCTCGATTGGTAATTAACAACGGGTTCGATGAAAAAACGAGAAACTTTGTACACAGAGATGGTTGTTTCTTACCTTATAACACTATGTTAGCCAAGTATCCTGAAAAGGTTATCAATGGTTATTGGGAATCTCTGGATGATTGCCCAGCGATTTCATTCAAAACTAAAGTAGCGGCTTTTCCTGCTGGAGGCCCTGTTTATGATGGGCTTAATGAGTTAGTTAAGCTCACAGCTGAAGGTGGTCAAGGGGCCGTTGTTAAGGCTAGTTATCAGATCAATGGTACTGCCTCCTCTGATCAGGGGGTAGATTTCAATGGCGAAGTTCAGTTATCAGTTGATGACATTTTGGGTAAGGATGATCAGGGCTATGTTTGTCTGTTTGCTCTGAATAGTCTTGGAGAAGAAGCCACTCGTTGTTTCAGCTGGTATCGTGCTGGTTTTCCCAGGTTGGTTGAGCCTGGAGCAACTTGGAGCAGTAAGGAAACGCAATTTACTATTTGGTCTCCTGACAGGAAAGACGTTCAGCTGTGGTTAGATGGCCGTGTGATTCCTATGGGGCCAGTAACTCAAGAAGGTATAGATAATGGGATGTATACTGTTACTGTACCGGGGAATTATCATCTGAAGCCATACTACTTTTTACTAGATGGTAAAGTTGTTCGAGATCCATACGCCCGCATGGTTAAAGGTGGTAGCAATTTTTGTATTGTGATGGATTTATCTCAAACAGAGCCCGAAGGAGGTTGGGTCGATTACCCACCGCTGAAAGAGTTGGAAGAATCTATTGTATATGAAGCTAATGTAAGAGACTTTACCAAATCGAGTACATCGGGTGTCAGCGCAGAAAATAGAGGGCGCTTTCTGGGTATGGTAGAGGATAAAACTTGGCTAAATGGTGATTCTGACACTGGTATTAAAACAGGTATAGCTCATTTAAAAGAGATGGGTGTGACCCATGTTCAACTGATGCCGATTTTTGATTATGCAACATGCTCAGATAAGGATGATTATAATTTCCTTGGTTGTTACAACTGGGGTTATGATCCTGAGAACTACAATGTGCCAGAAGAACTATATGCTGTTAACTCCGATGATCCGGTAGAGCGTATCCGGGAATTCAAAACTATGATTAATGAGTTCCACCGTCATGGGATTCGTGTGGTGATGGATGTTGTCTATAACCATACATGGTTGCGCCCCTTTAGAGAAACTGATGAGGGTGAAGATTACTTATCTCCTATTAGTAAACAGTATTTCTTGCGAACTCCTGATGGGGTTGGTTATGAATTGACAGGTACAGGTAACACTCTCGATGGTAATCATCGGATGGTTCGGAAAATGATTCTTGATTCATTGGAATATTGGGTCAGAGAATATCGGATCGATGGTTTCCGTTTTGATCTTGCCGGGGTGTTCGATCATCAAGTGATTGCTGATTGGATTGGCAGTTTGAACCGTACTTTCCCTGATCGAAAATTGCTCACATATGGTGAACCGTGGGTGGCTTATAGTGACCCGGATCCTAGGCATTTTCGTTTGAATCACCTTCGTTCTATGTATAGTGAAGGGAAATTAGTGACTTTTGGTGGCTTTAATTTTCTTTATCGTGAGGCTCTTAAAGGGGCAAATAATGATGGCAGTGGCGGGGGTTACGTGTTTAACCAAGATTACGATCTTGGTTTGGTGATGAATGGCCTTCGTGGAAGTATTGGTGATGGCAATGTTGCTCGAGCTCAGTTTGCTTCAGACCCCTCGCAGACGATTAATTACGTCAGCTCTCATGATAATTTGAGTCTCTGGGATAAAATCCAAGCATGGTCTGAAAGGCAAAGTTTTTCAGTAAGCCAAGCCTATAAGGAGCGCATTGCTCAGTTTGCTAATGGCATCGTGCTGGTCTCGCAAGGTATTCCGTTGCTGCATAGCGGTAGCGAGTTTTTGCGATCAAAAGATGGCCTTACCGATTCATATAAGGCTCCTGACTCGGTGAATCAGATTGATTGGAATCTTAAAAAACGTAATGCTGAGGTGTTTGATTATTACAAACATATGATTCAGCTGCGCCGAGAATCATATGGGCTACACTTTGCGTCTCAGGATGAAATCTACCGTAATATGTCTGTGAGAGACTTTGGTAATGGCCTGATTTATGCCGTGATTCGTAAAACTAATCGTAACCCGAATGAGATGATTATTCTGCTAAATTCCGGACCCGACCGGCAGGTGGTTCTGCCTGATGGACGCTGGTATGTGGTTGCTGAGCGGTCTAAGGCCTCTTCCGATCGGCGTGAGGTATATGGTCGGGTTGAAGCTGAAGGAACAGCGGTTACGGTCTTAGTCCGGTAATCTTTAATAAAGCGGTGTATACCATCGCTTTACTAGCCTGATAGCCCTTTATTTATCCTTTGGATAGTGAATATGAAAAAACTCCAGTAGCACGCGGTGCTATCTGGAGTTTTTTTTGGAAAATAGATCACTGTTAATTTTTAAGTGTTGTGAAATTTATGTGCAGTTTAGATTTTTCTGCTTTTCACTAATGCGCCGGTATATTTCTGGGAAAGTTCCCAATAGCGGAGAGAAAGTACTCGCCACCCCTGGGCCTTGAGGGAATTCAGGTAGGCTGAAAACGGGTAAGTATTTTTCGAAGTGTCAAAACTGAGGAACCGATGCTCTAAATGTTTCATTTCTCACCTAAAAAAATGGGCCTGAAGCCAGCACCCTTGAGGATGTGATTTCCAAAAATTTTCGCAGTTGACATTTTTTCCGTCATCATAAGAACAATTGTGGGCATCGATGTCAATGTAATTTTACAACAAAAAAGGCTTATGTGAGCTAATTTTAGTATTTAATCTAATGTATATTGTAATTTTACATCATCACTGGTAGATCTTTTTTAACAGATCCCCGTGATCATAATCATTCACCGCTGATTGGCAGATTGGTTGAATTTTGTTGCTAGAGAGAGACGGTTTTCTATTGATCGCATTTTGAAACTATTTTTTCTTGGAGGGAGTAAAGAATGAATAAAGCAGAATTTACGGCACGAGTAGCTCAGGCAGCAAATATCAATAAAGTTGAAGCAGCCAAATACCTTGAAGCTGTGGTAGGTACTATTACATCGGCCTTAAAAGAGGATCAGGAAGTTGTCCTCTTGGGTTTTGGGGCTTTTTCAGTGCGTGATCGTGCCTGTCGTGTAGGTCGTAATCCTAAGACTGGTGAACCGATCAGTATTGATGCATCAAGGTTGCCTTATTTTAAGGCAGGAAAAACACTTAAGGATGCTGTGCGCGCCATATAAATTTATCGAAATAACAGGGGTACCTTTTTAGGCATGTGGCCAAGCATTTATATTATTTTTTAAAGAACCCCAGGGAAGGACAAAAATGACTGTGTTAAGAATAGCAGTAGCTTGTTTACTAACATCATTATCAGTTTCAGCCTTTGCGATGGGGGAAGTGGCTCTTCTGAATGCTCGAAGTTATCAATGCCCCCCTATTGCTGGTTGTTACCAGGGTTCAGCTCTTTCTGGAATCGTTGAAGTCAAGAATCTATCACCGCGTAAAAAGGTAACGGTTAACTGGACCGATATTGAAGGCGAGGATGGTGTGTCAGATGCCATTTTTGTATCCCCTTCGGATGATGGTCAAGAGCTCTGGTCGTTTCAGGTGAGTGAGGCGGCAGTAGCCTATTTTTCCGTATCACTTTCGATTGATGGCCGCAGCTGGACTGATGATAATTGGGGGCGTCAGTATCATTTAGAAAAATTCATGGAAGACGCAATCCTTACAAGTCCATTGCTAATGAAATCATATGCCGACAAAGTATTCTTCAAGGAAGGTTACGATGCTAAACGGGGAGTTGTAACGGCTCAGATTTTGGTTCGTGATATTAGCGATGAAAAAATTCTTGCGGTTGTTTATTCAGATGACGATTGGAAAACTAAAAATCAGATNCCAGCTAGTTTTGCTCAGGGTTTTCCGTCGGGTGTTGAACGTTGGGAAATTGANTTTCCTGTATGTAAGGGATGTGCTCCAGAAGATATTGAATTTGCNATTCGCTATGAGGATGATAGCTTTGTNGCATGGGATAANAACTATGGTCGCAACTATCGGATCAGCAAAAATTTAGGNATAGTNCGCTGACTTTTAATTTGAGATAANTTGANAANTTTTTNANAAGAGCCCTTCNTNCNAAGGGCTCTTTTTATTTTTGGNGTATTACTTTGATTCTTGATTTTGGATAGCGACTAATTTTACNCAGGTAGCTACGACTTGCATTGCTGTANTNACTTCCGCTAAAGGNGGAAGGGAGGGNGCTATACGAATATTGCTGTCGTTAGGNTCTTTTCCATATGGCCATGTNGCGCCTGCTTGCGTTAGTTTTACTCCNGCCTTGGCNGCCATCTCNACAACTGCTNTTGCACAATTAGGCTGNGTATCTAAGCTGACAAAATANCCTCCAGATGGGTTGCTCCATTTTGCAATGTTNCANCCATCNAGNTCTTCTTTAAATATTGATTGAATNNCTGCAAATTTAGGCGACAGAAGCGCAGCATGTTTATCCATGTGTTTCATGACGCCTTCNTTNTTTTTGAANAATTGGAGGTGTCNGTATTGATTTATTTTATCGGGACCTATGGTTTGTTTACTGATATGGCTGCGGTAGCGANTAATATTCTCAATACTGCTACCCAAAGCTGAAATNCCTGAACCCGCAAAACTGATTTTCGATGTAGATGCAAACATATAGACTCTATCGTCATTTTTTGCNTCTTTACATGCAGTCAGAATNTTTTTNAAAGGNGCAGGTCCNGNTCCCAGATGATGCACCATGTATGCATTATCCCAGAANATCCTGAAGTCTTCGGCAGCTGNTTTCATTTGAGCGAGTCGATCCACAACCTCATCGCTGTAGGTTTGACCACCAGGGTTAGAGTATTTTGGAACACACCATATCCCTTTAATATTCGGGTCATCCGCTACAGCAGCCTCTATGGCTTTCATATCTGGTCCGTCGCTATTCATTGCTATTGGAATCATTTGAATTCCAAAATGTTCGCAGATACTGAAATGGCGATCGTATCCCGGNACTGGGCATAGAAATTTGGTTACTTCTGCTTCCCATGGAGGCGTTTTGGAGCCTACTCCATGCAGTCTTGCTTGAGTGACAAGATCATGCATGATGGTAAGACTGGCATTGCCCCCAGTTATGACTTCATTGGCGGTAATTCCAAATAGGTCTGCAAAAAGTTCTCTAACTTTTGGCAGNCCCTCTAGTACTCCATAGTTTCTCAAGTCTGTGCTATTGGTTTTNGTTATTTCGTGGCCTGGTAATTCTAACAGTCCATTGGCTAAGTCAAGCTGGTCCTGAGCTGGTTTGCCACGGGTCATATCGAGTTTGAGGCCTTGTTTGACGTATGTTGCGTATCGTTGCTCTAATTCTTGTTTTANCGTCTTTATTTTTTCAGCGGAAGCCTTGGTTAAATCCGTATTCATCTGTGATCCTTACAAAGATTCTGAATTAGGTNTGCANCATGGCTTATACCATAGAATAAGAGTTACGTCCTGAGTCTATTAAAATCAGTGNCAATATTCCNAGTNGNTAAGATAATGATTGCAGAATGTACTTTGTATTGGCAAAAAGATTGCTAGAAAAATAGTAGAAATGTTCAATATANGTCCATGGCTGGAAAGTGNTCTAGTTTTATCCAGTTTTCGAGGGTGTCATTATGTTAAAAAATACATGGTATGTGGCTGAAGAGTGCGACAATATCAAGGACAAGCCTGTTAAAGTAAAAATGCTGGGCATGTTTTTTGTATTGTTTCGGGATGAGGAAAAAAAGATCCGATGTTTGCATGACGTTTGTCCCCATCGGGGNGCTTCTNTATCTGAAGGCGTTCGCATTGTAAACGGATGTGTCGAGTGTCCCTACCATGGTTGGCAGTTTGATAAGAAGGGTAAATGCCGTAAAATCCCAGCCCANCCGAATCGCCCTATTCCTACCCGAGCTAGAGTCGATGCATATCCTGTTGTCGAAAGGTATGGCTTTGTTTGGGTTTTTGTTGGCGATATACCAGAAGCTGAACGCCCTCCGATTCCAGAGCTCCCCGAGTATGATGATAAAGAAAATTGGCGTGCTATTCGCGGTGATTTTATCTGGAAAGCAGATTTTGCCAGAGTGATTGAAAATGGACTTGATTTTGCTCATGCACCATTTGTGCATCCGAGTTTTGGTGACAGAGACGAAGGTGAAATTGACGATTTTAAAATAGAGTCGTTAAGTGAGTTTTCTGCCACAGCAAGGGTCACCTATAAGCCACCAAAGCCGAAAGGTATTTGGGCGATGATGCGGAAAGATCGAACGCCGGTAAAAGCACAGCCTGGGTATAATTTAGCCGGTGGCTTGATGAAGTTGAGAGTAGATATAACGGATAAGTGGTC